>CAJXMN010000015.1 GCA_913056215.1 uncultured Flavobacteriales bacterium | reverse complement strand
AAAAGAAATACGTGGTATCGATCAAAAAGTACCGATTTTGTTCCTTACAGCAAAAACTATGAAAGAGGATAAACTTCAGGGTTTTTCCCTCGGTGCGGACGACTATTTGACCAAACCCTTCAGTATGGAGGAACTTGTTGCGCGCATTGAAGCGATTTTAAAACGCACTGCGGATAGCAACACTTCAGTAGATCGGACATTCACCATAGGAAAGTTTTCTTTTGACCCTGAAACGCGTATCCTCAAGATCGGAGATGACGAAAACAAACTAACAACTAAAGAAAATCATTTACTAAAGTTACTCGCAAAAAACAAAAATGACGTCCTCGATCGTCAAGCGGCATTGCGCTCAATTTGGGGGGATGACAATTATTTTAACGGACGCAGTATGGACGTCTACATTGCTAAATTGCGAAAAATACTTAAAGCGGATGATTCCATCGAAATCATGAATGTTCACGGAAGAGGGTTTAAACTTATCGATCACTCAACCGCTGGATAGGCCCATTTTTATTGACCACTAAAGATTGGCACGAGTTTTGAATTCATTCATGTGAACTCAAAAACGCTTTTTTATGAATGCAAAAAAAAATCCAAACCTCGATGCCGACAAGAGAAAACCGGTTTATTTTCAATTGGGCCTTATGATAGTAAGCGCATGCGCAACTATGGCATTTACATGGCGCACTCCTATTGCTGTTAAAACAGACAAAAAAGCAGTGCGAACCGCTGAAGTGCCCGTGGAAAAAATAGAAGTCAAAATTGACCGCCCTAAAGATTTGCCCAAAACGAAAAAAGTGGCTCAGACAAAAAAAGTAGAACCAAAAGCACAAAAAAACCTCAATCAACCCATCAAAAAAACAAAAAACACCAATAACGATGAACAACATCAAATTGATTTAGGCGAATTAAACGATCTTCTCAATGGTAAATTTGACGTTGATATTGGAGAAAAACCAGGATTGAACAAAGCTGTAAAGTATCCTAAAAAAGAGGCTACATTTGCGGGTAACTGGAAAGAATACTTAAAAACACACCTCATTTATCCAGAGGAATCTATAGATTTTCAAGAAGAAGGCGACGTTTGGCTCACTTTTATTGTAGAACGCGACGGAGGTTTAACAGCTATTGAGGTGCTGAATAAAGAAGTATCCAAAAGCCTTCAAAAAGAAGCAATCCGTGTCATAAAAGCATCGCCAAATTGGAATCCGGGTGTCGATGAAAACGGAGAATTTATTCGATCTTATAAAAACACTGTCATCCATTTCAAGTTGAAATAACTATCAACAAATATCCAGGTATTAAAGTAGCACCCTGCCCTCGGGCGTGGTGCTTTTTTTGAATTAACACTAGATAAATAATGTTATACGGAAAGTTGTCCCCTTACCTGCTTCTGAGCGAAGCACTTTTAATCGACCCTTGTGATAATCATGGATAATGCGTTTGGCCAGTGATAACCCTAAGCCCCAACCGCGTTTTTTCGTGGTATATCCCGGTTGAAAAACACTCCGTTGTTGAGTGCCTGTCATACCCTTTCCTGTATCCGTGATGTCGATATGAACGGACCCATTTTCTTTGTGAATTGTTACTTTTAACTCACCCGCTCCCTCCATAGCATCAATGGCATTTTTACATATATTTTCAATGACCCATTCAAACAAAGGAGGGTTGTGAGCTATGACCAGGTTTTTATCTGAACTATCAAATATTAATTGCACCTTTTGAGGCAAACGGGTTCGTAAATAACTTAAAAATTCACTGGTTGTTTGTACAATATCGGCCTCTTTCAATTGCGTTCCTGCTCCAATTTTTGAAAAACGATCAGTCACTTGAGAAAGGCGATGCACATCTTTATTCATTTCTTTTGTGATGTCTTTATCAATATCCATTCCTTCCAACATTTGCACCCATGCCATCAATGAAGAAATTGGCGTTCCAAGTTGATGTGCTGTTTCCTTAGCCATCCCTGCCCACACTTGATTTTGTTCGGCCTTTCTGAATGTACTAAAAATCATATATCCAATAAAAATAAACAATCCAATGATCAGGAACTGAATGTAAGGAAAGTACTGTAATTGCACGAGTTCATCACTATTGGCATAAAAGACATAATGGGTCCGATCCTGAGAAAAACGGATGCGGATTGGATCATTTTGAGCCTTTAAATCACCCAATGTCTGGGAAAAATTGGCAATTTCATCATCAGAAAAATTTGTAGCAATGACTTTTGATTTTGAACTATCGGTAAGTACAACGGGAACAAGGTTGGTGTTACGTATGAGTTCCTGATTAAAAGCTTCAAGCAATGAATCTCGTTCGTGCTCTAAGCGAACGATATCACGAGAATCATTATAAAAATAAGTCATAAACAATCCGTCATAGATTTCTATCGTAAACGAAGGATTTGCTTTTTCCCAACTATATGCCAACTTTACCAATGAGTCTTCAAAATAACCTTGAAGTTTTGTACTATCTGCTTGAGGGAAAGCTTTTTCCAGGTCTTTCGCCTCGAAGTTCAAATTAATATAAGTAGAAACTTGATCGTTTTGATCCAATACAACTACCGGAATATCGTCGTTACGATTAATGATTTTTAGCGGCAAATCAAAGGATTGCTGCCTGTCAAGCGGTGTTTTGCGAGAGATCTCTTTTGTGGCGTCGATCCACAACTCCATTTCATTCAACTCCTTCTCGCGCAATTCACTAAATGAATTATTGGTTAATCGCACCAATTCAGCTCGCTTTTTAATCGCATCAGCCCATTGTGTGACCCGGTCGCGCTCCCGTTGCGCTACCTTCGATACAATCGTATTCGAGACAAACAACGACACCCCAACAAGTACGAGCGCTACAAATAATAGTGCGACCTTCCATTTTTGTTTGTTCGAATAGAGTTTCATGCCGTTATAACTGCTTGAAAAGTGTTTTATTATGAGCTAAATGTAGTTTCATTTTTTGAAATTAGTAAATGGTAAGGTATTCGAATGCCATGAAATGAATAAAGTGGTGTATCAAGTCTACCCGATCCATCGACTTCACACCTCCCGATCTCTCAAAAACGGCAATTTACTCCTCGTCTCCTGCAAAATGTCCACTTCCAGCATATCACTCATGATGATCTCCTCGTGTGCGTGATATTGTTCAATTTCGCCCAATGGAGAGATAATACAAGAATCACCTGAATAATTCAATTGATTGGCATCTTCTCCTACTCTGTTCACACCAATCACATAACATTGATTTTCCACGGCTCTCGCTTGTAATAGGACCTTCCAATGCAAGGAACGCTTTTCTGGCCAATTTGCTACATATACGATCGCGTCGTAATCAAACCTTGTATCCACCACTCTGTTTCGAGCTACTTCTGGAAAACGTAGGTCGTAACAAACTTGTAACAAAAGCTTCCAACCTTTGTAATCTACTATGGTGTTTTCCTCACCAGAAGAGTAATGTTCATCTTCCTTAGCGAGCGTGAAAAGCTTTCGTTTATCATAATGTTGTACCCGGAGATCAGGAGTCACAAAAACCATCCGGTTGTAATAATTCCCTTCTTCTTCAATGATCAGTGAAGCCATAATCGCCGCTTCTTTCTCACGTGACTTTTGTTTTAACCAGTTCAGACTCGAACCATCCATGGTCTCCGCCATCTCTTTAGCATTCATAGTAAATGCCGTTTGAAACATTTCCGGTAGAATAATCAGGTCTGTTGGATGCTCTATCTCATTAAGCATTTTCGTAAAATGCATGAGGTTCAATTCTTTGTCCTCCCATTCCTGTTTGGCTTGAATTAATGTGACTTTTAAATCTTGCATAATAATTCTGTTGCTTTAATTATGGTGTCTTCATCTTTTGCAAAACAAAAACGGATCAAATGATCGTCGTGCTTATCTTTGTTGAATCCTGAAATAGGAATTACTGCCACACCGTGTTTTTGTGTCATTTCCTTGGCAAAATCCACATCTCCCAAATCACTAATCGCATTATACCTTGCAACCTGGAAGTAAGATCCTTCGCATGGCAACAACTCAAATCGGCTGTCTTTCATGCGTTCACGAAAAAAGTCGCGTTTCTGTTGGTAGAATGTGCTGAGATCTCCAAGGTCAACTTGTGGTAAGTAGCTCGCCAATGTTTCCTGTGCCGTACTGTTGACACAAAAGACTACATATTGATGTACTTTTTTGATCTCTTTCATGATCGCTTCAGGCGCCACTACGTAACCTATTTTCCAACCTGTTACGTGAAAGGTTTTGCCAAAGGACGATACTATGATCGAACGTTCGTAAAGCGCCTCCCGTGTATTGATTGAGATGTGTGGTTCTTCAAAATGAATGAATTCGTACACTTCATCCGACAGTAAAAAAACATGTGGATGCCGTTTCATAATTTGTTCTAACGCCTCAATATCTTGCATTGATAAAACGCGACCGCCAGGATTATGGGGGTTATTGATCACCAACAACTTCGTGTTCTTCGAAATCTGATCCTCCACCTTGTCCCAATCTACGGTGAAATTAGCATTCAGATTCACGTGGATCGGTTCTCCGCCAGCTAATTCAACACTGGGTGCATAACAATCATAAGATGGATCTAAAACAATTGCCTCATCGCCTTTGTGAATAATCGCCTGAATCGCTGTAAAGATGGCCTGTGTTGCTCCAGCCGTGATTAACAACTCGTTTTCCGGATGAATGCTTCTTCCATAGTGTGTCTCCACCTTTTGAGCTACCTCATTCAGCAAGCGACCATCCCCAGGCATGGGTTTATATTGATGATAATTGCCATCAATAACCTTATGATAGTTGTCTAGTAACTGTTCAGCCACATTAAAATTGGGAAAACCTTGTGATAAATTAATTGCTTTGTGTTCCTGCGCCATTTTCGACATCACCGTAAAAACCGTGGTGCCTACATGGGGAAGTTTTGATTGTAATTCTGTCATATATCCTATTTCCTTTGTTTGTCAATTGTTGAGAAATATGAATATACGCATTTTTGTTTAACCTGCGATTAGTGACGAGTGATATAGTGAGTAGAGAGCAAGAGTAGTGAGTAGTTTTAAAGAAAAAAGTAAATTATGGATCAAAACCCATTGTTTGTAACAATCATTTAATTTTTCATTAGAAATAATTGAGCTCCATAAATCTTTAGTTGCAAGAAAAGCGTTTGTTATATCGAAACAATTACTACGCAGTGCGACATCCATTGTAGCAACTATTTCTGAAGCGAATTATGCTTTTAGTCGAAGAGCTTTTATCACAAAAAAAACACCTCTCGAAAGAGGCAAACGAGACTTTATATTGGCTTCAGCTATTTATTGAATCTAAATATATCATTAGCCACGATGGAAAGAGAAAGATCGTCATCGAAAACTGTGATAAGATTATACGCATCTTGACTACATCAATAAACACTATTCCTGCTCAATACTCTTGCTCAATACTCCCCACCCTACATCGGAATATTCCCGTGCTTCTTCGGCGGCAACTCTTCTTTCTTGTTCTCCAGCATTTTGAAAGCAGCAACAACTTTAGCACGCGTTTCCGCTGGCTTGATCACATCATCGATAATACCGCGTTCTGCCGCTCGGTAAGGATTCGCAAACATGTCTCCATATTCTTCCTCCTTCTCTTTAAGTTTTGCTTCCGGATCTCCTGCTGCTGCAATTTCTCTTTTGAAGATGATTTCCGCAGCTCCTTTTGCTCCCATTACGGCTATCTCAGCAGAAGGCCATGCAAAGTTCAAGTCAGCGCCGATATTTTTTGAGTTCATCACATCAAAGGCTCCGCCGTAGGCTTTACGCGTAATGATCGTAATACGTGGAACAGTTGCTTCGCTAAATGCATAAAGCAACTTCGCTCCATGTGCAATAATTCCATTCCACTCCTGATCCGTTCCTGGCAAGAATCCTGGCACATCTTCGAATGTTAATAGTGGAATATTAAAAGCGTCACAGAAGCGTACAAAACGCGCTCCTTTTCTTGATGAATCGATATCCAGTACTCCCGCTAGCGACATTGGTTGGTTTGCTACAACTCCAATTGTTCTTCCTTCCACACGTGCAAATCCTACTACGATGTTTGTTGCAAAGTCTTTGTGCACCTCTCTGAAGGAATTATCATCGATCACACAATCGATTGCCTCACGGATATCGTAAGGCATGTTTGAGTTATCGGGTAAAATACCAGCAATTGTATCTAATTTCTTTTCGTCGAAGTCAAATGCTTCCGTATGCGGCGCAGTTGAATTGTGGTTCTGGGGTAAATACGACATCAAATCGCGCACATCCTTCAGTACCGTTACGTCATTCGCACTGGTAAAATGATTGACTCCAGATTTCTCTGCGTGCGCCTTTGCACCTCCAAGATCTTCTGAGGTCACTTCCTCGTGAGTCACGGTTTTCACCACGTTTGGCCCAGTAACAAACATATAAGAAGTATCCTCTACCATAAAGATGAAATCTGTTAGAGCTGGAGAATAAACGGCTCCACCGGCACAAGGCCCCATAACGACACTCAATTGAGGAATGACACCCGAAGCACGGGTATTGTGATAGAAAATATCAGCATAACCAGCCAAAGAAACCACTCCTTCCTGAATACGAGCTCCTCCCGAATCATTTAGACCAATCAACGGTGTTTGGCTCGTCAACGCGAGGTCCATAATCTTACAGATCTTCTCTGCATGTGTCTCAGAAAGCGAACCTCCTAAAACTGTAAAATCTTGTGAAAATACATAAATCGGTCGACCGTGAATTGTACCATACCCAGTAACAACACCATCACCAGCAATTTTTTGTTTGTCCAGACCGAAATCTTTCGAACGATGTTCCACGAACATTCCCAGCTCCTGGAATGAATCCTCATCTACGAGCAATTCGATACGTTCCCGAGCAGTTAACTTGCCTTTTTTATGTTGTGCTTCGATGCGTTTTTCACCACCACCTAGCTTGGCTTCAGCGCGTTTCGCTAACAATTTCTCGTTCTTTTCTTCCATCTCGTTACCCATATCAGTCTGAATTTATACAAAAATTGGTTATAAATATCGCAATAATTGTGGAATTGCAAGGGTGGGTTTGATTGTATTTCGTGAGATTCTGCACTGATCCACTTAAAACAATCTGAATAGCTATTCACGGTCCTTTGGATTCACTTTATTTGGGGTAAACACAGAATGTTGATTAATGCAATCAATAAATTTAAATCAACCAAAGTAAGTAAAAACTTGAATTTCAAAAATGATGATTTATCTAATTTAATATACAAGAAATAAACTACCATTAACAAACCTAAACCGCATTAAAACGTGGTTTAGCTAGACCCTGGCCCCAATGAGTCAATAAATAAACTTAACAGATAGGTTACTTCTTTTGAAATAATAATTCATTAGTGTGTAATGCTCCTCGAAATCAGCCACTAACTCAATAAAAAAATATGACACTTAAAAAAGCGCTTATCCATTTATAAAAGCTTGCCATCCGAAACGAGTAAAAATTCTAAAATCAAAGTTTGTTAACGATTTATCATAATCGTTATCAGTTTAGAGAAGAAAAAACTTTCAGAACCTGTAGTTTAATCTACAGAAAAATAGTTAGATACCTTGGTTTAATTCAACTAACCCAAACAACAAAAGTTCTTTAAAACAAACTTAAAAGGCGACAGATATGGCGATCAAGTGATGATCCTCTTCCATCACGAAAGTTGTTCAAATCATAACTTAACAATGTAGTACAGAAAAAAACTTAGCTACACCACCTAAATTTTTCTTCGACTTTTACTAACTTGGCGGAAATACATTGATGCACTTTCTTGTAAGTGCTACGAATCAGACTTATTAACTTTTAGATCATGATAAAATACTTTCCAGTTTTCTTACTCCTTTGTTTTTCATGTACATCAAGTAAGCTTCTAGAAAACAATTTTACAGTTGATTCAATGGAGGACAGAATTGTTTCAGAAAGGATGTTGAAAAATGAAGTTGGGGATTTTGAATTAACTGCAAACATAACGCTACAGGACTCTTATCGCAGTGGGGGAGGTTCGTGGGCAGGAATATTATTTTGCGCTGATCAGGAAGAAGCTACTCATAATAAAGATGCTGGCTATTTATTTTATATTCTCGAAAATGGAATGGTTGGCTACGTTTCTAGTGATTTGAAAGGATCAAAAATTTCTGAACGAAGATACATTAAACAAGTAGAAGAATATGATTCCATACAAGTAAAGGTCATTAAATCAAACTCCTCACTTTCATTTTGGATAGAAGATTACGCACCTTTTGTTATAGAAAATCTTGAGGTGGAGGGAAAATATATAACAGCAAATACAGCTGGAGCAAAAGCTGATTTTAATATTTTAGAACTAAAAGAATTGTCAAAGGAATTAAATGTTCACTCCGAATTTGAACAACGCGTGAGGTGTAATACCATTGATAGAAATTTCACAGGTGAATGCTGGTCGTACAATTATAAAGAAGATTTATCTGAAATAAGGAATTACGATTCAGGTAGCATTATAAAACACCAAAAGTTTAACTCTAAAGGGGCTCAAGTTTACGATATGGATTACTCAAAGCACGATGAATATACTCTTTTCAGAGAAAGTTATTATTCCATGGGCAGAAAAAAAACAATTCTAGATATTGCGAATGGTACTGGAAATGTCAAAACCTTCGAAAGAGACGGGTCATTAAAGCTTTCAGGTAAAATCAAAGATAAAAAATTTATTTCTCCATGGCAGGTATTTGATTCAGAAGGGAAACTTCTAGATACCATTGAGTTCATCCCATACAATGAAAAGTATGAAGATCCTAATAAGTTCAGTGGAATGATATCAAAAGCATTACTCAAAAGCAGCGCAATAAGATTAATGGCTCTACGAAAAAAAATGAGAGAAGATGCACAGGCCAATTCTGTAAACGAAGATAATGGGCATGTCCACTCTACTAATGAAAATGCAACTAGAAGAAATGATTCACAAGAAACACCTCCACCAATGATTGATATTAGTGGAAACAACGACAAAAAAGAAGCGTCTCATATAGTTGAATTCCCGGATAAAGAAGCTAGCTTTCCAGGAGGGACTGAGGTAATGAAAAAATGGATCAGTGAAAACCTGAAATACCCACAAACAGCAACCGAAACAAATACAAAAGGAAAGGTATATGTGGAATTCAAAGTACTCAAAGATGGTTCTATTGGAGGGGTTTCTATAATGCGAGGGATCTCAAAGGAAATTGATGAAGAAGCTAAAAGGCTAGTGAAATCAATGCCCAAATGGATTCCTGGAGAAAGCAAGGGAAAACCCGTTAATGTACGATGCAGAATTCCAATTCTATTTGAGTCACAGTAATTAATCACTCCTTTTTTAGGGGCCGTTTTTTTCTTAACCTCAAGAGAATCTCAATCATGAAAAACCAGTTATTTAATGTATTATTAGTACCGTTTGCGCTCTTCTCTTGCCTACCTCAAAGCCCTGTTTATTCCGAACACAAAAGAGCTTTCTCCTGAACTGGAATGGAAGTAAGAAGACATACGAAAATTCAAAGTTCCCATTCAAGCTATCAGTAAAAGGTATGACTTAGGTCTTGCAATTAGTTCAAAATACTTTTCGTCTTGATTATAGAGACGTGACTTTATCCAAAAACATATCATTTCAGTCATTTTTTGAAACGAACCCCAACCCTAATAGCCTTTCCCACGTTACCCAAAAAGAATTTGAGAGTATATGGAAAAGTGTCTTCTTATGGTATGCATAGTCTTCTTGTCCTTAACGAGTTGTCTAAAAGATAAAGTGGAACATCCTTTTGCAGGGACCTACGACTGTCAAGTACAGAAAAGCTATTGGGACAATAGTGGAGAAAGCGCTGATTCCGTTTTTCAAAAAGCGATTACAATTACATCAGAAGAAGATACTATCGACGTATTGGGGGCTCGAATACATGAGAACAACGTCGAATATGGAAAAACTATTTCTTTCAGTGCTGGTTTTAATTACATGAATTTCAGATTTGAACCAGATAGTGTCTATATTAATTTGCACTATGGTGGTTCGGGAAGTATTTCTTCTACGGCGTATGCAGGACGCAAAACCAATTAAAAGACTGAACTCGACCTTTTTTATTACTTTCGTGACAGATCCGAAACCTCCAAGATGTGTAGGCAGCTCTGTTCCATATTATTTTTGCTAGTACTGAGTATTCAAACCCATGCAAAGGCCCAGCCATCTTTTGAATCGTTCAAAGCTCTGGAGGAGCGTGTAAAGTATACCCATCCGGATAGTCTTCTCCTTTTTGCTCAATCCATCGATACGACTTCACGTTTGGGAAAAGCCCTAAAGCATTGGTCACATGGAAAAGCGGTTTATTGGCAATCAAATTATCCACAAGCCTATTATGAGCTGGAAAAAGCAGCACGTTGGATCAAAGCGATGAATCAACCGACATTGCGCGCAGAAATATTTTTGGATTTATCATCTTCGTTATCAGCAGTGGACAGAAATGGAAAGGCACTTTCTTTTTTATTGGATGCCAACACCATTACTGATTCATCACAGAACGAAGAACAATATCTGGAAGCAAAGATTTCTTTGGGAGAGATGTACCGAAAAATTCAAGAATATGACAAAGCCATGCAAACGTTAAAAGAGGTCCTGCATCAAACAGCACAACATACTTATCACCAAGCGCGTTGCCTGAATCGTATCGCAGCAGTTTTTTCTGAAACAGGTCAACTTGATTCCTCACTTTATTATTCCAAGCAGTCTTTAGCTTTGGCTGAGTCAATAAACCATGCAGACCTTATTGCTACGGCAGAAAATGAAATCGGGTATGTCTATCGCGTCCAAAGAAAACATAAAAAATCACTACCTCACTTTCACCGCGCAGACTCTTTGTGGCGCTCTGTAGGAATGATTCGCTACGCAGTCAATGCAATGCATCACATCTCTGTTGTTTATGGGACAATTGGAGAGCTAGAGAAAAGCTTGGCGGTCACGCACAAAGCGCTTGAATTGATTGAGGAAAAAAAATGGTACCAACTAGAGGTCAATTTACTGGAGGATCTCCGGAATTTACAAGGACAGTTAAATCGTCCGGACTCAATGAAGTATTATGAACGAAAGCGTTTGAGAGCAGTTATTTCAAAAAAAGATCAGGATTATGAAGTGAATACGAGAATGGTTGAAGTGTTGTTTTCTCAAAAACAAAACGAACAAACTATTCGCGAACAGGAAATTTCTCTAAGAAATGAACAATTAGAAAAGAAAGCGATCAATCGAGAACGTTTCTTTTTGTGGATCACCGTTTCATTAATTGGCCTCAGTCTAATGATCATCTTTATCTATGCACATAAACAACGCCGCTTAAAAATGAAGTTAAAGCAAGAAAACGAAGAAAAAGAATCAAAGAACCTGCAGCTCACACAAGCCCTTGAATCAAATGAAGCCCTCGTTCAAGAAATCAGTCACCGTGTAAAAAACAACTTAGCGGTGTTGTCTGGTTTGCTCAATATGCAGGCTCATCGATCTGAAAATGAAAAGGTCAAAAAAGAACTAAAGGATAGTGTTTTGCGAATAGATTCGATCGCTACTATTCATAAAAATTTATACGATAAGCGCAATGATGCAAAAGTGAATTTAAAAGAGGCGCTCGAAGAACTGAGCAAGAATGTTGTCGCAGCGATGGGAAAGGATCCCGATGATATTTTGGTCACTGATTTTGTCGAGATAGAGGTCGAAATAGCTCAGGCTGTAACACTTTGTTTGATCATTAACGAGGCGATCACAAACAGCTGTAAATACGCACATGTGAGTAAAAATAAAAAATTACATATTGAACTGAAATCAGATTCAAACAATATTTATTGTCGGGTAATTGATCACGGTCCTGGCTTTGATGTCACCAAAGTGAATAGCAATACTAAAAGTCTGGGTGTGTATTTGATCAAATTGCTGGCGAAGCAATTAAAATCTCGACTTGAATGGCGAAAAGAAAGTGAACAATTTATACTAAGTATTGAGTTAAAAAAAGATGAGCACTTATAAAACTATTTTGATTGTTGAGGATGAATTGGTCATTGCGGAAAACACCAAGAGCATGATGCTGGACTTATTTGAAACAATAAATGTAGAAGTCGTTGGCAGCTCTTCTGAAGCTCTGGAAATGATTGATAATAACCATCCTGACCTCGCGTTTATTGACATCCGTCTGGGCAAAAATGATAGTGGCATTGATCTATCCCGAGTCTTTGAAAAACTGAAAATTCCATTCATCTTTCTTACTGCTCATAGCGATGAAAGCACCCTGTCAAAAGCGGTAAAATCCAAGCCGTTAAGCTATTTAGTCAAACCTGTTTCCCGACAGGACCTCTTCGTGAATTTGCAACTCGCACTCGAGAAAATAGCTAGTGAAGAATTCTACATTTTCCGAGATGGTACTCACGACGTGCGCCTACCTGAAAATTCAATCGTATATCTTCAAGTTGAAGGTAATTACACGGAAATTCACACGACTAAAAAACGTTACGTAGAGCGTAAAAGCATGACAAAAGTATTGGAAGAATTGGAAATAAACCTCATCCAGATCCATCGAAAATGCTTTGTAAACCCATCCTATATAAAAGAAGCCAATGCCTCTGTTTACCTCACAACTGGTGAAGCTCTACCCATTTCCCGAAATTATAAGAAGGCCTTGCAAGAACGGTTATTTTCAAAATAATCAACCCATTCGTCAAGCGACTTTGCATTTCGTCAACAAGAAATTGCATCTTATCACTATGCCGCCTTAAAAATAATAAAGAAGCTTTTTCATTTTATTGTTTTGTACTGAAATGTTTAAACAATAAATTTCTTATGAAAAGACTAATTATTACTTTTTGTGCTGCAGTAGGGTTAATGAATATCACCTATGCGCAGACCGCATTAGATTTTGACGGTACAGACGACCATGTCGTTCTAGCCAATGAGGGTAACTTTGACTTTACCACGTCTATGACCGTTGAGTTTTGGGTTAAATCGAATGGCTTCGGGCTTCTTGAGGGGCTTGTGACTAAAGGCGACGACAGCTGGCGGGTGCATACTGAAACCAATGGAACGGTGAAGTTTGCCGGAAGTAGCGCCTTCCCCGATTTTGCCTCTACTTCTGCAATTGATGACAACACCTGGCATCACGTTGCAGCGACTTACGATGGAACGACAGCCAAAATTTATATTGATGGAGTTGAGGAAAGCTCTGTTGCTGCTAACGACCCAATAGACAACAGCAGTTTTAACGTAGCGATTGGCAATAACCTGCAATCGTTAGGAAGAGCTGTACAAGCGCAGATGGATAATGTGAGAATTTGGAGTGATGCGAGAACTGCTACTGAGATTACTAACGGAATGAGCTGTGAAGTGGAGCCCAATGCTCAAGGGTTAGTAGCAATGTATCACTTTAATGATGGAATAGATAGTGGAGCCAATGGATCGAATACCTTATTATTTGACAACTCAGGTAATGGTAATCTTGGCACATTGCAAAACTTTGCTTTGACGGGAGCAACTTCAAACTTCGTAACAAGTAATCGAACAGATTATATGAGTATTCAGGCAGCACTTGGTTCTTCAGCTCAGGCTGACCGCATGAATGCATTAGAAGCTGGTGATTTTGATGGAGATGGGTTCGATGATTTACTTGCGACTACAGAGGGAGGTGCACAAGACATTTATTTTAATGATGGTTTTGGTCATTTTGAAACTCCTTCTCCAATCGCAAACACGATTGGTGGAGTCTTTTCTGTTGGTGATATTGATAACGATGGTGATATTGATATTGTAAATAGCGGAGGCCTTACTTTCAAAGTATACGTGAATGATGGTGCTGGTAATTTTACAGAACAAACTCCAGTGACAATGAACGGAACAGGTGCTATTAATGTTACACATATTGGTGATGTAAACGGAGATAATCTCGCGGATATTATAATTGGTAACGCAGGTACAAATGCAACGGATCTTAATGAAATTTGGATCAATAACGGTACAGCTGGGAATCCATCTTTTATTTTCTTAGAAGGGCTGAATAGTTCATATGGTGCAATAAGCAGTATTGATATTGGAGATATTGATAACGATGGTAATACAGACATTGCATTCAGTATAGGAACTGGCGCAGCGGTAATTCATAATAACAGTAATAATACAACATATCCTCAGGGACAAACAGTAGGTGGATACAATAGCTACGTTCGATTACTGGATTGGAACCAGGACGGTCATTTAGATCTTGTATCAAGTGACGGGTACAACAATTGGGGGGTTCGCGTATTTTATAACGATACAACAGGAACATTTTTGACCAATGCTGAAGTTATTGTATCGATTGGAAGCGGTGTTGATTACTTTTCTTATGCGCCGACGCGTTATGCAGATATGAATGGAGATGGCTTTCTAGATGTAATCACACGTTATTGGGGAGGAGCTAGCGCTGGATTGTTTTTAAGTAATGGTTGTACAGTAACTCAACAAACATCCTGTGATTACAAATTGGGCCCAGCTGATAACAGTGTGTCTATCGGAGATTATAATGGTGATGGTTCCCCGGACGTATTCTGTGGAGCTAGAGATAGAAAATCCTCAGTTTCATTGAATTTCTTAACGCCAATTTCTACACCAGCTTTATCAGATATCACTTCATCAATAGGAGACGAAGTTTGTGATGGTGATCAAATATCTATTGAGGCAACAGTATCAAATACAGGAACGGTTCAATGGTTCTCGAATGCTGATGGTAGTAACCAAATAGGTACGGGATCACCATTCTCACCCACAGCAGGCCCAGGAACATACGAATATTATGTTGGGTCTGAGAACCCTAATGGGTGTAGATCCTTACTCGACACGATTGAAGTCATCGTAAACGAAAATCCCGCAGTAGCTATAAACACATCTACTTCTGTGACATCATTAGACTGTTTCGGAGATACAGACGGTGAACTGAATGTAGATGTTACACTGAATGGTACAGCTACATCTTCTTCATACCTCTGGGATGATGCTTCCAACACAACAACACAAAATTTAACGGGCGTTGGTGCCGGATCTTATAGTATTGTGGTGACGGATGATAACGGTTGTACTGCAACAACCTCAGGAACGGTAACTGAACCAACCGATTTAACTGCTTCGGCTTCTGCAACAGATGTGTCCTGTAATGGAGATACTGATGGGTCAATTGATCTATCAGTGACTGGAGGAACAACTTCTTATACTTACCAATGGGATGATGCCACTAACTCTACAACTGAGGATCTTTCAGCAGTAGGAGCAGGTACTTACAACGTGACGGTTACAGATGCCAATGGTTGTACTACAACTGCAACAGCAACCGTTACAGAGCCAGATGCACTCGTTGCTACAGTTCAAGCTACAGGTGTATCTTGTAATGGAGATACTGACGGATCAGTTGATCTATCAGTAACAGGAGGTACAACTGCTTATACTTACCAATGGGATGATGCTGCTAACTCTACAACTGAGGATCTTTCAGCAGTAGGCCCTGGAACGTACAATGTAACGGTTACAGATGACAATGGTTGCACTACAACGGCAACAGCAACTGTTACGGAACCTGATGCACTAGCAGCTACATCTGCAACAACTGCAGAGTTGAATGGTAATGATGGTTCGATTGATCTATCTGTAACTGGAGGAACAGCACCGTATACTTATAACTGGACAGGACCTAATGGCTTTACATCGACAGACGAAGATCCCACAAATCTGGAAGGAGGAACTTACAACGTGACTATTACAGATGATAATGGCTGTGTATTTACATTTGAAGTCATCGTGGATTCTTTTGTCGGTATTAATGAAAATACACTCGCTAAATTTAACGTTTATCCTAATCCTTCAAATGGTAACTTTACAATACAGTCCTCAGAAAATGGGTCTGTAAATATTGTGAATACAAATGGGAAAACGGTATACACAACTGTTGTTTCTAATGGAAAAACAACGCTCCAATTATCCCAATTAGCGCACGGAGTGTATACTATCCAACTAACAACAAATGCTGGTTTTCAAGTGAAAAAGTTGATGATTCAGTAATCTGTTTTTTACCATTGGAAACAAACGGCTACCTCCCTTGAGGTGGCCGTTTTTATTTCAACTCATAAGCCAAAAAAACCTCATGTGACCAAATATGGGGGAAAATAGGAGCTTCAACGTCATATTCAATCATATAGCCGACATTTATCCTTTCCAGAAAGCGATAGCCAGCAGCGGCAATAATGGTTCGATTGTGATAGCCCAACTGCCACCATAACTTCTGGTGCTGAACTCGCGCATTGAGATAAACACTCATCACATTGAAGTCAGTCAGTAGATGAACAGCTGGAACCAGTGTTGTTTGTTCGGTAAGTCGTATATCATAACTTGCCATAACAGACGTATGAGGCGCATAAATGATTGGGATCTTAAATGCCGCTTTCGCTGGAAGTATATTCATGACACTAGCACCGAGCAATAACTTTTGGCCTTTAAAAACAGCTCCTGCATTCATGGTAAAGTTCGACGTTCTCTCCCATCCCGTTGGAGTACCAGTCCCGGAACTATCCACGTTCATTGTAGGTCTCTCAGAAAAATAAAATTTAGGAGCGAACCCAAAAGCGATTTTCTGTTGGTTATCATTCATTGATAATTGGTAATTGTAGTTTCCAGTGATCTCCGTAGATTGAGTATAACCAATTTCATCGTGAACCACATTTAGACCTACCCCCGAACGCAACCGATCTAATCGGGCATTAACCTGTCCCAGATAACTGATCGGAGCACCTTCCAAACCTGTCCATTGAGAGCGATAAAGTAAGTTCGACTTAAACGAATAATCCAAACCAGCCGTTGCAGGATTATAAAAGGCGGGAATATTCCTGTAAAAACCAAAGAACGGAAATTGCTGGGCATGACACGAAATACCACCCCCCAATAATAAAAGTAAAAGGAACAGTTTTAGTTGATGTGTTTTTATCATACAAAGCCATTTAGAGGTAATTTAGATCATGCGAAAGTGGCTAAAGCAATAAGTCAATATCGATGCACGATCAGTGAAGTACTAGAATTCGTCATCGGTTGAGATCTCGCCATTACTCGGCTTTAGGAGTAATCATAATATGTGCTTTATGCGTTCCAGGATCCATGATCCAAGGATGATTTGGCTTTTGGGGAGACTCCGGAAGGCCTGTAGATGCGGCAGTTGCAAAAGGCATATAAACGACAAAACGATGCTGAGCATCTAAAACTTCTCCCGTTTTCGGTTCGTAAACGGCTTTTGGTCCATAGTAAACATGTAACGCCGCACCAGGTTTACACATTTCGAGTTTTCCAGACTTGATTTCTTTTTTACGGATATTGAAGATCTCGCGACCATCTTTGCCGGCTTTTTTTAAGGCTCTTCCTCTTGCCATGAATGGTTCCAAACTTTTGTGATAACAAGCTGCGCTAAATCCGTCTTTTTGCGGATGATCAGCCAAACAAATCCACGGATTATTACCTTGCTGGAGCACCACTAGAGCACCACTCTCATCGTATCCCTTGACCGTACAATTTTCTCTGCGCTTCTCAGGAACCGCCTGCAACGCAGTTTTGATCATCGCTTCTTTCGAATCAATAGCCTTTATATTCTTCAATGAATCTTTTTCGGATGCATCAGCATCATTTTTAACTGGATGCGTATTGCCTTGAAGATCTTCATCCGATCGTTGTTCTTCGGTTGAACAAGCAATAAAAACACCTACCACTATAAAAATACTGAGTACTTTCTTCATATTCAATTGATTTTGATCCTTAAAAATATGGAATTGCATCTACAATTTACCTGCTCAACAAATAAAATCACTCAAGTAACGCCAAATTGAATCAAAAAACAGCAATTTTTATTCAACGATAGCTATCTTTTCTAATTCAAACTCATTTATTAAAACCATCGCACGCCCCACTTTTGAGAATCTCCTGCGATTCGCTATATTAGCCTGAAAATATTAGAAAATATGGCATACGAAAACATTACTACAGCTCAAGAGGAGCGCATTCATATCATTACGATTAATCGACCCAAACAGCTCAACGCTTTAAACAAAGCCACAATTAAAGAATTGCACGAAGCTATGGACGCAGCCAATAAAGATGCGTCGACGCGTGCTATAATTTTAACTGGTACAGGAGAAAAGGCATTTGTTGCCGGTGCAGACATCAAGGAGTTCTCCGGTTACAATGTTGAACAAGGACAAGAGTTGGCGGCGAATGGACAAGAAATACTGTTTAATTTCGTACACAATTTACCGACTCCTGTTATTGCCGCGGTCAATGGATTTGCCTTGGGAGGCGGCTTGGAATTAGCTATGGCTTCACACATGCGCGTAGCTTCAGACAATGCCAAACTCGGACTTCCAGAAGTTTCTTTGGGTGTCATTCCAGGCTATGGCGGTACACAACGTCTCACACAACTGGTCGGTCGGGGAAAAGCCATGGAACTGATTACGACTGCTGGCATGATAGGTGCTGAAGAGGCGCAGCAGTGGGGACTCGTCAATCATGTTGTTGCGCAGGATGAATTGATGAACCTCGCAAGAAAAATTGCCAGTAAAATCTGTGCGAATTCAGGTTCGGCGATCAAATCCGCTATTAAGGCGGTTAATGCGAACTTCGTCGACGGACTGAACGGTTACAATGTTGAAATAACAGAATTCGGTAATTGTTTCGGTACGGAAGAATTTAAAGAAGGAACTTCGGCATTTTTGGAGAAGCGCAAACCCGACTTTAAATAATGATTTGAAAGTACATTTAAGATTATAAAAAGCGACAATCGCACAGTTGCAAAGCATGTAGCTGTGCGATTTTTTTAAGCAATAAACGCGCTTATTTAATTGTCATCACTTGATAAACCTGAGAACAAAGAGCAGCTAATTAGTGTGCATCGAGCCAGTTGTCAGCAAATTCCATCTCTACGTCGAGCGGAACATCCAGCTTTACCGCATTCTCCATACAATCTTTAACGATTTCAGCTACTTTTTCTTTCTCGGACTTCAAGACATCGAACACCAATTCATCGTGTACCTGCAGCAACATGCGTGAAGTCAGATTTTCTGCTTTCATTTGATTGTATACATCAATCATAGCGATTTTAATGATATCTGCCGCACTTCCCTGAATGGGCGCGTTGATCGCATTGCGTTCAGCATAACCACGAACGATAGCATTTTTGGAATTGATATCTGGCAAATATCTCCTGCGCTGCTCAATCGTTTCCACATATCCTTTTTCCTTAGCCTCCTCTTTGGCATTTTCCATGTATTGCCTGATCGTTGGATATTGCTCAAAATAGCTATCGATGATAGTTTTCGCTTCTTTTCTGGATATACCAAGATTTTGAGAGAGACCGAATGCTGATTGTCCATATATAATTCCAAAATTGACTGCTTTTGCGTTGCTTCGTTGGTCTCTTGTCACTTCGTCCATAGCTACATCATAAACTTTTGCCGCAGTAGCTGCGTGAATATCATGACCATTCTGGAAGGCGTCGATCATATTTTTATCTCCACTTAGTGCAGCGATGATTCTCAATTCAATTTGAGAGTAGTCCGCTGCCATCAATTCGTAATCATCATTTTTTGGAACAAAAGCCTTCCGAATTTCTCGTCCTTTTTCAGTTCGAATAGGAATATTTTGAAGGTTGGGATTAGTAGAGCTCAGTCTCCCTGTAGCTGCTACCGTTTGCATGTAATGCGTGTGCAATCTACCATCATTCTGATCCACCAATTCTGGTAAAGGATCGACATACGTGTTCTTCAGTTTACGCAAAGATCGATAGTCCAGAATTAACGGAACGATTTTGTGATCATTTACATGTTTTTGCAGTGTGTCTTCCGACGTAGAATATTGACCTGATTTCGTCTTTTTGGCTTTTTTTGAGATTTCAAGTTTTTCGAAGAGGATTACGCCAAGTTGTTTTGGTGAATCAAGGTTAAACTTTTCTCCTGCCAGTTTCGTCACCTTCTTTTCGATCGCATCCAATGACTCCCCCAGTTCTTCGGAAAACTTTTTTAAGCTATCAATATCCAGGTTAATGCCCGCTTGTTCCATCGACTTTAAAACATGCACCAAAGGCATTTCCATGTTATAGAATAACTTTTTGAGGTGGTCTTTCTGTATTTCCGGCTCAAAAAGTGTTTTTAATTGCCAGGTGATGTCAGCATCTTCGCACGCGTAATCGACGATCTCTTTTTGATCAATGTCGCGCATCGATTTTTGATTTTTTCCTTTTTTCCCGATGAGTTTTTCTATAGGAACGGGCTGATATTTCAAGTAATATTCAGCAAGAACATCCATCCCGTGCTTTCCGTCGGGAGAAAGGAGGTAATGCGCAATCATTGTATCGAAAACCGGACCTTCGATTTTAAAACCATAGCGATTGATCACTTGCTCATCGTACTTGAGGTTGTGCGCTACTTTTTCAATCTTATCGGATGTAAAAAAGTCGTCAAATTCAGCCAGCTGCTTTTTTGTCGCTTCAAAATCCTTGGGAAAAGGTACGTAAAAAGCCTTATTTTTCTCACAAGAAAAGGCGATACCAATCAAATCTGCATTGCGGGCTTCTAAACTTGATGTTTCCGTATCGAAACACACCGATTCCTGTTGCATTAAATCCTCAATGAGTTGCTTGCGCTCTTCTGCTGATGCTACAAATTGATAATCTACTTCGACATCTTCGAGGGTTTTAATCGCTTCCTCATCGACAGGTTCCCGTTCCGAAGAAGTACCGAAAAGATCCAATTGCCCCTCAGAACTTGATGGGTTCGATGTAATGACTATTTCTTCTCCCAGCACCTTTTTCGCCAGTGCTTTAAATTCCAATTGCGTGAATATTTCTTTCACCTTGTCTTCATCCGGATCAGAATATGTAAGGTCTTCGGGGTCGAATGGAACATCGACATCCGTAATGATTGTAGCGAGCATTTTAGACATACGACCTTGTTCTTCAAAGTTGATCACATTTTCTTTTTGCTTTCCTTTCAGGTCATCGGTGTGTTCAAAAAGCCCTTCCATCGAACCATATTTTTTGACGAGCTTTTTGGACGTCTTCTCACCTATTCCGGGGATACCAGGAATATTATCAGCACTATCTCCCCATAGACCGAGTATATCAATAACTTGCTCCGGTTCTTCCACCTCAAACTTCTCTTTGACCTTATCTACGTCCCAGATTTCAGCAGGCTTTCCTCCTCGACCGGGTTTATACATAAACGTTTGTCCCGAAACGAGTTGAGCAAAGTCTTTATCGGGCGTCATCATATAGGTTGTAAACCCTTCTCTTTCTGCTACTTTTGCAAGTGTTCCAATCACATCGTCAGCTTCGAAACCCTCTTTGAGTAAAAGCGGAATATTGAATGCCTCGACGATAGCTTTAATCGGGTTAATCATATTTCGGATATCTTCGGGCATTTCTTCGCGGTGAGCTTTGTAATCAGCAAAATCTGCTTGACGATTCGTTGCACCACCCGGTGCGTCGAAAACTACGGCAATGTGGGACGGCTTTTCTTTGTTGAGAATATCCAGGAGTGCGGTTGTGAAACCAAAAGCTGCCGAAGTATTTTCTCCTTTGGAATTGACTCTCGGATTTTTAGAAAAAGCAAAATAAGCTCTGTAGATCAAAGCAAATGCATCGAGTAAAAAAAGTTTCTTGTCTTTATCTGGAGTTAACATATATCGTGTTTGAATACCTGTCAAAAATAATATTTTAAGTGTATTCGATACCATGGAATTTAATGAATCAGGAAAATTAAAAGCAGAAGTTGCAACTTGCAAAAACAGTATCTTATGGCGAATGATCGCACTTTCTGGCAATAATCATCTACAAATAATTATTGCCTGAGCCTAGCAGCACATGCGCAATATTTTCGTTTGGCAATATTTTCTTGTAACTTCGTGATTATGTATAAGTTTTTAATTTTTATAAGTTTCTCATTGGTCTACAACACCTTAAATGCTCAGGAAGCATCGATCAAGTGGGCTCCCATCGACACATTAGACGCCGTTTTAAATGATGAATCTAACCAAAAGCAAGTTTTTATCGATGTCTACACCGACTGGTGCGGTTGGTGCAAACGCATGGATGCAACTACATTTTCTGATCCCGAAGTCGTGAAAATTATGAACAAATACTTTGTTCCTGTAAAATTCGATGCAGAACAAAAGGAGCCTATAGCATTTGGTGGAAAACAATTTAAGTTTGTCGATAACGGACGCCGCGGATACAACAAACTTGCAGCATCGCTGCTACAAGAAAAAATGAGTTATCCCACCGTCGTTTTTTTGGACGAGAACGCACAAATGATTCAACCCCTACCGGGTTATCGATCAGCGAAAGATTTAAAACCTATTCTTGTCTTCATTGGTAAAAAAATTTACAAAGAACAGTCTTATGAAGATTTTCTGAAGACTTACGAAAAAGAGGAGTGATCATCAAGGCTCGAGTACACATCTACTTTTACGCCTCTCATTGAACAAAGCAAGGTCAATCAATAAAAATATCGCTTTAAACCATCTGCAATTCAATCCTTATCCTTATTATTGCGATTCCAATCTATGGTGCTGCGGGCTGTTAGCTCAGTTGGTTTAGAGCGCTGCTTTGACAGAGCAGAGGTCGTTGGTTCGAATCCAGTACAGCCCACTAATAGGAAAAGTTCGTTGAGAGACGGACTTTTTTTGTGGGCGAAACTGGATAAGAATCTCGAACCGAGACGCTAGTCGAGCTCACAACCGGAATGAAATGGAGGGCGTAATCCAGTACAGCCCACTAATAGGGTGAAATGCGTATCAGATACTTTACATATTAGCTCTTAATCGTCAAGTGCGCCACGAATTCGCCAAGCACGCTACGAAAAGCCACCTCGCGAACATTGCGTCTACTCCGCGTTCATTGCGGTTCTCCATTTCCATTATTTTTACCTCGATGGGAACTTTCCTTTATATTATATTCTGGGATCCTTAACTATTTATGAAGTTTTTTTTAATTTCCACGAGCGACTCGAGTTGCGCCCATTACCGAATGTTCGGCACAGTGTATGGTTAAACCTATAGAAATTATATGTTTATCAAATAGCTTTTAATTCTAATGAGATTTAGATTCAGTTGTAAAACTTACGGTGTCCATTTATCAGGATTCTGAGATCGATGTCCTCAGCGCTTCACCAAAACGATACACATCCTCGAAAGAATTGTACAACGGAGCAGGAGCAACCCGGATAACGTTTGGTTCGCGCCAATCGGCAACGACCCCCTCTTTTGATAGTGCATCAAAAAGTGCTTTCCCTTGTCCGTGCGCTAGAATAGAAAGTTGAGCACCACGCTTTTTGGGATCGTGTGGGGTAATCACCTCAAAATCGACAAGATCAGATTCATCAGAAATTTTATTGATAATAAACTCTAAATACGCCGTCAGGTCGTTTCGTTTTTCAGATATCGCAGCCATACCTGCTCGTTGAAAAATGTCGAGTGACGCATTGTGTGCAGCCATTCCCAACACCGGAGCATTACTCAACTGCCAGCCCTCAGCACCTTCAATGGGATCAAAACCAGGCTTCATTTGGAAACGCTCGTCTTTGTTGTGCCCCCACCAACCAGCGAAACGAGGTAGTTCCTTGTTTTTTGAATGTTTTTCGTGTACGAACATTCCAGAAACCCCGCCTGGACTCGAATTTAAGTATTTATAAGAGCACCACGCTGCAAAATCAACGTGCCAATCATGCAAGTGCAATTCAACATTTCCAGCGGCGTGTGCCAGGTCCCATCCGACAACAGCACCCACTTCGTGTCCGGCTTCAGTAACGCTTTTGATGTCGAAAAACTGACCTGTGTAGTAATTGACACCACCAATCATCACCAGGGCTAGTTCATCCCCAACCTCATTGATTTTGGCAATAATATCTTCCTCGCGCAGCGTGTGCTCTCCATCTCTGGGGAAGACTTCGACAATTGCATCCGCTGGTTCTAGCCCGTGAAACTTCACTTGAGATTCCAATGCATATTGGTCCGAAGGAAATGCTTTACCTTCACATAGTATTTTATAGCGCCTTTCGGTTGGTCGATAAAACGAAACCATCAATAAGTGGAGGTTCGTCGTCAGTGAATGCGTCACTACCACCTCTTTTTCATTGGCGCCAACAATCTTCGCAATTTTGGGAGTGAGCAATTCGTGATACGAAAACCATGGGTTCTTCGCTTCAAAATGACCTTCAACCCCCCATTTTGCCCAATCATCCAACTCTTGCTGGATATAATCCTTCGTAGCTTTGGGTTGGAGCCCCAGCGAATTGCCTGTAAAATAAACGACCTCTTCATCATGAAAATCAGGGAAGAAAAAGTCCTGTCTATATTTTGACAACGGATCGTCTTGATCTTTTTTTCGTGCAAAAGCCAATGAATTTTCGTAATGCATGCATCTAGTTTTTGAGAAGAGCGAAGTTACAAATAAAACGTCTTTTTCATGCATCTGAATCCTTTTATCTCATGCAACTTTTCTAAAGTTGTTAGCGTCTATTCATTGAACTAATCAAATATACTATGCTCAACAATAAACTATATGCTCTTGCAGCATTCATCATCCTTTCCTTTTCAGTCAGTGCTTCACACCTTGTAGGTGGGGAGATTTATTATGACACCGTAGGAATGGATGGAAATGGCAACATGGAGTACCGCATTTACTTTGAGCTGTTTAGAGATTGCGACGGTATTGATTTTCCTGGCGAAAATGGTCAGGCACCTTTCCATTACACGATATTCTATCCCAATGGGGATGATACGACACAAGTCATTCCATTTACGGCAGCCTCAGAACTACCATTAGTCTACGATGATCCCTGTGTAGACCCCCCAGATGATGTTTGCATCGAAAGCACTATTTATGCGACCACCATCAAGTTGCCCCTAACAGCCAACGACTACACCATCAGTTATCAAGTGGGAAACTGGGCAGGTTCCTATGTCAATTTCTTAAATCCAGCCAGCTTGGGTATGACCCTCACAACAACCATCCCTGGCACAAACACCGTAGCAGTACCAAACAATTCGCCGCGTTTTGAAGATTATCCTCAAATTGTATTTTGTCTCGATAACGAACTTACTATTCCCTCAAATATGATCGAAGAAGACGGCGATAGTCTGGCCTTTTCTTTATGCAACCCTTTAGAATACGTCAACAATGGAGGTGGTTTGAACCCGAACCCAGAAGAAGCTCCGCCCTACAACTCCATTCCATGGGAAACGGGGTTTAATGCCAACGAACCGTTTGGTAACGGATCCCCTACAAACATCGATGGCGTCACCGGAGATTTTACGGTAACCCCCGATATGATTGGTAATTTCGTTGCGCGCGTTTGTGTCGAAGAATGGCGCGATGGAAGTTTAATTAGTACGCATTCTCGTACTTTTGGATACACTATTGTGGAATGCGATGTTGAAGTTCCTTTTGAAATCAGTGTTCTCGGAGGAGGAGAGATTACAGAAGGATGTGGAGGTATTGAATTTTTGATCGAGCGAAATGATACAGTAGGAGATTTAGAATTGTACTCTGGTTCCAGCGGTGATGCTGAAATGGGATTTAATTATGAAAACATGCCGGATACCATTATTATCCCTGAAGGTGTCGAAAATGACACAATCAATGTGAACACCATCTTTCAACCAGAAGAAGAAGGAGATCTCGATGGCACCGTATTCCTGACTTATGAAAACATTTGCACCGGTGAACTGGACACCGTATCAACCAATTTCACCATTATCGATTATATCGAAATGCAGCTCACTGTCGAAGATAGTATCAACTTGTGCGCAGAGAAAGGTACTGTATATCCGTTAACTCCCGATTCTTTCAGTGGTGGTGTAGGACCCTATTATTATGAATGGACGTCAGATGTTACAACCTATCCGAATAACGACACGGCTTTCATTGATGCTACCACGCTAAATGATAATCTGAATATGCATTACCTCAAAGTGTATGATCAATGCGGATTTGAAATTGATGGAGGTGCAATAGAGATATATGAACAATGTAGAGTTGTAGTTCCAAATATTATTACGCCCAACAATGATAACGTCAACGATCTTTTTGTCATTCGAAACAATGGCGATTACGACCGCATCAAGGTTCAAATTTACAATCGTTGGGGCAACCTTATCTTCGAGAGTAACGACTATCAGGATAACTGGGACGGTACCCACAGGAACGGAAAACCTGTGACTGAGGGTGTGTATTTCTATACCGTTACACCTATGGGTGACAAATACATCTATCGTGAAGACGATGAAGAAAACCCTTATTTGATGCATGGATACGTTCACGTAAAACGCGGTAAGGGGAAATAGGCACTAACTTTTAAAATCTCACGCCCTCGTAAAACAAAAGGAATCCTTATTTTTGTACAAACAAAAAAAGGTGTCCATGGAACGCAAACAGTCCGAAAAACTCTATCAAGAAGCCTTAAATTATTTCCCTGGAGGTGTGAATTCCCCTGTACGTGCATTCAAAGCTGTTGAAGGAGCTCCACTTTTCATAAAAAAGGGACAGGGTCCATATATTTGGGATGAAGACGACAACAAGTACATCGATTTTTGCTGTAGCTTTGGTCCCTTAATTTTGGGACATAATCATCCCGAAGTGTACGATAACATTACTGAAAATCTCCAAAACGGAACGAGTTTTGGCACACCAACCCGGTTGGAAAATGAACTCGCTGATATCATTCTTTCAAGGAACCCGTTTATTGACAAAATTCGATTTGTAAGCTCTGGTACAGAAGCCGTCATGTCGGGAATTCGTCTGGCAAGAGGTTATACGGGAAAAAATAAAATCATCAAATTTGAAGGCTGTTACCACGGACATGTAGACTCCTTGTTGGTTAAAGCAGGTTCTGGATTGGCGACATTTGGTGAGAGTTCCAGCGCTGGAGTACCCGAAAATGTAGCCGCAGATACGATCGTCATTCCCCTCAATGATGAAAAAGCACTGGAAACGTGTTTTGAGCAATATAAAGATGAATTGGCTTGTGCCATCATCGAACCTATTCCAGCCAATAATGGTTTATTGCTCCAGGAAAAATCGTTTTTACTGAAATTGAGAGAACTTTGTACTGAACACGGTGTAATGCTGTTCTTCGACGAAGTGATTTCTGGATTCCGAGTAGCCTTTTCAGGTGCAGCAGAATATTATGATATTGCACCGGATATTGTGGCTTATGGAAAGATTATAGGAGGAGGATTACCCGTCGGAGCCTACGGCGCAAAAAATCACATTATGAAGAGCATATCTCCAGACGGACCGGTCTACCAGGCTGGCACATTAAGCGGTAATCCCGTGGCGATGTCAGCTGGAATAGCGCAACTCACGGTTTGTTCCCAGAAAGGGTTTTACGAGGACCAGGAAAAACGCACGCAGACAATGGTCAAGCACATCAATGCTTATGCAGACCAAAAAGGATATGATTTTGAAATCTTTACTGTTGGCTCTATTTTTTGGCTTGCTTTTTCAGATAAGGCTGCCATCCGAAGCGCCAACGAGATAGGTGCTGACATGACACCCTTCAAAAAACTGCACAAGGCACTCTTGGAGCGTGGCGTTTATGTAGGGCCCAGTGGCTATGAAGTTGGATTTGTTTCACTCGTTCATTCCGAAGAAGTACTCGAGCAGGCATCCGAGCTTTTTTGCGATGCACTCGATGAAATTTTTGGGTAAGTCAACCCATCCTGAACGATTTGCATCATGATAAAACTGAGCATATTTGCCGTCGCTTTGCTCATGTCCTTTTGTTCGCTGGCCCAGGTGCAGGAGAAACAAACGGTTTATCTGCTCCCTGGACAAGGTTCGGATTGTCGTATCTTTTCAAAATTGCGTATTGATACTGCGCAGTACAACCTGATCTGCCTGGAATATGATGCTCCCCGATCAGACGAAAGCATGAAGCATTTTTCCATGCGCATCAGTAAAGCTATTGACACGACAACACAGTTTATCCTCATCGGTGTATCACTCGGAGGTATGATCAGTACAGAAATTGCCCATCATCTTCATCCTGAAAAGGTCATCCTGATTTCCAGCGCTAAAACGAGGAAAGAATTGCCGAAGCGCTATTTAATTCAGCGTTACATACAACCCTATCACATTATCCCGAAACGCGTGATTAAGGCTGGAGCAATCTTACTTCAACCAATCATTGAGCCCGATCGCAGAAAGGAAAAGAAAATTTTTGTTGATATGCTAAAGTCAAAACACCCGAATTATTTTAAAGAGACCGTGCGCATCATCTTAGAATGGGAACGGCAACAAAATAATGCAGAAAACATTATTCACATTCATGGTGACAACGATCACACTATTCCGATCAAGAACGTGAAGACGGACTATGTAGTGTCAACGGGTTCACACATGATGACGCTAACACAACCAGCGGTTATCAATCGCATTATCAACAATATACTGAACGACTAATGGTCATGTTCTATTGCTAACTTCTCTATTCTTTATGATCTTGGGCATCAAACGATTTTATTGCCTTTAAAATACCATTTACATCCTGCTGCACCATGCACTTAAAATGTTTTTTAGGACATTTGCTATATCCAATTTTAGAGCAGGGACGGCACGATAGGTTTTTCACTTCGTGGATCGTATAGGACCCTGGATTCGTGGGACGGTAAGGATACATTCCAAATTCAGGTACAGTGTTGCCCCAGATGCTCACGATAGGCTTCTGTAATGCTGCAGCTATATGCATCATTCCAGTATCATGGGTAACGAGTAAGCGTGATTGTTGAACGACAGATGCAGAACCTTCGATACTTAATTCTCCGCAAGTATTATAAATCGATTTTTCAGGTAATGCTCGACAGAGGGCTTCTCCATCTTTGATATCTTCTCTTCCCCCAATAATCACGACCGGACGATCCAGACCTTCTACAATTTCCACCCACTTCGAAATCGGAAGTTTTTTCGTAGCAAATTGCGCCCCAATAGCGAGGCAAATATAGTCGGCACCATTTGTTATTCGCAGTGCCTCAACTTCATCCGCTGTATCTATAAAAAAATCCAGCCCTTTGAGGTCATTTTTAACCCCTAGCGCAGCCACCGCTTCAAAGTAACGGTCAACAATATGAACATCAGGCATACGTTTGTACTTAAAATTTACATACAACCATTTCTGTACATTTAATTTGGGAAAAGTATAATGCTTTTGGCGGAGCGCCGTTTTTATTTTCTGCGTCCGAATATTGCGGTGCAAGTCAATGACATAATCAAAAGATGCTGCTTTTAATGTCGATAAAACATCGCTCTGATCTTCACCCCAGGCATGCGCTTCATCCACCATCGGATTGCGTGCATACAAAGAAACATATTGAGGTTTGGTTAGCGTATGAATCACTACATCATTCAATTGCTCTTTTAAACAACGAATGATCGGAGAAGTCAGCACGATGTCTCCGATTGAACTCAGCCGAATGACCAAAACCTTTGTCATAGAACAAATGTAATGAAAGATTTGATTGTCGATAGCATTGCTTAACTTTGTGCCGTGGATTATGCAATAGAAATAAAGTTTAAGGAGGTCCTCTCCGAACTCGAAGAACGATTTGGTGGAGGAATGGATGCGCAGGCTGTCTTATTCTTGATTGGTGTTCAGGAATTAGGGAAAGGTTACCAGAAATTTTCCAAACGACAAAAAACAGAACTCATGCACGTTGCTGTCTGTACGGTACTTGAGCCTTATGGCTTTTACAAAACAGTAGGCCGTGACGAGGACAACTGGCCGCACTTTGAATTTGTAAAAGAGCTTCCGCCGTTGGATGATCGTCAGCAACAACACCTGATCAAAGAAGCAATTATTGAGTATTTTAATGCCGAAAAACAAGAAAATCCTGATTCAATCAAAGTCCCGGAGGTTCTGCGCTATTTTGAAGAAGAACAAAATGATCATTTTGGCGAGTGAACACTAATGATGAGTCCTTCACCTGCAGGATGTGGATTTTTATTTTTTCTTACGTTTCGAGCCAAATGGATTTTTCAACAGTTGAAAAAGTCGAAAAAGGCAGTAAAACCAAAGTCCGGAACCTATAATCAATCCCGTAATGAGCACGATTTTCCAGCCCAATTGAATAGAACTGACCTTCATTACTTTTTCGCATCGCTCGAAAAAGTAACAAAAAGATCTAGCGCTTGATATATGATCTTGGTTGCACTCCTTCGTTCAAATATAATGCGCCGCTTCACAGAACTCACAATTCTAATGAAATTTAAATCCGCCTTTTCGTTTTGTATTTTTAGATTATTAGAATGCTTAACTAGCCTTTCCACGCTTTTTTTTCCAGATCAACCATCCTCTTACGTTGAATTATTTTCTTCCGCTTTAGGTATATCTTCTCCCAATTGGTAGACACCTCTTTTAGGGATCGTAAGTGCGATACCCGCTTCATCGAGACCTTTTTTCGCCGCTTCTAATTGAATCCAGTACATCGGCCAGTAATCATCTGACTGGATCCAACTTCTCACAGTGACAACCATTTCGTAATCACCAATGTGATCCAGCCGTACATCGGGCTCGGGCTCTTTTAGCACCTTTTCATGTTTCGTCTGCGAAGCATACAGCACCTCACGTATGCGGTCAAGGTCCTCTTTAAAATCAAACTTGAGGAATAAATCTATCCGCCGTATATCATTCATGGAGCGATTATCGACATCGCTATTCGCCACGTTCCCGTTGGGCATCGTAATAATGCGACCATCAAAAGTTTGAATGCGTGTGTAAAGAATGTCAATTTTATGAACTTCTCCCAGTTTTCCGTTTACCTCTACCAAATCGCCTACGCGAAAGGGCTTAAAAGCCAATATGAGCACACCGCCGGCGAAATTCGCCAGGCTCCCCTGTAATGCGAGACCAACAGCGATCCCCGCAGCACCAAAAATGGCAATAAACGAGGTCGCCTGAATGCCTAAAATGATGCCAATAATGGCAAAGAGCAAACCATAAAGCACAAAGATGGACAGGCTCTCAATAAAAGTACGCAGCGAGAGTTCAATATTTGCTTTGCGCAAAAATCGCTTCAAAAAACGCTTTAAAAGCCGTATAATCAACACCCCGACGACTAAAGCGAGAATAGCTTTTATCGCCGTGGGGCCTACAGCCTTGATAAAATCAAAAAACTGCTCCTTCAGATATGGGAAATCAATTTGATCGAACACTTACTTCTTCTTGAATGCATTAATCGCGTTCACCGTAAAGTCAGACAAAACAAGTTCACCGCTGAGCGCTGCGCGATCGGACAACAACTGATCCCAATTATCGGTTCCTTCCCAGAATACTTCTTTCAAGAGCTTCATCGCCTCGGGATTGGAATCGGCTAAATTATTGGCAAGCGCATTGACAGCCTCATCCATTTTATCCGCATCTTCAAAAATCTCAGCATACAGTCCGTTTTTCACAGCCCAATCAGCCGAACGCCATTCCGTGGCATTGATGGCTAACTGACTCATCGCTGAAGTCCCTACCTTGCGCTCTACAGCTGGTCCAACAACAAATGGCCCAATACCTATGGCTAACTCAGACAATTTGATTCCTGCGTATTTCGTAGCATAACAGTAATCAACAGCACTAGCCAATCCTACACCGCCGCCAACAGTTTTTCCCTGCACCCGACCAATGATTAATTTAGGACATTTACGACATGCGTTGATCACATTGGCAAAGCCCATAAAGAATTTTTTACCCGTATTAAAATCTTTAATTGAAATGAGTTCATCAAAGCTTGCACCAGCACAAAATGCGCGATCACCTTCCGATTTTAATACGATGACCCTGGCGTTGTCATTAGCGCCTAATTCCGTAATGGTATCCGCCAACTTTTTCAGTACTCTTCCCGGAAGGGAATTGCTTAGCGGGTGATGAAAAACAACAGTGGCAATTCCTTTTTCACTAATTGAATAGTTAACATCTCCTTGATTAACTGCGTCTGTATTACTCATTGAATTTTGTTTTGATTTGCTATCAAAAATAAATATTTACGAGCACTTTTACGCCTTTGCTCATGAAAGATTCAATTACTTCAACCAATTTCGACGTTCATCGAGGGGCCATGTTTAATCTACTGAACGTTCTACCCAGTCGCCATTTTCTTTGATCAGTTCAATTAAGGCGCCCACCGCCTCCGATTCGGGCACATTTTTCTTGACTACTGTCTTTTCTTTGTAGAGATGAATTTTCCCCGGGCGCGTTCCGACATAACCATAATCAGCATCGGCCATTTCTCCCGGTCCATTGACAATACATCCCATAATTCCAATCTTAACACCTTTCAGATGCGCCGTATGTTGACGGATTTTTGCCGTCGTTTCTTGTAAATCAAACAGTGTTCGTCCACAAGAAGGACATGAAATATATTCGGTTTTAGAAATGCGTGTGCGGGTGGCCTGTAAAATCCCAAATGCCGTACTATTGATCATCGTCGGAGCTATTCTCGTTTGATTGGATAACCAGAGCCCATCGCCTAAACCATCGATGAGTAATGCTCCCAACTTGGTCGATTGCCACAGCTGGAAAGATTCAGTGTCATCTGTTTTTGTGGTATATTTAAGAATAATTGGTAAATCAATATTTTTCAATACTAATGTGCGATAAAAGTGGCGCATCACCTGAACGTAATTACTCGCATTGGTTTCCACCACGAGCACGACGTCTCGCAAAAAATGTAATTCCTGTACATCGAGATTCGTGGGGTTCCAGCGCAAAAAGTTCAATTTCGGATGACCAAACCCTTGCGCAGGAATGGCGTCGTACATCGGGTAAAATTGCGCGCGATCTTTACTGTTTTGTTCCCAATTTTCGTGATTCATGACAACGCCTAACATCCCTGGAACTTCAAAGTCAACCGTATGATCTCCGACAAAAACATAGTCTGCCGCCAGGTCTTGAGTGCTCCACTTATCCAGTTTTTTGGAATAATTGTAACCAAATCCAAAAAATTGCCCCGGAGTAATCGTTTCATTTTGGCTGATATCGGCAACAACAACGGGGGCATTTTTCCCTCCAACATTATTAATGGTCACGGTATCGCGACGTTCATGCTCGAAAGGATTGTACGGCGTATCCAGGTGTTCAGGTAACGCAATAGCTTGCTCCTGATCCACATATTGCGCCGCCAGTTTCTGAGCAACGGGAATTTCAGCTTCTGGTACCTCCGTAAGGGAAACCCTTATCGTATCGCCCAGACCGTCTTCCAATAATGTACCTATCCCGACCGCTGATTTGATGCGACCATCCTCTCCGTCTCCAGCCTCCGTTACGCCGAGGTGAAGCGGGTAATTCATGCCTTCTTCGAGCATGCGCGCTACTAAAAAGCGGTAAGCCTGCACCATGACCAGCGTATTGCTCGCCTTCATCGAAATGACAATGTCGTGATAATCGTGCTTACGGCAGATGTGGAGGAATTCCATCGCCGATTCCACCATACCTTCAGGAGTATCGCCGTAACGGCTTAAAATCCGATCGGAAAGAGAACCGTGATTTGTTCCAATACGTATGGCAGTGCCATTGGTCTTACACAATTTTACAAGTGGTGTAAATTTCTCTTCGATCCGCTCCAGCTCAGCCCGATAGGAAGCGTCCGTATATTCAATTTCTTCAAACTTTTTTTTATCTGCGTAATTTCCAGGATTCACCCGAACTTTTTCTACATATCCAGCAGCAATCTCAGCGGCATTCGGCGTAAAATGAATGTCGGCTACCAATGGTGCGGTGTACCCTTGTTTCAACAGGTTAGCTTTGATCGCCTGTAAATTTTCTGCAGCTTTTTTTGAAGGAGCCGTAAGGCGTACGAGCTCACACCCCACATCGATCATGCGTTTGGACTCTTCCACGGACTTTTCAGTGTCCATGGTATCTGCAGTGGTCATCGATTGTATTCGTACGGGGTTTTTTCCGCCAATACCGATGTTGCCCACAGGAACTTCCCGGGTTTTTAGTCGCGACCGATTGTAAGGATCATTGCAATATTTCATGGTTGTGCTCTTTCACTAACAAATGTAATACATCGTATTCAACCGTTGAACATGATTGAACAGATTATCAAGGTAAAAACATACTAACTTTTTAAAAGTTTAAACTGCAGGCGGAAAATAAGTGCGTAATTTTTCTTTTTCATTCTCCCAACACTCAATTTTGCGCGCCTTAACACAGTTTTCTTTGCACTGCCGCAACCGATCTGAATCCTGAATCAGCGCATTAATGGAATCTGCAATAGCTTTTGGTTCGTGGGCAGCGATCACACTTCCCACCTCATATTGCTCAACAATCTTTACGATTTCTATAATGGGTGAAGTGATAACCGGCGTACCAGCCTGAATGTAGTCAAAAACTTTGTTAGGCAATGAGTACCGGTAATTAGGATTGGAGTCTTTATCAAGCGTAAGGCCAACATCAGCACAATACGTATAGTTCATCATTTGGTCGTACGGAACCCGATCGATAAACCGAACACTCCGCTCCATTTTGTCTTCCTTTACACGTTTTTTGAGTTGGGGGATAATGTCTCCGCTACCCACAATATACAAGACTGCATTTTCCACATATCGCATAGCTTCAACGGCTTCTTCAGCGCCGCGGTCGACATTAATTCCCGCCCCTTGAAGGATAATAAGCTTTTTATCATCGGGAAGCCCCAGGGCACTGCGCGAAACCGAGGATCTTGGCCTCCATGATTGAGCCACGTTACGCACCACACCGACGGGAACGGCATACCGCTCTCTATAAATACTTGCAATGGATTCGTTCACCGTGTACACATCCTTGAGTTTGGGGAAAATCCATTTTTCTATTGCCAGCCAACAACTCCGAACATAAGGACGCTGGGTCAATTCCGGCACCTCAGTAAATAACTCATGTGAATCGTAGACGAGTTTTTTTGTTTTCCGTTTTAGGGAATATGCCATATAATTCGCCAACAGTGTATCCAAATCGTTGCTCAACAAAACTTGAGACCGGCGAACAAGTAAAAACAAAAACAAACGGAGATTAAAAGCAGCATAAAATAGCGGTCCTTTTGTAAATACAAGTCGCATGCGATACGTAGAGTACGGGCGTTCATACAGGCTTTTGCTGTTCTTTAACCGCCGCCCCACGAGCAAAACACGAAAACCCTTCTCGTGCAAAAATGTACAGACTTTATGAACGCGCTGATCGGTGTACAAGTCATTCGTCACAGAAACTATAATGCGTGGAGCTTTCATAAATTCAAAGATAAAAAAGACTTCCTGGTTTCCTGATTATTGGTGGAGCTTTTGTAGGGCATTCATAATTTGATGAGCGTGTGCGTGAAAGCCAAAATCGCGTTTTAATTCATCTTGAATAGCCTCATTGGGCGGCAATTGCTGTTGAAGGTATTCATGCACTTCACGAATGGCTTCCTCAGGTGTTTCTTTCACATCGCAAAACGGTTCTAATCCCGTACCCACGACCATTTTTTCATTACATAAAACCGGTTTTCCCGAACAAAGGGCATGCATTAATTTCAACTTAATACCCGTAGACTGTTGTGTATAGAGCAAATGAACATTCGTCTGCGTCATGTATTGATGCAGTGTTTCATCATCTGGATTAGCGATCAGCTCCACATTCTCAAACCCTTCGATTTTCCGTTTTAAGCCAGCTGTAGGTAGTTTACCGGCGAAGATAAACCGTACATCTGTTTTCGAACAAATATTGTTGAGCAACCAATGTGCTGCGCGATCATTTTCTGCCACGCATAAATTACCGTGATACAGGGCAAACGGGTAATTGACGATGCGTTCCGCTTTCAACTCGGGAAATTGACACCGTATAGCCACGGGTAAATGTGTTGCATTTCCATACTGGGACTGATAGTACTCCGTATCTTTTGGAGTAATGCACAATAATTGATCGGCTTTTTGCAGGTTTTTTTCGTGTTTTTTTAACCGTTTGGCCTCCGTTTTAAAGTATTTCTTTTTCCAACTTGATTTTTCTTGTCGACCCAGTTGGGCATAATAATCGTGCTCCACATTATGAACGCGAACGAGTTGTATTTGATCTTTCAGTTCCGGATGTCCCAGATAGGCAGTCGTGTGCTGACCCTCGAACAAGATTGGTGCCCCGTGGGCTTTTAGGTTTTTCAGCAAGTGCTTGCACGTTCTGGAAGCCACAATCATAGGGTCTTTACCAACCATTGAAGCGACCTTGTTTTTGCGAGGGTAATAATGTACCTCATCGCACCATTTCTTGAGCAGCTCCACTTCTCCCCGACCGTAATCGAAACAATGTAAAATAATTGACACATCGCTGGCGTGCAGTGCCTGAATGCGATTCAACACATCTATCACGCCACCGTAGTTGGCCGGCCAGGGAACATCAAAAGAAACAATATGTAGCTTCATCACTGGCATCTAAAGTAGTAGAAATTTTTCAAAGTGAATAGACCTCCTTCAAAATCATCATCCCATTTTTCGGGATTCTTACGTATGTATTCAACAATATTCTCGTACGAACGTCCATTGCGGATAACATGATCGTAATAGTTGAACTGCCACAACGGATTTTTACGATTAAATTGCTGCACAGGGATTTGTCGTTCATCAATAAAATCATCGATTTTCCGCAATACCGCCGATATATCCGGCAACAAATGACAAAATAGATTTTGGTTTGCGCTGGAACGGTTGGCATTGATGGTTCGTCAAATTATGGCGTTTTCCATTGATTTTTGGTTCGTTGGGAATGGGTTGGTTTTTTTTTATTTAATGAATCACTATTGTCCGATTAAATCGAAAGCTATTCTGTTTTATACTACTTCCTTTCATTTTTTATTCACGCTTAGTTATTATTTACAGATGTTTATGAGCTCGGATAACACCTCGGTTTTTGAAAAAAACGCAACAAAAATTCAAGGCTGTCAAAGCAAAACGATTTCCAGTGTCTTTTTTCCACTTATTGAATTTACGTCTCAGTATAGCGTTTGCAAATTCAGACATTATCATCGAAGTAATATAAATTGAATAATTCTTTTGAACTGCATCGTTAAAAAGTCTCGAATAATGTTTTTAACGTTCCTCTTTATAATTGGCTATTGAACTAAATAAAAAGCCTTTCAAATGAATCTGAAAGGCTTTTGCAAATTATTGTTTTTTAAATGATTTTACGATGCTAATAAGTCAAATGGGTTTGTAATTGTTTTTTGACCGTATGACTTTAACAAATCAATAAGGTTTGAATTTGAAGTGTGTTCTTTACCCTCGCTTGATGATGATTCACTTACATTATCAGGAATACGACTCGAGAAGAATGACCATAGCTTCTTACCATTGTACGTTTTGTTTACGTCTGGGAAGGATATGATCGGAGCAATGTTGTCTTGATTTTTAAATTCTTCTGAATATTCAAACCGCCATTCTTTCTCCTTGAGCTTGTACTCGAGGGTACCGATCAACAGCTTTTTGTACTTCAATTCGAAAACTACATTATCATTGTCGATTGATTTGACATCATGACGATAATTCACTTCCGAACTCTTTCCTTTGAAAATATTTTTTATTGCTTTCACCATTCTCACTTTCTTTAGTCAAATAATTCGTTAATCAACTTAAACCTAAGCTTCAAACATTCAACTATTAATCTCCTTCTCTCTACGCTTAATAGACGTTTAAAGTTATTATTTATAACGTAAATACATCTATTTAAATTGTCGTCTGATACTAAATATACGAAATCTTTCTTTGTTATTCCTGTTTCAGAATGATAAATAAGCTTAAGTAATTCAATATGTGACAGACTTTTTTTATCCTCCCAACCAATTTTAGGACGCGAATTTAACACATAATTTTGAAATTTCTTATAATTCGGATTATTCTCATGATTAGTTAGCATCTCCTTTACTCGTAGCTCAGAAAAGTTCCAGCATAGCCCTCTAGCTGAATCGTAAATTGGAGAAAAATACTTTCGCTGATTGGTATGAATGCTTGTTATAATACCCCAGTTATATGCGTGTCTATCGTTATTACCTATAATACCATCGAAAATCAACATCTTTATGTAATCGCTAAATAAATCATCAGCATCTTCACCGAAGTTTTGCTTAAATACTTCTTCGACTAACTGGACCGTAAAGAAATCCTGATCATCAATCTTATTATCATCTTGTATATTATCAACGAACTGCTTATCATTATTGAAATAACGTGCGTAAAGGTCTGCCCCATGATAGAGCGTTTCTTTTTCATTGAGGAAGTACTCGCTTAGAAACCAAATCTGATTATTGATGCGTCGCAAACAAGAGTTGGCCATCGTGAAACCTAATGTTCTTCCGAGCTCATTTATTAATTGTTCTGTGATTGATTCTACTGGGTACCATTTTTTCGCTGACTTTGCGATATATTTTCTCCAGGTGTTGGGATTGGCTTTTTTTACTTTACCTTTTTTCTCATAATCGTATAATGCTAACATACATTTTGGAGCATCGCCAATGATCGTTCCCAGATCAACATATTGAAAATACTTTTTACGAATTACTTTTACCTCCCCATCCTTGGGTTCAAATCCAGAGTAATTCTCAGGAGGAATAAATTCGAACTTATCGAGAAGCATATTTTTACGGTTTATTTTTTATGGCAAGTCACGGTATACTAATGGTGCACCTAAATTCACCCATAAATATACTAATTAACAATACATTCTGGACAGTCATCGATTTTCCTTACGTCCAGAAATAGTAAATGTCGTTTCCTCGATCGGTATATTGAATCCCTTCAATTTTTGTGACTAACGCAAAGAATTCGTTTAGATCGTATTGCTGTTTGGGGATGATGTAATGGTTTCTGCTCATGGGGGTTTTGTTTTAAACGCAAAATCTTGGACAATTTTTTCCGTGTGAGGTGTCTCGCATCTACAATAGTAGAAATTATTTGAAGTCAATAGACTTGGGACACATTCGACCCGTTCACGGGGATCTACAATAGTAGAAATTATTTGAAGTCAATAGACTGATGCCGTAGGATAGTGAACGACAACATCTACAATAGTAGAAATTATTTGAAGTCAATAGACTAAACAGCCGTTGCCGCAGCAGCAGCATCTACAATAGTAGAAATTATTTGAAGTCAATAGACACTTTGGCGCTTACGGTGGTTGATAAGATATCTACAATAGTAGAAATTATTTGAAGTCAATAGACCAGATGATTGAGATTTTACCGCTGGTCATCTACAATAGTAGAAATTATTTGAAGTCAATAGACATAAGTCGAATTTATTGGAGGACTTTAAATCTACA
>CAJXMN010000014.1 GCA_913056215.1 uncultured Flavobacteriales bacterium | reverse complement strand
CAGAAAAACTTCAGAATAACTTTCCACAACATCCGTTTTTTTAAGCTTTTTGTTGCATTTACTAATTGAACTTAGCGGTGAACAATAATTTCGATGGAATGATAATAGGGGCTCTTCTCAAATTTTTTTACTCGTCTTAGATCGTCGTAAATAAAAAGATCGCAGAGCTATAAAATCGTTCGGGTCGAAGTACTACTTTTTCTGGATATGATCAAATAATAATTCTCCCGAGTTGTTGTGCGAAATTACCTTTAATGCGGTCCAGTTGCATTTGTTCTTTAAGTAAATCGTTGATTTTGTCGTCAGATATCGTTTCTTCTTTAGGTTTCAGTTGTTCTCTAATCGCTTCGATGCGCGCAATGATTTTACCTTTTTTAAATGAATACAACGATTCTTTCACGGCTTGTGGAAGCTTGTGAATCTCCCCGTTTGTTTCAATGCGGTAATCCATCAGCCATCGGCGACTTAATTCGTATCGTGGAGATAAGAGGTCACTGACAAATTTGACTACATTTTGATCTTCAAGTCGCAGAAAATGTGTCGGTTCGTAAAGTACACCTTCCGCTAATCCTTTTTCGCAATGTTCAAAGAGCATTTTGAATAAGGGATCGTCAAAGGAAAGGTCATCACGAACAATCTCTGCAATGATGAGTTCGGCAACACTGACTTCTGAGACTTCTTCTTCAGCATTTTCATCTGGAGATTCAATTTCTAAAGCGCGTGTTCCATATAGAATAAGTATGCGAATAAGGTCCTTTTCCTGTTCGTAAAAAGTACGATGGCTCTGATCTGCTTCGCGCTGTTGAGGAGCTAAAACTTGTTCTTCTTTCTCCTGTATCACCGGTTGACCTTGGCGCTCATTACTTAATTTTCTCCGGATTTTATTGAGCTCGTTGACCAGTGTTTGTTCTGTAAGGTCAAATTGTTCTGCCGTTTGTTTGAGGTAGACACTGCGTGTAATATTATCTGGGATTTTCGCAATGGAAGTAACAATTTCCCGAATTAATTGAGCACGCTTTACGGGATCATTCGTGGTGCTTTCGAGGAGGACTTGCGTTTTGAAACTCACAAAATCCCGTTGGTGATCCGCAATGTATTGCTGCAATTCGTCAGCACCAACTTTTTTAGCGTACGAGTCGGGATCGTCTCCATCCGGAAATAGTAAGACTTTGACGTTCATGCCTGCTTCCAGGATGAGGTCAATCCCTCGGAAAGAAGCCTTGATTCCTGCAGCGTCGCCGTCGTAGAGCACGGTAATATTATTGGTATATCGCTGTACGAGCTTTATTTGTTCGGTAGTTAAAGAGGTTCCGCTACTGGCGACAACATTATCCACTCCCGATTGTGCCAGACTAATCACATCCGTATATCCTTCCACCAAAAAGCAGTTATCTTGTTTGATGATAGAGCTTTTGGCAAAATAGATTCCGTAAAGTATCTTACTTTTATTGTAAAGGATACTCTCTGGTGAATTGAAGTATTTAGCAACTTTCTTATCGTTTTGTAATGTTCGTCCACCAAAACCTAATACTTTACCAGAAACACTGTGAATAGGAAACATGACCCGCCCACTAAAAAAATCAAAAGACCTGTCATTTTTGACTTTGGTAAGCCCCAGCTGTTCTAAATATTCTTGTTTAAATCCTTTTTCAAGCGCCGTTTCTGTGAAAGATAGCTCTTTTCGCGGGCAATATCCGAGTTGGAATCGCTCGATAATGTCCTGACGAAATCCTCTTTCCTTGAAGTAAGAGAGCCCAATGGTTTTACCTTCATCAGTGTTATGGATGGTGTCTACGAAAAAGTCGCGCGCAAAGTCGTTAATGATTTGTAAACTCTCGCGCTCCGTAATTTCCTCCTTTTCTTCTTCAGTGAGTGGTTTTTCTTCCGGCAACTGGATGTTGTAACGCTCTGCCAGCCATTTGAGAGCTTCCGGGTAGCTGAACTGTTCGAGCTCCATGAGAAAACTCACTACCGTTCCTCCTTTTCCTGAAGAAAAGCACTTGAAAATTTGTTTGGCTGGACTCACCATAAACGAAGGTGTTTTTTCTTCAGTAAATGGACTAAGACCTTTATAGTTGGATCCCGATTTTTTTAATTGCACATAATCGCCAATCACCTCCTCAATGCGAGCGGTGTTCATGATGTCATCAATGATATGTGAGGGTATTCTGCGCATTAATCTACTTCTCCAAAATTTTCAGTTTTTGTGAGATTTCCTTGTTCATCGTAGAACTTCCATTCCCCTACGCGTTCATCCATAACGTACTGGCCTTTGTAATGCAATGCACCATTGGGGTGTTTCACAATGATATGTCCATCTCTTTTTCCATCTGTATATACAGTTATGGAAAGCACTACACCATTTTTAGAGTAGAGCTTCCAAATTCCAGTACGCTCTCCTTTTTCGTTTTGTCTACCTTCCAGTTTAAGCTGTTCGTGTCCAGGATACCACTCTTTGTAGCGCCCTTGATTATCGACTACTTTTAAAGCGCGATAATTTGAAACATCTTGTTCCGTTTGCTTTTTGGGCTCCTGATCACCTTGATTGCAGGCACTCACTATAACGAGGAGTGCAACAATGACGCTGTATTTCATAATTGATGATTTTGCCATATGAACTGATACAAAATTAAGCTTTATTTTACTTTTAATACACGACTACATGCTTTTTAACCTTCGCGAAGAAAGACCAATTGTATTACTCAAATTTAATCAAAACGAATGGATTGCTAAACTAAAGTATAGTGATGCAAAAAAGGAAGCGGAAATAATTTTTTTAGATACTGTCATCATAGAGGAGCGCGTGGAGATGCTTCTTTTCTTCCCGCAAAGCATGTAGTGTCGATTTTCTGTCGACCAACAATAGCATGTATTGCCAACTATAACTAATGTTTTTTAGGTATCGAATGAACCAATAAGCGAAGAGTCCAGTCGTCGGGAGCAAGAGTATATAAATGACCATACCGAAGGAGCGCAAATCAAAAAGTAGATAGGCAAGCAGTCCCCATAAGGTATACGTGACCGGATAGAGAATAGTTCCTACCAAAATAGCTAAAGGTGCATAGTATTCAATGTCTTTGGAGATTTTAGGTACTAACCAGTCAGCGAACAGGTATTGAAAAATATTGTGGAGGACACCGAAAAGAGCTACAGGCATAGCAATTAAAACAAAGAGCATTGATATCAACACTTGTTTTAGAAAAGGAACTGATCTGAATTTGCGATCGAGAAAATCGGTGCGGATGTGCATTTTTTCAAGTTTCCAATCGATGGATTTTAATTTGTTTTTGATCTCTTCCAGGCGCCAGGGCTGTAAGATTTTGATTTCATCAAGGCGTCGAGTGATTTCTTTCATATCGGCAACTTCTTTCGATACACCACGAATCTTTTTTTCTTGATAGCGCGTGTTGAGCACTTTGTAAATTTTTTCGATCAGCAACTCTTCATCTTGAGATTCTGCAGTCACTAGAACGCGTTCGAGACGTTTGCGAATCTCTCTTGTCAAGCGCATTGAAGCTTCGTGTTTATCTTTTTTATATTCTTCGAGGTATTGACGCACATCGTGTGGTTCGTCAACATCGATGAGAATATTGCTACGAAATTTTTCTTGTTGCGAATAGTTAAGACCTACTGCGACTATTTTTACACCTAATTCTCCTCCGTTGCGCTGTTCGGTTTCTAGAGCAATGCGAGCCGTACCTGTTTTTAATTTACGAAGAACACGTTCCTTGTAACTTGTGCCTTCCGGGAAGATGACCAATGTTTTACCAGCGGCCAATACTTCATAACATTCTGTCAGTGAGTCCATGTTGTCAACTCCCTTTGTAATGCCTTCTCCCTGGCGGTTAATTGGAATTAGATTTAGACTTCTTAGCAACCTGAGTTTTAATTTGGAGTCAAAGAGCGTTGCTTTTGCCATGTAATGTATCGGCTGCTTGCAGATCATTCCAATCACCCAGGCGTCCATGAGCGTATTGGGGTGGTTTGCCACGATAATAACAGGGCCTTCCCCCTGTGCTAAACGTTGCTTGTTTTTAACCTTCACCTCGTTGTAATAGAGACGAATGCCAACACCAATGAAGAATTTTAGCAAGCGATAGAGCATGAACTACTTTTGCTCCAAGTTAATGAAAATATCTGACCTGGCATGGGTACCTCATGCCTTAGGTAGGGAGAACGTGAAAGCGCTTCCAACATCGATGGTACTGCGAACATTAATAGACTGTTTATGTGCTTCAATGATGTGTTTACAAATTGCCAGACCAAGACCTGACCCTCCTTCATTCCTGTTTCTACTTTGCTCTACGCGATAAAAACGCTCAAACAAACGTGGCAAATTTTTTTCTTCAATACCGGGTCCGTCGTCTGCTACTTCTGTCATGATCACGTCGTCCATCGGGTAAAATCTTATAATTGTATTCCCTTTATTTTTTCCATAGTTAATAGAATTAAGAATGAGATTGGTTAGTACTTGTGAGATTTTACCTTTGTCAGCCTTCACGTAAATGGGGTCATGGGATTTATCTATCTGAACATTGATGTCTTTTTCGGGGCGATGTTCTTCTGTCGAGTCAAGCACTTCTTTAGTCAATTTTACGAGATCGAATTTTTCAAGGTGCAATTCATAGCGGTTGACCTCCATTTTGGTGATTTCATCTAAATCCTCCAAAATAGCGGCCATTCTTTCAGTCGCAAATGAAGCACGTTCCAGAAATTTACGATTGACCTTCTCGTCCTCCAAGCCTCCTTCTAACAACGTTAGAATATATCCCTGAATACTGAAAACAGGTGTCTTTAATTCGTGGGCCAGATTACCGAGGAACTCCCTTCGGAAGTTTGCTTGTTCTTTTAATTTTCTAATCTCTTTATGGCGTTCTTCTGCCCAGGATTTTGTTTCAGCCACCGCTTTATCGATGGTGTTGTCCATCATGGAAACTGGATTTCTTTGTTCTTCAATTTTATTTCCTCGTCGTATGACTCTGTAAATAAGTTTGATTTTGTCGTGAATAAAGCGTTCAACAACTAAGAAAAAAATGGCAAAAGATAAAATAAAACTAGCGAAGGGAATAAGAAAAATGTAGAGCGTCGCTAATGGGAGATAGGCATTAGCGATCAGAATCAACACGAGGGTTGCCAACGAAAAAATAACGCTGCCCGCAAAAATTATATGTATCGGTTTCTTACTTCTCACACTTCATTGTACGTGTACCCAACACCTTTTATAGTGCGAATGTAAGCATCTCCTATCTTTTCACGCAATTTTCTGATATGAACATCAATTGTGCGCTCCCCGACGATCGTTTCGTTGCCCCAGACATTGGTCAATATCTGATCGCGCGTAAACACTTTACCGGGTTTCGACAATAGTAATTCGAGCAGTTCAAACTCTTTTTTGGGAAGCTGCATTTCACGACCATCAGCAATGAGCAGGAAACGCTCCCGGTCCAATTTGATTTTACTATTGATCGATTCTTGCGTAGATCCCACAGAACGATTGTCCTTTCTTCTCAACAATGCCTCCACTCGACTCATTAAAACCTTCGGACGAATGGGTTTGCTGATGTAATCATCCCCACCGGCTCTGAACCCAGCAATTTGCGAATAGTCCTCGTTCCGTGAGGTAAGGAATGCAACCATAGGTTGCTGAATGGTAGCATCTTCTCGAATCAGCTCACAGACCTCAATGCCATCCATTTTTGGCATCATTACATCGAGTAAAATGAGATCGGTTTTGTTTTGTTTGGCAAGTTTTATTCCTTCTTCTCCGTCGTAGGCCGTAAGTACTTTATAGCCAGCTTTTGCAAGGTTGTACTTGATGAGTTCTACGATGTCCGGATCATCATCGACCAGTAATATTGTTTCTTTTGCCATAGCTAAAATTTTACAGCAAAGATAGACAGGTACGAAGCGTGAAAAATTACGATAAGTTTACCCTTAAGTTAAGAAACCAGACGTGTTATTAATAGAATGTTAAAATGTATTAATAGCTTATTCTTAGAGAAAGAAGGATGCGCTCCATTCAATCAATGACCATCAATGAGGAAATGATTTTAATTGTTAGACTTTGCCAATGACTCCTTCAGTTACGTTGATGATATGGTCACCTACTTTTTCCAAAGAAGCAAACATATCGTTGTAAATAAGTCCGCCTCGCAGATGCAACTCGTCACTTTGTGATAAGTTATCTAGATAGTCTTTACGCAAGTCATCTCGCTTCATATTAATGGCATTCTCGATCTCGCGGGCTTCATCCATCGTTACCGTTCCTGAATGTTTTTGTAAGTTATCAATCATGATTTTAAATGCTTTATCCACGAGATCAAACATGGATGCAAGGTTATTTCGCTGTTCTGGCGTAAACCAAATTTTTTCGCTGGATTTGCGTTCAAGTGTTTTAGACATTTGATAATAGATATCTCCAATACGTTCCAGGTCATTGACAATACTGTTCATTCCTCGTATACGTATAGCGGTGTCACCACTCAATTCACCTTCCGAAATTTTGTTGAGGTAATTTGCTACTTCAATTTCTACGCGATCCGTTATTTCTTCATATTTGGCGATTCGTTCATGCAGTTTTTTCTGCTTTTTCCTGTTTTTTTCGAAAAGTAGTGAACGCGAGAATCGAGACATTCGACTGGTGATTTCACCGAACTTGGCGATTTCTTTTTTAGCCTCCAACAAAGAAAGGTCTGGTGTCGACATGTATCCAGAACCAATATAGTCGAGGTGAAACTCTTCATCTTGAGCACCTTTTGATTTTACGGTACGTTCGGCAATGCGAACCAGGTTAGGTACAAACCAGATGAGTAACAATACATTCAGTAAATTAAATGTGGTGTGAAAAATAGCTAAACCGGTATTCGCATATTCAGTCGGGTTATCAAAAGGGTTCCCCGCACCTATTGTGATCATGAAGTGCTTAATAGCATCCAATATAAAAGGGAATAAGAAAATAGCCCAGGTCACCCCTACTATATTGAATAACGAGTGGATACGCGCGGATCGTTTCGCATGTACGTTTCCAACCGTCGAGGCAAGTTCTGCAGTGATTGTCGTACCAATATTTTCGCCAAGGATCATGGCAGCAGAGATTTCAAAAGGAATAATGCCACTAGCTACCAATGTCATTGTTAATGCCATTGCCGCAGAAGAGGATTGTACAATAATTGTCACTAAGGCTCCGAGCAACACAAATATCAGCGTGCTGACTATTGGTATGTTTTTATATTCTACAAAAAACTCAACCAGAGCAGAATTTGGTCCCAATTCGGGAACGGCATCTTTTAAAAATCCGAGCCCCATAAAGAGTATAGCGAACCCGATTATTGCACTAGCCCAGGCTTTGATTTTTTGGCGCGCGAAGAAGAGTAGTGGCGCACCGAGTGCAATAAATATGAGGGCGTAAGAACCAATACTCACCTTAAAGCCAAAAATATTAATGATCCATCCCGTAATAGTGGTCCCTATATTAGCTCCCATCATGACGCCAGCAGACTGCACTAACGTTAGTAGCCCAGCATTTACAAAAGAAACGGTCATAACGGTAGTCACTGATGAAGACTGCACGACAGAGGTGATGCCAAAACCAGTAAGCACCCCTTTGACGCGATTGGAAGTGATAGATCCCAGTAAGTTTCGAAGTTTCGATCCAGCCGCTTGCTGTAGTCCTTCACTCATGACTTTCATTCCGTAAATAAACAGGCCGAGCGAACCAATGAGTATAAAAAAACGAAAAACACCCCATCCGCGTTTAGTGGTTACTGAGTATTTGTCTGACCATTGCGTCACGTCATTTTTGGTGATACCTACTTTGTAGACGTATGTTTTTTCTTCGGCTAACGCTGAAATTGTGTAGCTCGTTGAATCTAAAGGGATGTTGTTGATGACATTCCAACTAACGTCTTTGTAACCGTCTTTAAATCTTTTCGCACCAATTTTCGTGTTATACTTGATGGAAATGGAGTAATTTTCATTTTTTAGTTGGCTATACGCTTTGTAGTCGAGACCCCAAACGACAGTAAATCCTTCCGCTTTGGGAGTAGCTGCAACATTTTTTATGGTTTTCGAAGTAAGGGTGCTTTGATTCGTGTCATTTGACCCTGCAAACAACAAGTTGAAGGTCAATAGCAAAGGAAGGACTAACGCCAAAGTTTTGTTCATATGTCTCTAGATTACCGCTGACAAAAGTAATAGGGAAAATAGTTACCCTCCATCGTGCGATGTTAAATAAATATTAATATTTGTAACTGTTTGACAATTATTTAATAACGGATGATGAAATGTTCTTTGGCTTGGTGTTGTCTAGGTATAATTATACCCAATTTGAAAAAATCCATCGTCAAGTGGTAGGTAGAATCGTGGACAATTTCATGCCATGCTTTTAACATATCGGTACTCCATCGAATGTCGTCTAACACAATAATTGTCTCCTCATGAAGGTGAAACTTGAGTTTGCTTAAAATTTTAAGTGTCATTTCTTGGTTGTGAGCGCCATCGATAAATATGAGGTCAAAGACGTTTTTAGACTGTTGGAGGTAGCTTAAAAAGTCATTGCGACAAAAATGGACATTTTTCTCGTTTTTTAAAGGGTGATGAGCCAGCAGAAAAGCATGCGTGTCTTCGCATCCTTCCACAGAAGTAATGTGCGCAGAAGGGTGTCCTTGGTGTAACATGAGTGTTCCTAACCCCAGAGAGGACCCTAATTCCAGAATGTTTTCAGGCTCGAAGTATCGCGTCAGGCGGTAGAGTAAATTTGCGTATTTACCTTGGGTGCCAGAAACTTTGGCGATTTTTGATACGCAGCGGGTTGTCCCGAGTTTCTTTGAACCTGCACCCCAATCGTCCATTTCGATTGTACTTGTAGATCCGCGCAGCGTCTTGAAATAGCTCTTGAAGTTTTCTCGTGAGGCTCGATCCACGTTTAATCGGAGACACTCATTATTAAATTTGTACACGAAGGGCGAGTGAACTCCGTGTCGATGCTTTGCCTTTAAACGATAATTTATATATTCACGAACCAAATAGAGCATAACAGCGACGAAATTACGTTATTTCAGTAATATATTGAACGAATCCATGAATTCAGCAACTTCAACTCAAGAGATCGAACGGCAGCGACAACTTGTTTTTAATAAACAGCCTGCTATAAATATTGTTGCACCTTGTAAACTCCACGATGGCGTTATTCGTCACTCTACATTTGAGAAAAATCGCTATATGCTATCCTTTTTACAATCCAGTGATGAGGTGCGGTTTTTTATTCCGGCATCCGGCTCTGGATCTCGAATGTTTCAGTTTTTATATGATTTTTTGTCTTATCCGAGCGAAGAAACGCGCGGTAAAACGGAGCGATTTCTCAATGCGATTGAAGATTTTGCATTTTTCGAGTTGTTGCCCTTTGAGTTAAAAGAAAAAGTGCGCAACTATACGATCGATCTTGATGACTTTGTCAGTTATCTGCTCAAAGAAGAAGGATTGGGTCTTGGAATAATGCCAAAAGGGTTGTTGCCTTTTCACCGTTCTCGCAGCTTTATTCTCAATGCTTTTCAGGAGCAGCTTCTTCAAGGTATTCGTCTTCGCGAAAAAAATGTGGATTTTCATTTTACAATCAATCCTGTATTTGATGCGGAAATTCAGCAAACGTTGAATTCAGTTAAAGAACTGACAGGGCGCAAATGTGAAACGAGTACTTCTCATCAAGACCCGACAACAGATGCTATAGCCTTTGACATAAATCAAGATCCGGTGCAACGTAGTTCGGGTGAACTTCTGACGCGACCATCAGGTCACGGAGCATTACTGAATAACCTAAACCAGCAGCGAGCAGATATTATTTTTATTAAGAACATTGACAATGTCCAGCATGAATCGCGCGCGGATACTTCTGTTGATCACCTCCGTTATCTTGGTGGGTTACTCCAGGTGATTCGCGATGAGTTGAAAGCTATTTATAATCAAAGCGAACCACACGAAAAACTGGTTAAGCTCAATGAGAAGTATCAGATTTTTGATGCATCAACTGAATTTTCGAAGTTGTCACGCCGTGATTTAATCGCTTTGATTAATAAACCTTTGCGCGTCTGTGGAATGGTGCGCAACGAAGGACAACCGGGTGGAGGTCCTTTTTGGGTTGAAGAAAATGGTAAAAAATCAAAACAGATTGTAGAAAAATCTCAAATTGATATGAAGGGAAATCAATATCGATTGATGGTGCAGAGTCAGTTTTTTAACCCCGTATTAATGGCGGTTTCTACAAAGGATTTTGATGACGAGTACTTCAATCTCCATGATTTCTGTGATGAAGAAAAATATTTTATCGTTGATAAAAAGTTTGAAGGCAACCCCATTCAGTTTATGGAGCGTCCTGGATTGTGGAATGGATCTATGGCGGACTGGCTGACCGTCTTTGTGGAGGTGCCCTCTGCTACTTTTACGCCAGTCAAGACCGCACTGGACCTTTTGACACCCGAACATCGCGATTTAGAAAAATAATGGTACTTTGTGTGTTGTTTATTTCCGATATTGTTTGAGTTCAACTTCACGTTGATTAAATTAGTGCAGTGTTCGAGAGCGCAAAATATCTAATTCTTGCTGTTCTAACTTGTTTGTGTTTAACGGGGTCGACCAATGAATATGAAAATGGTTCACCTGTTTCATCGAATGGTATAAGTTTGGGTGTTAAAATCGGTATTCTACCGACGGGAGGTTTGCAACAGACTGCATTAGTGCACTATCGAAGAGGAAGGCGTACATCGATTCAACCCGTGACGCGCGAGCGATTGATCAAAGTAGGAGCTGGGAAGTGGCCTGCTCCTAAGACGATGTATTTTCATGATTATTTTGCCGACTACGATATCAATGTATTTGGCACAGACAGCACAGCAGCTTTTGATATTAATGCTGCTCTTGATTCGTTATGGAAAGTTAGGTTTTCAGCACACCCTTTAAAAGGCGGTAAAGGCAAGGGTTGGAGTCAGGGCGAATACCGACCCACTGAAAAGCAACGTGCCTACATCTACAATCGCTACGGGGTACGTGGGTATGATCAGGATTATTTTGCAGACAGTAGTTTTTTTAAGCTGATCAAGGATGTAATGAATCGCGATTGGATCGAGCATTACAAATCGCTACGGTAATTATTGGAAGAAAGGCTTCGACAGTTGAGAGCGAATGAATATAAAGAGTAGAGCACCGTATTCGATAAAGATAAGCAGTGAACCTGTAGAACTTGCCGGAAAAGCGTAAAAACCATAGCTTAAGAAAATCAAATAAGACCAGTACCATGTGAGCTTATTTTTCGTAAATACGGTGAAGCAAAGGGGAAGAACGATATACCACGGATGTACAGTAGTCCCTAGAAGTAGGAAAATTAAGTAAGACCATTCCATTTTAGATAACCAATGCGTTGCATTTCGAGGTCTTTTGATAAAGGCTATGGTTAGTATAGTTATAAAAGCAAGTATGCTCGTGATCGGGCCGGCAATTGTCACCGAACTTTCAGTTTGAAAGAACTCAACGGTCCATTGTATAACCTCGAAAACACTGCCGTTGAATTCAAAATTATTAAAGTACAGTGTAATACTTCTCAGAAAATTAGCTACGTATGGTGGCCAAAGAAATATAAGTAGAATAGCAGTGGAAAAAATGACGATATAGGCGTAGTTCAAAAGTGATCGTCGTGCACCCAGATACCTCCAGAACAAAGGAAGTAAGAGTAGGGGGGTAAGTTTGATTGCAATAGCCATCGACCAAAATAAGCTTCCCATGAGGTGTTTTTTTTGAAGCATGTAGTAAACACCTATGATGATTGAACAAGCTACAATTCCCTCAAAGTGCAAATTACCGATAACTTCTATAATAATGAGAGGGTTGAGTAGTACGATTACTAAGTTATGGGAGGGTAAAGAAAATAAAGCTAATAGTTTTTTTAAATAGCGTACTCCAATAATCAGTGTCCCCAAAATCAACATGCGTAAAACTGTGGTTGCAAGGATGATGTTATCAGTAAAAAATGTAGCTGCAACATAGTAAAGCTGACTTACAGTAGGATACGGTGAGTAATGTTGACGCGAGAGCAGTGTGATATTTTCATAAAGTTCGCTGATCAGCGCATCTTTTTTTATGGCCGAATTTTCCATGATTTCGTTGGGAGTGAAGGCATAGGGATGAATACCTCTATTGGTTAGTTCCCCATCCCACAAGAAACGGTAAAAATCTGGAGATAATTGAGGAAGAGTTAGAAAGGGGATGATTGCAGCCACAAATGCATAAATTTCCCATTTTTCCACTGAGCAATACTGTCGATTATGAACGAGATAGGCGTAAGCGATAAAAAGGCCCGAGTAGCACCCCCAGGAAGTTAAAAAGTTGTTCTGATTTCCCCAAAATATAAAACAGAACAGCGAGACAAAGTAGATACTCAGCGCCGCCTTAACATAACGAGTCATAATTTATACGTTGCTGGTACTAAAACGAGGAACGAAGTTAAACATTGCAGGTTTAGCTTCTAGAATACCATAGAAAAAGACAATTCCATAGCCTGCAGCGAGCATAAGATGAAAGGGAACCATACCCAAATCTCCGTATATGAGTCGATTGATCGCAGTAAAGGCAAAAATTACAAACAAGACGCCTTCACCAATAGTAATTAAAGAGATGGACTTTTTATCGTATTTATTATTGATTTTGTCGCTTTTACTAGCTACGTTGAATTTTGGAGTACGAACAAATGAACTTTTAATACCTAGATAGCCTTCGATAACTGCAACAGCATTATTGAGTGATAACCCCATTGACACTATTAGGAATTGAAAAAAACGAATGATAAACTGTCCCAGTGATTGTGTTTTATTGGTTGTTTTATCGCGATAAGAATTCCAGTAATAATACATCAAAAAGAAGGTTGATAGGATAAAAATACTACCGAACTGTATGAAGTAATTGAGGTCTGCAAAACTATCTTTAATATGAAGAACTGGTAAACTCAGTAATCCCAACAAAAGAATAAAAATAAAAACAGAAGAATTAAATAGGTGAGAGAGTCCGTGAATACGATCTGTAAATCGAATACCTTTTTTGGTTAGTAGTTGACCAGCTATTTTTCGGAAACATTCGGCACCGCCTTTCATCCAGCGATGTTGTTGACCTTTTAAAGCGCTCATGGTGATAGGAAGTTCGGCTGGAGCTACAACATCTTCTAAATATTGAAATTTCCATCCTTTCATTTGAGCACGATAACTCAAATCCAAATCTTCTGTAAGTGTATCGCACTCCCATCCACCGGCAGAATCAATACAGATTTTTCGCCAGACGCCACCTGTTCCATTGAAATTGATGTAATGGTTTGATGCACTTCGCCCACCTTGTTCGATAGCAAAATGACCATTGAGTCCAAAAGCTTGTAGTTCTGTTAAGAGCGAATAATTTTTGTTGATGTGCCCCCAACGTGTCTGCACAACACCCACGTTTTCATTTTTAAAATAGGGAATCGTGTTTTTCAAAAAATCCGGTTTGGGTAAAAAATCTGCGTCGAAAATTGCTACAAATTCTCCTTTAGCGTCGGGTAGCGCCTCATCGAGTGCTCCTGCTTTATAACCCTTGCGATTAGTTCGATGAATATGTTGAATATCAACATTATATTCGTTTCGCACTTCTTTCACTTTCCGAACAATTAGTTCTTTAGTTTCATCTGTGGAATCATCGAGTACTTGGATTTCGAGTTTGTTCAAGGGGTAATCGAGCCGTGAAACTTTTTCTATAATACGTTCAGCAATATAATATTCGTTAAAAATGGGAAGTTGAACCGTGACATGAGGAGCTGAATCAGCCGAAAAGTCCGGTTTTGGTTGCTTATCCTTTACTGCTTTGTGACGATTGTAATTGACGGCCAGGGAAAGCTGAAGCACGCTGTAAAAGAAAATGAGCAGAAGGCATAATCCGTAAAGGGCTAGAATAGACTTAGCCAGAATGTGAGACCAGTAATGATCGAAACCAAATGCATCGCCCCAGTTGAACATCCATGTTGGTTCATTATCAATAATTGCTGTTATTAAAAGCTCGCTCATCGCACAAATTTGTACTTAAACACTGCAAAGATAATTTTTATTCCTGCCAAAACAGCACCTTTTATGGTTCCACTTACTTTTGAGGTTCCAATTCGCTGTTTATAATCGACGGGAACTTCACAAAAATGAAGCTGATGTTGAGCTGCTTTTATTTGCATTTCAATCGTCCAACCGTAGGTTTTATCTGACATTTGGAGCTTTTGTAATGCGTGCGTTTTAATTGCGCGAAAAGGTCCAAGGTCTGTGAAATGAGCCCGGTAAAAAATTTTCAACAAATGTGTTGATAACCAATTGCCAAACACTTGCGGGAAGGTCATTGATCCTTTTTCTTTTTGTCCGAGTGCGCGAGATCCTATGACGAGATCCATATTTTTATCCAATATAGGAGCGATTACGTTCGTCATTTGTTCGGGAAAATCGGAGTAATCCCCGTCCATAAAGACAATAATTTCAGCACTTTCTTCAATAGCATGATCGATCCCTTTAAGACATGCCCATCCATAACCTTTTCGTTGTTCTGACAGCACTGTCGCGCCAGCTTCTAGTGCCACTTTTTCCGTAGCGTCTGTAGAGTTGTTGCTTACTACGATAACATTTTTTTTATCAATGAGTGGGATTTCAGCAATCACTTTACCTATGGACTGCTCTTCGTTGAACGCAGGTATAACTACGAAAATATGTTGGTGCTCAACCTTCATGTTAAGATTCATGTCAACTTTGACGAATGGCTTTTGGCAAACTTACGATAATTATAAAAGCTACAGTATTTAGGGTTGTATAATCAGTTTTTTAATTGTTTGATCACTTCTGAAATAATAAATGCCAGGAGACCATTTCGAGATATCTATAGTGGTTTGTTTGTGGTGGATCGTTTGATGGAATAGTTGTTTTCCTTTGAGGCTATGAACTGAACATCGGATAGGGTACTCTGATCCTTGTAATATGATGTTTAATTCCTCTTTAGCGGGATTGGGATATAGCCGGATTTGATCAGATGAATGTTGGAGTTCTTCATTACTCAGATTACAATCGTAACTTTCTTTGAAGAGGTAGTTGGCTGGGATATTTGTAAACCCTCTTTTGGCATTGCGACCATTCAGATCTATGGATGAAAGCGAAAAACCACAATTGATACCTGTTGCATTGGGGCAATCAATATATCCGGGGAGATATGTAACACCATACTTGTATAAGTAAATACGGCCATCAGGTGCTAGGTATAGCTGATTGCAATCAATTCCTGACGCGATCGTCACGGCAGAACTAAGGATGTTACTACTGGAAACATCATATTGGATCAGTTCTTGATCGACTCTGTAGAGTTTTTGACCGTCTGGAGAGAAAGCATATCTTCCATTGGGTAATGAGGAAAGATGTGATAAATCACCCGTAAACGCATTAAAAGAATAGAGTTCATGGCCCGCTGCAACCAGCTTTCGATCCGGAGAAAAAACGAGTGATCCCTTACCTTTGAAGTATGAGCGATATTGACTGATGCCGTTTTGTGTAATTTGAAGGCTATAAAGGGAGTCGTTGTTGTAGGAGAACAACCACCAGTCCTGATTATTGTCGTGTAATATTGCGGTGACAGGTTCATGATTTGTTTTGACTGTTCCACCCGACTGGAATGGAATAACGACGTTGTTTTTTGATACTACTTTTCCTAAACCGCTGTTCGCGCTCATGTCTATTTCACAATAGGTGAGACCTGAGTTATAGTTGGGTGGAGAGAAACTACTTTCTGCACAGTCTCTCATAAAAATGTAGTACATGCCTGAACCTGTTTTGGTAGAGGTGCCAGTAGAGGTGCCAGTAAAAGGGAAAGCGACCGCCCCCTGAAAAGAACTAATACAACCGCTGGAGTCACCGAGGAGTCCGTTTTCCATAATATCGTGGTTGGCATTCCATACTGCACCAGCAACACCAGGAACTGTAGGGCTACTTCCACCATTTGAATAAAACAACAAATCTCCCTGAGGACTGCACATTGATACAGCACTTTCTGATGTTTCCATTTCGCTATCAGTTAGAGCAGTTGGAAACCAGCCGCCGAAATCAATACCTGCACTTCCAAAGTAACATTTATCGTATTGACCTTGTGCCGAGAGGGAGAAAGTCAAAGTTAGCACAGTGATTAAATGAAATAATTCTTTCATGTCTTGCTCAAGTTATAAAAATAGCTGGTAACTTAAAAAGTTTACTCCCAAATAATTTGTTCATCCAAGTTGCGCTAAAGGAATTATGTTTCGTGGTACCCCAGAAGCATCGCTTTTTTGACCAAAGTTGTTACATTTTTCACCTCAAATTTGCTGAATAAATTGGAGCGGTGATTTTCGATGGTTTTTTCGGAAAGAAAAAGTGCATCGGCAATTGCTCTGATGGATGACCCCTTGAGTGTTTCCTGTAAAACTTCCAGTTCTCTTTTCGTCAGATGAATGTCGTCATTCACGGAACGATCTGCCGTTTGCTCCCACTTTTTCTCCATTTTAGGGTCCAGGTAAAACGACTTTTCTTGAGATTGATCAATAGCTTCTAAAATATATTCGGAGGAATGAGATTTACCTACAAATCCGTTAACGCCATTGTTGATGAGTGTTTTAACAATTTCATTGGTTTCGTGGGAGCTGATCACGATAATTTTTAAATCATCGTATTTCGCTTTAAGCGATTTGATAAAAAATCGGGCGTCTGTTTTCCCAATCATTAAATCCAGTAACAAAACATCAATTGCATTTTGCTCGAGATGTTTGTCCATCGCTGCTTTCGTTTCTGCAGTGTAAACCACGTAATTGGGTCGCTGTCGGTTGATGTAAGCGTGCAGTCCCTGCAGAATCATGGCGTGATCGTCCGTAATTAATATGTTCAAATTACTTTTTTCCATCATTGACAGGTATTGAAATAAATATTGTAGTTCCAGAGCGAATCGTAGAATCAAAAGTAAGTTCTCCTCCTATAGAAGCAATTCTTTGTCGTAGCGAATTAAGTCCGATCGTTTTTGATTGATCTGTTGTATCAAAGCCTATACCATCATCTTCAACACTTATGGATAATTGATCTTCATTGCGAATAATCTGAACATCTATATTTTTAGCTTGAGCATGTTTGAGGGCGTTTTGAATGATTTCCTGTGTGCCTCTGTATAGAATTAAGGTCGTGTTGCGAGACAATTCCAAGGGTGAGGTAATATTGCTATAAAAATTGATTTGATTAGAGGTTGCATTGGTTTCAACAAATGTTTTGATTGCTTTTGTCAAGCCCATTTCATTCAGGTGAATAGGCGAAAGGTTATGAGAAATTCGCCGCACTCCTTCATGGATATGAGCTGTCATACGCAGGAAGTTATCGTTCTCAATATCCTTTTGTTCAAGTGCTATTTTGAGTGCAGTCAATTCAGATGCAATACCATCATGTAATTCAGAGGCTATGCGTTGACGTTCTTTTTCTTCTCCTTCATTGAGTGCACGTAGAATGTTCTTTTCCGATTTATTACGTTCAATGGCCAATTTTTGCCGATATAGGAAAATACCTATAGCGCTAAGAAATAGTATAAGTATGAGGATGAATATCATGAGCTGGATAAAGTCGTTACGTTGTTGAATCGTTCGATTTTGTTGCTGAATTTGATTGCGTTGTTGCAGGACTTCATTTTGCGTCTCAATAGTTTCAAATTGTACCATTAAACTATCAATCTTAGCTCGATTTTCTTTTCTACGGTCAATGGATCGAAGAGAATCGGAAGTTTTCTGAAATGAATAAGCTTTCTTGTATTTACCAATTCCCGCATAGGCTTTAGAAAGACCAGAAAATATAGTGTGTTTTACGGTCGGATTATGTGTTGCGATCAAAACACTTTGCGCTGATTCTCCATGCTCAATAGCGCGGTCGTATTTAGCCAGGGTATTATAATTCTTCATCAAAATGATGTGACTGATGAGAATATATTGTTGACGTTGATGTTGTTGGCTCAGTGCTAAGCTTGAATTGGCAAGTTTGATAGAGCTATGATAGTTGTTTTGAGCACGTTCGTATTCAGCCTCTACATAAAGTGTGATGATTTTGGCGAGTATTTTTTTTTCTAAATCTGTAGATTTGAGTGCCTCCAAGTGACGTTTTGCGGCTTGATAATTCCCCAGGTTCACCTCACATAAAGCGAGTATTCCCCTCATCGTATGGTAATTTTCATTTTCAGGATGATTACCGATGACACTGAAACATTTTTTGCTGTATTTGTGTGCTTGAGCATAATCGCCTAAGGCGAGATAGATGTTTGCAATGTTGTTATAAACCACATGTTGCCGAATAATTTTATTTTGTTTGGCATAGCTTTCAGCAGCCTTGAGATAGGCTTCAACAGCTTTGTTGTGATTACGTTGAAGACTATAAATGACACCCTCCAAATTCTTGATTTTCGGAAAGAATTGTAGGGTGTCAGGCATATTTTGTTCATGGATGTAGCCGAGGGATTGTGTCAATTGGCCTTTAACAAAATAATACTTTGCCACGTTAAAATGTATAAAACTTCTAGTGTTGTCATTTAGTTGATGGTCTAATTGCTGTTTGAGTGCTGCTTCAACGTCTTTTGGTTGTTCAATGATTGAAGTGTCCGAAAGAAGTTGCGAAATGTGTTGTTCAATTAGAGTTGAATCTTTTTGAAACAAATCCTGACCACAGACCTGTGTCGCTATAAAAAAACAAATAGCCAGGAAAGTGAAAATTGATTTTTGCTCCATAGAACAAAAATAGCAAAACCCTCATAAAAAGTGATACTTTTTAAATTAGGATCAATTCAGAAGTTATGGTGGTACTAAAGTGAAATAGAAATTAAAGGAAAAAGAATGCATATATGGAATACCCATTCTTTTTCCAAGTGATCTACTAGAATTTGAGTGTGATCCCACCGTTCGCAAGTCCAAGACTACCGCGTCCAGCTTCTAGATAGACACCAAAATTATTGCTGAAAAAATAACGTGCGCCTAAAACAGGTCCGATGAAAAAGTCGAGATCGCGATCTGTTTCACGATATGAAGGTCGCGTTATTGACTCTTTATAAGTATTAAACCCTAAGATTCCAGTGATATACAAATCGAGTTCTCCAGCAGGCAGCCCGAGGTCGAGATGCTCGTTTAACAAATCAACGTAGTGCAGCGATACTCGTCCTCCAAAAGACATGCGGGTATAGCGATTTTCATAAAATCCATCAATACGTTTGTAGTCCCAACCATAACTGCGATGCGTACCATAAACACCTGCACTGAAATATTCGGACAATCCTTTTTCCACACTCACGATAAGGGGAGGGGTAAAGGAATAATTGTAGTCATTCCAAAATGCATTAACTGTCGGCCGATACCAATTAAAAGCAAAGCTGACTCCTGCGTTCACATATACTTGATCCTGCCGATAAGCTTGAGCCTGCAAGGTGGAAGAAGGAAGTAAAAAGAGGATGACAATTATTAATGTTAAAAATTTCTTCATAACGTTAGCTTTTAAAAAAAGGGCGATTCGCTAAAACCGCCCTCAAATTATACAAAATAAATTTTCAATTATGGAAGATTTACATCTTGACCATCGTTATTCGAGAAGGTGTTAGTTCCTTCATCATTGAAGGTACCATCCGTTGAGTTTACTTTCACTCCGTCTCGTTCACTATATGTAACACTTGAGTTACCCATTGTTAAGTATCCGCTGGATCTAACGAAGATCATAGCGTTTTCTAAATAATAGTCTTCACCACCCCCATAAGAAACGTCAACGTATTGCATTTCGTTTGAAGGGTTATTACTATCGTCGAAGCGAATGCACTTCCAGTAACCTTTAACTTCTTGCTTTCCTGTGATTGTAATAGGGTTGGAGGCGTTCCCAATCATGGCTAAAGACCCGTTACTATTCACTTCAATTTTTGCACCAGATCCCATTTCAAAATAGTTCCCAGCTGCAATTGTCACATCTGCATTGATATCAGACGTTTCTTCAAGTAAAATTGTTGAATTTACATTAGGAATATCGACAGGAGATCCTACTGGATTACCACCAACTTGAATTTTATTGTAGGTGTTACCAGTGCTTAGATTATTATTTCCTGCAAAATTTGCTAGATGACCCAGGTTATGCAAATAAATGGAGTGAGATTCACAGTCTGAAATTGTGTTGTTGCTAAATTCGGTTAAGAGTCCATCAGCAGCATTAACTTTTAAACCGCGGCGGGCACTGTTTTGAATTAGTGTATTGTTCATTTTAAGTCGTGACTTTCCCCGCACAAATACAGCTGCGTTACTCAGGTAATAATCGTCACCACCAGCGTGCTTCACTTCAACGTATGTCAGTTCGTTATTAGGATTGTTTGAAGCATCAAAACGAATATAATTCCAGTAACCTGGTACAGCTTGTTCACCAATAAAAGCAATTTTATTTGCTCCCGTTCCGATGGCAGTCAGTGAGCCATTTTCATTAACTTCTACTTGAGCACCTGATTTCATCAAAATGCGAACGCCAGGTTCAATTGTTACTGCTGCATTGATTTCCCAAGTACCATCGATATAATAATCATAAACACTGTTATCGGAATGAACATCAGATATTGTCAGGGGAGAACTTTCGTTACCCGCTAAATTTTGAAGGTTATCTGTGTTATCATCACCATCTCCACCATCGTTGTTTCCGCCAGAACCATCGTAAACACAAGACCCATCATCGTTCTCCGCATTAGGGTCGTAATTTGTTGCTGATTGATCTGTACATCCTTCTTTTTTACAAGAAGCCAATACAATTGCTGTTCCTATAATAAAGGTGAATAATTGTGTAGTTTTCATTGTGAATTAGTTTTTAATTACTATGTTGTTCAATGAACAAAGGTATGAATTGTTCTACAATTACACAATGAGGGTTTTCCCTAATTATTGAAGTCGTGGTTGATTGTCGTGCCCTATTATAATTGGATTGTCATCTACCCGACCTTCTGAAGGACCATTTTCTAACTTGAGCACGCCCCGTGGACAAACCGAGGAGCAAACACCACAACCCACGCACGAAGAGCGTACAATGTTTTGTCCTTTCTGAGCATAAGCGCGAACGTCAATCCCCATTTCGCAATAAGTAGAGCAGTTTCCACATGAAATACACTGACCGCCGTTGGTCGTAATTCTAAATCGCGAAAGTAGTTTTTGCTGAAAACCTAGAATAGCAGCCATTGGACACCCGAAGCGACACCAAACGCGATTTCCGAGGATAGGATAAAAACCAGTGCCGATAACTCCAGAAAAGATCGACCCGATTAAAAAGCCGTATCCGCCGCGAACCGTTTGTTTTTCTACCAGGAAAATATGTTCTGTATCTGATAGGCCATGAATACCCATGAATGCAATAATGACCACGAAAAAGCCCACGGCTCCGTAAAGCGCATCTTTTTGAAATTTATGACGTTTGAACAGCATTACCCAAGCGAAAATAAGGGTAAGAATGCCACCAACGATCCATAAGAAAGCAGATTTCGTCAACCAGTATTTGCTCGTATCTGTTCCAAGGTAAGAGTGAACAACGGCAACAGTCGAAATGGTAACAAATACCACCACAGAATGAATTAACCAGCGTTCTATTTTCCAGGCCCTCGTCGATTTGTCACTCAGCTGTCTGAAAGAATCGCCAGCTGTTTCTGCTAGACCTCCACAACCACAAACCCACGAGCAATACCAGCGCTTTCCGTAAAAATAGGTGAGAATGGGAGTGATAATAAAGATAGAGGCAATTCCAAAAATGAGTAATGCCATGCCTATTGTACCCGAATTGATCATCTTATCAACGCGGTATTGATCAAAGTTGTAGTAGTTGAGGGGCCATATATTTTTAAGGTCGTAGTAGGGTAAATTTAATCCATCACCATTGAGGCGCGCCATGAATTCTGGAATTAGAAAGGCGAAGGCCAATTGAAAGAACATGACGGATGCTGTTCTTATAATGTGGTAGCGACTGTGCCGGTATTTGATGATAAATTTAATTCCAAAAAACAATATCGCTAGTGTGTAAAGTGTTCCGTATACGAACCATTGACTAGCAGGGTTTCCATTAAGGCTTTTACTAAGCGGGTCAAAAAGCTGGATTATTCCCTCGTTGCTCGACCCTTCAACCAGACCAATGTATTCGGGATAGAAGTATAAAATGATATAAAATCCAGTGAGCCCTACACCTGCAAGATATCCATATAAACCTTTAGAGGTTAGTGACCTAAAATAAACGCCATCATTTTTTATTCCTTCAGGGTGACCTACATATGTGGCGCGGGTGTACCACAATATACCTCCGGCAATAGCGGCTAGAGAAATGGTGAGCCATAACCAAAGTGGTTGAAACCCCACATTGAATGAGGCCAGTAAAAGTATGATGAGACCAGTAGCTCCAATTCCTGCACCTATTTTTTGTTGGGTGTTCAGCGATGCAGTGTCTCCTGAAATGGATTGATTAATTGCTGTCATGATTCAATTTTTTATTTAATAGGTATCGTTACTGTGGGAGTAGAGATTTCCACCACTTATTTTTAGCTAACTTGATATTTTGATCAAACTGTTTGTTGAATGCCTCAATAATCTCTTTTTCGAAATGTTTATAAAATTCTGGATCAAAATTGGCCATTTTTAAATTGCGAATTACTTCTTCAATCGAAGCGTTGGTATTGAGCCAATGGTCAAAAACCTCATGTCTCATACGAATACCAAAAGTGTTGATGGCCTTGAACTCATGTGATTCTTTGTCAAAAATGAAATGCAATAACAGTTCTTTTTCATCATTTTTCCAGATGAATTCTGCTTCACCTTCTTTGAGTTCGTTCCAAACCCAGCCGTAAGTCTGATATTCAAGATCGAAAAATTTAGCAGAATTAAACCAATTACCTGGTTTGTATTCAACTGGACTTCCACAAATCGTTTGAGCGACGGTTTCGCCCATCATTCTCCCCGTATACCAGACCTGTTCAATCGGCTTACGCTGTCCATTTGGTTGTTTAAACTGTGCACAATCACCTATCGCATAAACGTCAGGAATGTTCGCAGAAAGATCAGGGTTGACCAAAATACCGCGCTCAATTTCGAGCTGATCACCTTTGAGGAAATCTACATTCGGACTCACACCAGCTGTTAGTCCCACAAATTGGCATGGAATCCGTTCTCCTTTTTTAGTAATGACTGCTTTTGCGCGTTTTTCCTCATCAGCAACAATCTCCTCGAGCTCTTCTTCAAGTCTAAGGGTCAATCCATTATGTTTTTCGAGATGTCGCTTCACCATGAGACTGTCTTCCAAGGGCAACACTCCTCCCCAAAAACGATCTTCACGAATCAAAAATGTAACGTTAATGTTTCGGGTGAGTAACATTTCTGCCATCTCAACGCCGATGAGTCCTCCTCCTACAATAATCGCTTCTTGAGCGTTCCGCGTGTTGCGCTCCATAAGATCTAAATCTTTTTTGGAGTAAAGCCCTTGAACACCATGATAATCTTGCCCTTTCCAGCCAAATTTGTTAGGTTTAGATCCTACAGCCAGAATCAACTTGTCGTAGTGGATAGGAGTAGTCTCAGCCAGGTGAAGTGTTTTGTCATCATAATTGACTTTTTGAACGTAATCTTGTACTAAGTCAATATTATTTTTATCCCAAAAATGCGCTTCGTAGGGTTGCGTGTCTTCAAAACTCATGTGACCCATGTAAATATACATGAGTGCGGTTCTTGAAAAAAAATACTTGCTTTCAGCCGAAATGATTGTTATTCGCTTGTCGGACATTTTACGGATATAACGCGCCGCAGTTACTCCCGAAATGCCATTGCCTATAATCACTACGTGCTCCATAAAAATGCTATTTATTACTTCTCTAGACGATAATACGAGAAATAACTTACAAAGATTCAAAAAGAAATTAGAAATATATTTAGAGCATTTTAGTGCTGATAAGTTTTACCGTTCTTGTAAAAGATATAATTTCCACGATTGACCTTGACTCGAATCGTATTTCCATTGACTTCAAAAGGGGCTTGAGTGAGGTTGCTCACAATATTGACCTCTCCGTTGTGAAAAGCGGATACGCCACCGTTTAAGTTACGAAATGCGACGATACCGTCACGCAATTTATATTCTTCTGGGATGTAATTGGCAATTTCATATTTCTGTCCTTCGTAATATGCGTAAAACATACCATTTTCGCCCCATATTACGATATCTCTGAACACTTCATAAAATTTAGCAGAATAACTACTCAGGTCGACAAGTTGATCGTCAATATATCCGCGCAAATTATTATTTCTGTCGCGATACACTACTGCATTATATCCTACTTTATAGTCGTTGACAGTGATCGGTTCTACATCGACAATTTCGTTCGGATGACACACAGCAAAAGACTGATGAAAAGGATCGTTGAAAGCAATCAGGTTTCCTCCAGGTTTGTAGTTGACGGGATCATTGATGACGCCGATTTCTAATACTTTACCAGCAACAAAAGCATAATGTACATTACCGTTCCCTATATAGGCCACAGTATTGCTTCCTATCGAACTTGGGAATCTCAGACGACTTACACTGTAATATAAATCGTGAATAGAATCATTGTAGTAAACGCGAATAGCATTGTCTCTTCTATCTTCGAAGACCACCAGGCTGTCACTAACTTCATACCGACCGCCAAATTGCGTGAGAACTTGTTTTTCTCCGCGATCCCAGACTGAAACAATCGGACCGGTGTTCCAGGCAGCGATTTCAATACCGATTTTGAAGTCATTGGCGAGTCCGGTCATTTTTTGTTTAGACTCACCGTCATAGATGAAAAAGTCCTTTTTATTGTCAATATAAGCGATGATTTCTTCTGAATACTTAACATGAACGGGGCGTAAATAATCGACTTGTCGTTCAACACCGTTTTGAAAACTTCTCAGGTATTCCAGGTTATCAATGAAAGGAAATACTTCTTGTCCCCAGAGATTGCTGAAGGAACCAAGGAGAGCAATGATCAATATGAAAGTTCGTCTCATCACGTTCGAATTATAACAAAAAGGGTGCCCAATTTAGAGCACCCTATAATTCATTAACTTAGAATAGGTTATTTATCCTGAGCTTTTTCCTTTTTTCGTTGCAATTTTTTCGCGGCTTTAACAGCTTGTTTCACGTTTACCACTTTACCAGTGCGCGACAATGTTCCAAATTGTACTAATTCATCACCACCTGGTATTGTTTGGTCAGTATCTGCATAATCATCTCCCGTTTCAAGGATGATGTTTTTGATTTCGAGCATCGTGAGTTCAGGGAAATAGCCTTTTAATAAAGCAGCAACTCCTGCAACCATTGGTGAAGCCATTGACGTTCCCTGAAGGATTTTGTATTCGCTTTGCGGAACCGTACTGTATATTTCTGCACCAGGAGCAAAGATATCTACCTCTTCATCTCCGTAATTCGAAAATGGAGCTGCGAGTTCTTCATCGTCTTCGCGCGTTGAAGCACCGATTGTCAATAGATGTGTAAAAGGTTCTTCTTGAAATTCGTATTGTACCGCTGGATAGTTGCTCTCTTCACCTAAGTTCTCAGAAGAGTTACCTGCGGCATGCACAAATAAAACGTCATTTTCCTGTGCGTACATCATCGCTTCATATACCGCTTTAGGCATGCTCGAGTAAGACTTTCCGAAAGAGCCATTGATGACGTCAGCACCATTATCTACAGCGTATCTAATTGCTAAAGCAATGTCCTTATCAAACTCATCACCATCGGGCACAGCTCTCAGAGACATTAATTTTACGTTATCAGCAACACCATCTCCACCCAATTCGTTTTCGCGAATAGCAGCAACGATACCACCTACGTGTGTTCCGTGCAACGCGTCCGGACCTTCAACATCGTTGTTACCGTAGTCCGTGTCAGTCATATCGTATGGATCATCACCAATAAGACTACGATCATCATAGTCAACGTTGTAGTGGTGATCAATCATTCCTTGAATCTGCTTAATTTGTTTATCGAGAACTTCAGCGTTCAATTTTCCTTTTTTCAACTGAATACCGACTTGCTTCATTTGTTTACCTTGGGCATCTTCTGGTTCCCATTCTTCGAGATCTTCAAGTGTGTAATCTTCCTTGTCCATCATGTTACCAATCATCTTTGGTAAGGATGGAAGCATGTTGTCTCGAAATTGCTTTGTTTGTTCAATTGTCTGCTCAAAACGATCAATGCTACTTTCAACCTCTTCTTTTACTTCGAGGTACAATTCGTAGTCCTCTCGTTGAGCTTCCGTAACGGCACTGGAATCAATACTGTCGAACTTTGGCTTTAACTGAGCGTAAATACGAGTCACGTTTAAACGAGCCGGACCTTGATTCTCTCCATCAGCATTCCCAAGATAGTTCCAGCCATGAATATCATCAACGTAACCGTTGTTGTCATCATCTTTTCCGTTTCCTGGAATTTCGTCGGAATTAGTCCAGATGATACCTTGAAGGTCTTCATGTTCAATATCAATACCTGAATCGATAATTCCAACTATTACCGTATCAGGTGTTATTCTTCTTACTTTTCTATAGGCTTTGTCTGTTGACATACCCGTTTTTTTAGTGTTGTACCAATTCAACACGTCTTCGTCTACGTCTTCCGCTTTCTGTGCTTGCGCAGTTGAGAAAAAACCTCCTATAGCTATTGGAAGTAGTATTTTTAACAATAATTTTTTCATACCTCTTATTTTATCTTTACAAAGTAGCGCAAAATTTGAAAAAACAACTCAAAATTGCGATATTTATTCCATGAATTAATAAATTTCATCTTTTATAGGATGTTAATCTATACAAATGGTGTTCCAAAAATACATATATTTTATCATTTTCCTGCAATTCTGCTTTTCATTGTACGGTCAAAAATTTCAGTTTCCATCCGCTTTGGAAGGCTCACCAGGTACAAAAGCTCCGTTTACAATAGCTCACACTGATAATAACAAACAACTACTCCACAAGGCCAATATTCGAATTAAAAAAACGACAGCTGCGTACATTTATTTCACGACAACGCTTTCAAAAATGGATAGTTTGTTCAGAAAGGGTCGCGTTGATGATTTTTATTTTGAATATGCTCCGCCGAGCGTGATGGACGATACTACCCGTAAAATGCATCGCGTTAATCAGGTGCACAACGGAATCGCTCCACTACCTCGCGGCTATACAGGTAAAGAAGTGATTATCGGTGTCGTTGATCAAGGACTCGACCATACGCATCCTGATTTTATAGATTTGCAAGGAAATAGCCGCGTCATTCGCTATTGGGATCATTCGATTACCAATCCAACACAAGTTCCATCACCTTATAATTACGGACAGGTTTGGTACGCATCTCAAATCAACAATGGTACGATTACGAGTAATGAAGAAAGCTCTGGGCACGGTACCTCTGTAACGGGAAAAGCCGCTGGGAATGGCTTGGCTAATGGAACAAACAAAGGCATGGCTCCCGAAGCAGATATTATTGTGGTGGAAACGAATTTTAATTTACCGAACTGGACATTAACTGTAGCTGATGCCTGCGATTATATTTTTCGGGTGGCGGATAGTCTGGGAAAACCTGCTGTGATCAATTTGAGTGTGGGTAGTTATCTTGGGAGTCACGATGGAAAGGATCCTGCGGGCCAATTAATCTCGACGTTGCTGAACGAGAAAAATGGTCGTATTGTAGTTGCTGCAGCGGGAAATTCAGGTGATAAATCACCTTATCACGCCAGGCAAACTATGACTCCAGTTGATACGAATTTTATATGGCTGGAGAATAATCCTTCAGGTACACTTGGAAATAATACTGTTTTTATAGACCTGTGGGCAGATACCAGTGATGCCGATTTTGAATATGCACTTGGAGCTAATCGGGCGAGCCCTAGTTTTGAAAACCGCGCATCTACCATTTTTAGGCAGGCAAAAGATAATGTTGGAACGATTGTTTATGATACGTTGTGGAATAGTAATAACGATCGAATAGCAACATTGGAGATTTATACCGAATATCAGGCGGATAACTTTCACATGCAGGTGTTCTTTTCACAAGTGGATTCCATAAATTACCGCATGCGCTTTTCTACAACAGGTAGTGGCATGTATGACCTTTGGAGTGGTGAATTTATAGGTTTAAATAAGATCGTATCTAATCTACCAAGCCCACAAGATTATTCTCCTATTGTTAATTATGTGCTTCCTGATAGCGCTCAATCTATTGTGTCTTCCTGGAATTGTGCTTCAGAAGTAATTTCCGTTGGGAATTTAAGAGGTAGATTAGGGCACATTGATAAAAATGGTAACCAGTACTATCCAAGTGATATGACAACGCCAGGTAAGATAGCTCCTTCTTCCAGCAAGGGGCCAAATCGTTTAGGTCAGTTGAAACCAGATATTTCCGCTGCTGGAGATGTGACTCTGGGAAGTGGACCCACATGGATGCTAAACGATCCAGCCTATAATGGTGTGGTAGACAGCGGTGGTTACCACGTGAGGAATGGCGGGACATCAATGGCGGCACCCACGGTTACAGGGATTGCAGCACTTTATCTGGAAAAGTGTAATCAGGCGAGCTGGAGCGATTTTTTAACAGACCTACAGTCAACAGCGATCGTTGATGCTCAGACGGGAACAACTCCAAATTTGCGCTATGGGGATGGAAAAGCAGATGCTTTTGAATTAATGAAACAATCCAATGGTGGTTTGCAGATTGTAGGAGATACGGCTATCTGTCAGATACCCGTTGAATTGTCTACCAATATACCACTCTCCGAGTATAATTGGTCGAATGGTTCTACTACTAGCCAGATTACGGTGACACAGCCGGATACGATATTTTTAACGGGACAAAATATGCAAAATTGTGATGTAATATCAGATACGGCAATCATTGTGCAGGGAAGTCCTTTGCCCAACCCCTCAATTGCAAAAATTGAAAATAGTCTCGTAGCTTCCATGGCTCCTAACTATCAGTGGTTTATAAACGACTCTCCTTTGGTTGGTGATACGTTTCAAGTCATTTACCCCGACACAGTTGGGTTTTACAGTGTTGCAGTGACTGGGGGAGATGGGTGTAAAAGTTTTTCACCTGCTTTTAATTGGACACTTACACTAAATGAGCAGTTTTCATCTGAATTAAGCTTGTACCCTAATCCCACCAGTGGAGTAATTCATGTTCGTTTTGAGCACGGTGTGCTGGAAGAAATAACGTTGCGTTCCGTTCACGGAGAAGTACTGCGTCGTGAGCTTGTTACTGGGCAAGAGTGGAGCACCAACCTCGAAGGCTACTCGTCAGGCGTTTATCTGTTACACGCAAAGACGAACATAGGCACATTTGAACGTAAGATTTTAGTTCGCTAGATACTTGTGCTTTAAGTAATCTTGCTATTTTTGAAACTTCACAAAACAAAATATATGGATTTATCAGGTGTTATTTCAATTTCAGGGAAGCCGGGGCTTTACAAAGTCGTCGCACAAGCGAAGAACAACATAATAGTAGAATCGCTGATTGATGGTAAACGATTGCCCGCCTATTCAACTGATCGCATTTCAGCATTGGATGATATTAGTATTTATACCTATGAAGAGGATATACCGCTCAAAGAAGTATACCAGTCGATTTATGAAAAAGAAGAAGGTGGTAAAACGCTTTCGCATAAAGAAAGTCTAAATAAATTGACTGACTACTTGCTCGAGGTTCTTCCGGATTACGATGAGGATCGCGTTTATCCCTCTGACATCAAGAAATTATTTCAATGGTATAATATTCTTCATAAAGCTGAACTTTTAGAACAGGAAGAAGAGGAGGAAACTTCGGAAGATTCAAAGTCGGAGCAGAAAACGGAGGAAGCAGAAAAAAAACAACCTGCTAAAAAAGGCGAGAAGAAAACGAGTACGTCAAAAAAAGACGAACAAAAGTCAGCGGCTAAAAAATCAACATCTAAGAAGTCCACGACAAATAAAACAACGACCGCAAAAAAGTCATAAGTTTATGAATATAGAGCGCCCCGAACGCCATTTTTTACCCGAGAATTTTACTATTGATAATTGGGAAACAGTAGAAAAATATTTTATCGATCTGGAAGAACGATCCATTGATAGTCCTTCGGCTTTTAAACGTTGGTTATTGGATCAAAGTGAATTAGAAGCGGTGTTAGCTGAAAATGTAGCTTGGCGATATATTAAAATGACCATTAATACAAAGGATGAGGATTTGGCAAAAGATTATACATTTTTTGTCAAAGAAATTCAACCTAAGATAGCGCCCTATGCTTTTCGTCTTAATAAGAAGCTATCGGAAAGCTCTTTTAAAAAGGAGTTTAAAGACGAGGCCTATAAGATCTATTTTCGCTCTGTAGATACGGAAATTCGCTTGTTTTGTGAAAATAACATACCGCTACAAGCAGAGATGGCTGAAAAAAGTCAACGATTCAGTGCTATTAGTGGAGCCCAATCGATTGAGCATGATGGTGAGCGCATGACGATGCAAAAAGCGGCGACCTTACTCAAAGAAAATGATGAGGAACTGCGTAAAGCGGTCTTTGAAAAAATGGCTGATCGACGTGCAGATGATGTTGAAGCGTTGGATGAACTATTTACGGAGCTCGTTCAATTGCGCCATCAAATTGCTCAAAATGCCGGATTTGATAATTATCGCGACTATAAATTCGAAGAGCTTGGACGATTTGATTACACGAAAGAAGATTGTTTTGAATTTCATCAGTCGATCAAAGATGAAATCGTTCCACTCATGCGGGAAATCGCTCTTGCGAAAGCTGAAAAGATGGGGAAGGAAAAGCTGAAACCATGGGATGGAGATGTCGATCCAGATGGAAAAAAACCGTTAAAACCATTTGAAGAAGGTCAACAACTGCTTCAGAAGACGATTGCCATTTTTGATAATATCGACCCATATTTTGGAGATTGCCTGAAAACCATGGATGAAATGGGGCATCTCGACCTCGAATCAAAAGATGGAAAGTCTCCCGGAGGATATAATTATCCCTTATATGAAATTGGCGTTCCATTTATTTTTATGAATGCGGTTGGTTCGCATCGCGATATGATTACTATGGTTCACGAGGGTGGACACGCGATTCATTCTTTTTTAAATCGGGACCTGGAATTGACTGCTTTTAAAAGCCTACCCTCTGAGGTGGCAGAGCTTTCATCGATGAGTATGGAGTTGTTGACTATGGATGACTGGTCCGTGTTTTACGAAGATCAAGACGATTTACAACGTGCTAAAATCGAACAATTGGAAACCATTCTAAAAATTTTACCGTGGGTGGCGACCATCGATGAGTTTCAACATTGGATTTATACCAATCCGCATCACTCGGTGGAGGAACGCAAATCAAAGTGGCTTGCTATTCTGAAAGATTATGGCACAGGAATGACAGATTGGACTGGTTACGAATCAGTACAGGAAAACACCTGGCAACGTCAATTACATTTATTCGAAGTGCCTTTCTATTATATCGAATACGGTATGGCTCAATTGGGTGCGCTCGCGGTTTGGAAAAAGAGTAAATCCGATTTCAATAAAACTATTGAAGCGTACAAACAGGCCTTATCTCTAGGCTACACGCAATCGATACCTGAGATTTATAAAACGGCGGGGATCACCTTTGATTTTTCTAGAAAAAATATCAGTGAGTTGGCAGCATTTATTCAGAAAGAACTCGATGCAGTGAGGTAAGCCGGGTCGTTCCTGTAAATCTGTAAACGAATTGCAGAACCGTGGAATATTGAATAAGGAATTGTAGAACGGCCGAAGTTAGATGTAGTGTTGTTGGATAGGTGCTGCCATAAATTTGTTTTTCAACGCAGCATTTTAATGGTATATTTCGTGTTTTGAGTTAATATTATGCAGTCTCTATAAACAATCAAAAGTAGCTATAGAAAAAAGGTAGAAAATGATTGCTCTCTGTGATGCGGCGCAATAGCCAAATGGAATTAACCTTTTTTGTTTCTCGGGTGATAACTAATGATAGCCTCTCTGATATACGCGCTGTCCAAATGCGTATAGATTTCGGTGGTCGTGATAGATTCGTGGCCCAGCATTTCCTGAACGGCCCGCAAATTAGCCCCACCTTCAATTAAATGGGTGGCAAAAGAATGTCTAAACGTGTGTGGGCTGATTGATTTTTGAAGTCCAATAGCGCTAGCGAGATCTTTAACTATGGTAAAGATCATAACTCGCGTCAGTTGCTTACCGCGACGATTGAGAAAAATGAAATCCTCGTGTCCTTTCTGAACGTTCATATGATTGCGCGTACCTTGAACATAAAAGTCGATTTCTTTTTCCACACTGGGACTCACAGGAACTAACCGTTCTTTATCCCCTTTGCCGATGATACGTACAAATCCTTCCTTTAAAAACAGATTAGAAAAACGCAGATTGATCAATTCACTAACGCGGAGTCCACAACTATAAAGCGTCTCTAGAATTGCTTTATTGCGATGACCTTCTGGCTTGCTCAAATCGATGGCAGCGATGAGCTTGTCAATTTCTTCGATGGTGAGGAATACGGGGAGTTTTTGACCAATCCTCGGTAGCTCTAATAATTCGCTGGGATCGTCCTCTCGTTCACCTTCGAGCATCATAAATTCAAAAAACTGCTTGATTCCGCTGATAATCCTGGCTTGAGATCGGGCACCAATCCCCAAGTCATACAAGTCTGTCAGGAAATGTTTAAGGTGTTCCAGGCTCACATTGACGGGGTCAATTGATCGCGGTGCGCAATAATCCTTCAACTTCTGAACATCGCGCTGATATGCAAAAATCGAATTGTCTGCGAGTCCCCGCTCGAGGCGAAGGAAGTTGGTAAAAGCCTTCTGTTGTTGCTCCCAGGATGTCATGTCACAAAACTAAGGAATATAATGATGATCGTTGATCGAAAAATTGTAATTTTAGTACTGATTAGAATGCCTCGTCATCATGAAATATCGTTACTTCTTTTTGTTTTTGAGTTTCTCTTTGATTGCGTGCCAACCCAGCGAAGAAAAACTGCCTACGCAACTTCTATTTGGTCATCGAGGAGCTGGACCTGATGTTTACCAAAATGAATTTTTGGAAAATACGTTACCCGCTGTGAAGCATGCTTTGCAATTTCTAGATGGATGCGAGATTGATATACAACTTGCAGCCGATTCGACGATTTGGCTTTACCATGACGATAAGCTCGGACATTTTTGCAATACGGCCGATTCGAACTCATTTTGCATCCCTAAATCATCCGTTAGTGAGTTAGAGGCTATAAAGCAGTGTAGGGAGGGGGTTTCAGATCAGTTATATCGACTAGAAACAATCTTTAAGGAATTGGCAAAAAATGAATTTTCGAATAAATGGTTATCATTAGATGTGAAAGGTTACTTTGATGAACGTTGTTTTCCTGATCGTAACGCACCGTCTTCTTATTTTGACCCTTTAGCACAGCAATTAGTGAAGTTGATACGACAATATGATTTAGCGGATCGGGTCATCGTCGAAACAGGTTATAGCTATTTTTTGGATCAAATCAAGACACATCATCCATCAGTGGGTTGCCACCTTATCAATTACGACGATTTTCCATCTGCATTAAATAGGGCAATCGAAAAAGGCTATGACGGAGTGTCGTCATCTATTATGGATAGTACTTTAACAAAACAACTCATCGAAGAAGCTCAAGCAAAACAGCTCGCGGTGCAATTGTGGCCGATTAAAAATGAGGAACTATTGAAAAAGGCCATAAAGCTTAACCCTTTCTCTATGCAGATCAGTGGATTGGATTTAACGAGCTCATCCATTCGTGATATTAAAAGAGAAAGAGGTGACTGACGACGACTAGCTAATCAGAGCGGAACAATACGGTTCTCTTCGATCGAAAACGCGTTGGCCCAACGATACAATTTGAGCGCTTTGCTTAATTTTTTTTTCATAGCGCTATTTGTTGCTGGAGTTAGTTCAAAATGTTCTTGAATGGAGTATAGTTGATTGTGAATATAAGCATATTGCTTCCAGATGACACCGTTGATATCACCGCGAAAAGTTCCTACAAAAATGGGGGCTTGAGTAGAACATTTTTGAGATAATTGTACGCCTTTACCGAGCCAGTGGTTGTAATTTTTACTCATTTTTGCGGCAGGAAGAATGTCGAGAATTGTAGCTGGAACATCCCAATGTGAAATAATTTCGCTAAACGTCTCTGTCTTTTGAAGCAGCGGCGAGTAAATATAAAATGGAACGCGATACCTACCCAATACGCAATTTCTATCCAATTCAGAAACACTATGATCTCCCATGATTAAGAAGATCGTGTTTTGAAAATCTGGTCGGTTTTTATATTCTTCAAAAAAGCGTTTGAGACTCTGGTCTGAATAGTAGGCGGCGGTTAACACATCTTTATGGGTTTGAAAAAAGGGTGTGTGCTCTGAATCCAGCTGCTTTTCAATTGATTGCGAAAGACTATCTTTCAAGGGTATATTGAAAGGACTGTGTAGACTAAGCGTAAGATACAAATTGAAATAAGGGGAAGACGATCCGTGCTCCTCTAAAAACTGAAAATAGGTTGCTACGCTTTTTTCGTCATGGAAACCCCATGAAAATTCGAGCGAAGAAGTATCCTTCTTGAGGAAATACTTTTTAATATAATCGCGATCTACGATAGAGTCGAAGTTGTTGGCGCGCAAAAATCCGTTGTAATTGTCGAAAAAGGACCATCCTCCGTAGATGAAGTTGAGTTGATAATTTGATTGTTTCAATATTTTGGGAAGTGAAAAATAATCTGGTTTTTTACCCTTGTAATTTAAAAATCCGCGCTCAAATCCGTGTGGAAGTCCAGCAAGTGCTGAGGCGAAAACACCATGCGTACGGTCTGTGTTACTCAGCATATTTGGCCAATAGAGGCTTTCGCCGGCGAGTGAATCTAAAAAAGGGGTGTAACTTCCATCGAGCGTTTGAGTTCCTGAAAACTGAGTAGACAAGCCTTCTGCAAAAATCATGACTACGTTAGTGTTGGAATCTAAATCGTTGAAATAGTTGGACCAATCGTTATTGCAATACCAGCTTTTCGACTGATAAAAAGGATAGTTGAGATGCTGAAAATCTTTTTTTTGACCTAAAATAGTTCGGTAAGTTTTGGCTGCACGAATAGGGTCTTCGTTATTTTTTTCTTGATACAAGGCCTCTACTATACTGGATATAAAATAGGCCGGTTTAGAAGTGTGTAGTTGTGTTTCAAAATGTGAATAAGCGTTCAATTGAGAAGGGTGTACTTGTCCTCGAAGAATCCACATTGCCACTAAAACAAGTGTAATAACTTTACTACAAATGGACCAGATTCTATTTAATCTCACCCATTTTAAATAAACAAAAGTACCAATGATCCACCAAAGCAATGTTCCTGCGTATAACCAAAAATAAGCTCCAAAGAGCTGTCCAGATTCTCCACCTATAATAATTTCAATTTCCGCCCAACTAAAGTAAAAAACAGTTTTGTCCAGTAGTAAATTACTTGTATAGAAAAACTGAATTAAGAAGATGTGCAGTAGCCCATAGGTGAAGAATAAAATACCAAACCATAATCGCAAAAGACGCTGGTGCCATAGGTACAATCCTATTGAGGGAATAATTAAAATCAGGTACATGACACCGATTAAGATGAGGTCAAATTCTAAGGCATACGTGAAACTTCTCCAGGGATTCGTCATCGACAGCTTGTTTTCAAGCAGGAAAATGAATTCGAAGCTACGAATGGCTACCACATAAAAAACCATCCAGAGAAAAAGCAATGAATAATTTTTCCAAAAGGTATTTAATTTTCGTATGAACACGTTTTGCATCGGTTAAATGTACATTTTTTTGTCAATAATAATAGCATTTTTACGCTAAGAAGAGCTCATATTCAATGACCGAGAGGAGCGTCTTCGGGAATTTTTTGTTACCTTCAACCTAAAATCAGTGATATGAAAATCCTCATAGTTAATGGACCCAATTTAAACTTATTGGGCAAGCGGCAACCCACGATATATGGTGAAGTCACTTTTGAATACTTTTTGGAGCAGCTCGAAGCAAAAGACCACGATATCACCTCTTTTCAATCCAATGTTGAAGGTGAGATCATCGATAAGCTTCATCAGAGCGATGCAGAAGGGGTTGTCCTGAACGCTGGGGGTTATACACATACTTCTGTGGCGTTGCGCGATGCGGTAGCCGCGATACATCAACCGGTGGTAGAAGTGCATATTTCCAATATTGCCGGGCGCGAATCTTTTCGTCATGAATCACTGATAAGCCCTGTGGCTGTGGGCTGCATCTTTGGCTTTGGGATGACGAGCTACGAGCTGGCTATCGATTATTTATGTAAGTATCACAAGGAGGATTAATCCGCAAAAAAGCGTTTGTTCAGACCCTTGAAGGATTTGACCCCCTTAAAAAAATAAGCCCACAATAAGGAGGCTTTATATAATCCAGTTTTATTGAATGTTGTTGTTGATTCCTTAATTGCTTTGCGTTTTTTATTCAATGTTTTCAGCTGACGATAATAAGCGAAATGTGCCTTTAAAATTGCATTGAAATGTTTTCCATTAAATGACGCCAAGTATTTAAGACCAGCAATTCCGTCCAGTATCATTCGGTAAATGATCTTTCCGAACAACCATCCTTCGTGATTTTTGTGGATCATAAATAGACTGTTGCGGAAGTTAAGGAATGTTTTGCGTGGATTTTCGTAGGTAAGGGTGCCACCCCCAACATGGTATACTAGGGAATCAGGAACGACATAGAAAGAATAACCGCTTTTCTTAGCGCGCCAACAAAGATCAATTTCCTCCATGTGAGCAAAAAAATCAGCATCGAGTCCTCCAAGTTCATGGTAAATGTCAGCCCGGATAATCATACAGGCTCCCGTTGTCCAAAAAATCTCCTTTTCATTGTCGTACTGACCGTTATCGGGCTCTACAGCATCAAAAATACGACCACGACAAAACGGATAGTAATTTTTATCTATAAACCCACCACTTGCTCCGGCGTGTTCGAAATGTGAACGACGGTGATAAGCACGCACCTTAGGTTGCGCTCCTGCTACGTTTTTCTGATTTACTTTTTGCACGAGTGGTTCCAGCCACCCCGGAGTGACTTCGATATCCGAATTGATCAATACGTAATTAGAAAATCGTCCTTTTAGTAATGCCAGAGCATCGTTATAACCTTTCGCGAAACCACCATTAGATTTGTTTTGAATCACTTCAATATTGGGATAGTTTTTCGATAAAAAAGAAACACTCTCATCTGAAGAATTATTGTCTGCAACGATGATTGTTGCAGCCGGTGTATTTTTAATTAGTGCCGGCAAAAACTGTTCTAGAAATGTTTTCCCGTTCCAATTTAAAATAACCACAGCCGTTGGTTGTTCGCCATGTATCATTAATAGCTGTTGTAATAGAGTGAAGAATTGCCTCCAAAGTGCCGTTGGTATCCACTGCCTTGTGGATTATCAAGATTGCTGTCGGGCGTATTTCGTTTATTGAGTGCATAACGCCAACGATAGTTTTGAAGTTCCCCTACCATATCGCTGTGCAGCAATCGGTAATCCTTGTTTAAATTGGTTGGACTATAAAACACGAAGCGTCGATTGGAAAAACGTCCAATTTTGTCGTATTGCCATATTTCATACGGGTATTCAGAAGGAGAAGATGGACGCTCTGTCAATTGATTAGGAGGTCCGTATTGCAAATAAACACGACCACGATCCGTTTCAAACCCTACTTGATAGTTTGTGGCAAATAGTTTTTCCACTTTTTGAACCTGTTGTTTGTATTTGATCCAGCCTTCATAGGGTTTTTTTGGATCAGCAGATTTCCAAAAAGCTTGTAGATACTTTTGATTTTTTTCGTTGTCCTTTTGTTTGAGTATTTCTATAATGTTTTTTACTTCGCTTGACCTGGCAATGGGAATGAGACTCGCTACATAATATCCAGTAGAGTCGTTGGGGATACTTTCTTCAAATGCAGGATCCAGCACTGTGGATCGGAATGCTACATTGTCCACTTCCGCGGTGTTATTCCGGTCAAAGGCAAAAGTTTGTTGAGCAATTACCTCCTTGTTTCTGTTGAGTACATTGATCTTCAATTCATAAGCGCCAGTAGGAAGGGTGCTGATATCTACGTACTTCGCAATGGGCTGTAAGCGCGATTCTTTATAGCGAAAATAACGCGTATATCCAGATAGATCAATATCATCATTGGTGCCAACGATTTTTTGTTCGACGACATAGACCGAATCATCGTGATGCGCTTTAGTATTATATATTTCAACATAATAAGGTAGCTTTTGCAATTCGGTGGGGTAGTAATTCGTCACCATTGGAACAACATCGTATCCAAATTTCGAAAAGACTGATGATTGCTGACCTTTTGGACGTATGCTTTCAGCTGCAGCTAGATCCGAAATTTCTACCTGTCCATCCATAGCTCGTATACGAATAGTTTTTTCAACACTTATCGGCGGGTGGTCTGCATGAACATCTTTAATGCTCAACTCATAGTCGTAGGTACCAGGAGGAAGTGAATAACGCTGAATATCGTGGAAATCTTCTACAATACTATCAATAACTAATGGACTCTTGAGCACGTATTTGTCGTAAGTGAATACGGTATCATGTTGACTGAATATGTGTGTAATTTCAACTTCCCCATAAGTGGTGCTATCTTCTGACAAGTAGCGAAGGGTATGCCCCGCAAAATGCAATTGAACCTCTAAATAGGTACCCTCTTCAGGTGCGTAAAATTGACGTTCATTGAGGTATGCTTTGAGTTGTCTTTCCTGAGCCCAGAAAAGGGAAGGAATTATAAAGAACAATACAACTATGAAAGCGTTTTGATATCTCATTTTCTCTCTTTTGAATCAAAGCATAAAAATAAGGTAATTTTAAGTAAACTTAAAAGATGTGCAGTTCTTTTGAGTAAACGGTGATTTTGAGTAAATAAATGACTAATCAAAACCTGTCTGATAATCAATTGATTTCAATTTTTATATAAAATAGTTTCATAAAAAGCTTGGCATAAAAATAACTATTACTACTTTTGTCGCGGAGAAATGGCAGAGCGGTTGATTGCACCGGTCTTGAAAACCGGCATACCGAGAGGTATCGGGGGTTCGAATCCCTCTTTCTCCGCCGCGAAAGGTTGTTCGAAAGGGCAACCTTTTTTTATTCCCCTAATTTTTAATGTAAAAGAATAGAGGATCAAGAGTAAAAGGGATCAAGAGTAAAAGTTGGGGACTAAGCATAAATTTTAGTTAATCTGAACAAAAAATATTCTACATTTCTGACACCTCTAAACTGAGATCTAAACGCTTTAACTCTAGCATTAAATGATTCTGCCGCTGCGTTGGTACTTCTGTTATCAAAATAATTGAGTATCGATTCATAGTTGAGTGAAATGGTGTTCATTATGGTGTTGAAGCTCTTAAACCCTGATTTTTCGACCTGGTCATACCATTGAGCGAGTTTAGTAAGCGCAACTCCCTTTCCTTTATCAGTATTATAGATTTGACGTAAAGCCTGACTTAGGTTGTAAGCTTTTTCTATTTCAGGATATTCTTTAAATAATAGTTGAGCTCTTACTTGCTGTTTGATTGTCCACTTTTCGCGACTCTTGTAAAGTAAATAGCGGCTACGAGCAAGTATTTGTTTTCGTGTATCTCCATTAATTAAAGTTTCTGGTATATAATCTATTCCCTTTTGTTT
>CAJXMN010000013.1 GCA_913056215.1 uncultured Flavobacteriales bacterium | reverse complement strand
GTTTACAAAATTTCCTTTACATTTTGGCGTGACACCATCTTTATAATATAAGATCCATTCACCAACTTTTACACCATTTTCATAATTTCCTTCGGCTATTTTACCTTCCATAGGATAGCCCAATTGTGGTTGATCATATCCTTTGTACACTCTAGCACCTTTTTCTGGAGTTAAACCGTCCAGAGACTTGATAATCATATTTTGAGTGTTTCTGTAGCACTCGTCTATACTACTTTCTTGTCCGATTAAAATAATTGGAAAAAAACACAACATGAAATAAATTGACTTTCTCATACCATTAAACTTTTAAGTGAAGCTGCAGATCTTAATACGGGAATCAAACATGATTTGTGAATTGATTTTACCATCCAGAAATCAAGTTTCTCTAATTCATTACGATTCTTATAGAAATCAGAATATTCCAAAATCTCTCGAATTAATTTTTGTTTTGTGCTCGGATAAACTTGTGTCATAACTTTAATTATTAACTGATTCTGGAACAAATTTAAGGTGAGCGGTATCCATTTTCATCATTGAACAGGTAGAACGATGACGAATTGAGCATAAGAACATAACAAGAGCTACGTACAATTTAGCGGTCTCTCAAAGAGAATGTTTAGATGAACTAACCAGACCCGTATACGTAATTTCACTTAAATCAAGTTAGGCTAGGTAGTACATATAGGGGATATAAGAAAGATGTGTGAGTCTCAATTATCGAAAAAGTGAGAACTGATTTAAACGTATCCTTTATCGCGAGCCCAAATACTCAATTGGGCAGAATTCGGAATATTAAGCTTTTTCAAAATATTATGGCGATGGGTGTCGACTGTGCGATTTGAAACACTGAGTTGTTCACCAATATCACGAGAGGTAAATCCTTTGGCAATCAACTTCACGATCTCTATTTCTCGGTTTGTCAATTCGGGTTGTTCTTCTTCTCCACCAAACATGGATTTTACAAATTTTTCTTTGATTTCCTCACAAATATATTGGTTACCGCTATGAACGTCATTGATTGCTTTTATCAACTCCTCTTTCGAACTATTTTTAGTTAGGTATCCTTTCGCTCCATGATTTAACATCTTTTTCACTAGAGCTGTATCATCGTGAATTGATAAACCAATAATACTGGTTTTGGGAAGTGTATTTGAAATCTCTTTGGTAGCCTGGAATCCATCACCTTCCTTCAGGTTAATATCCATGAGAATTACTTCAGGCCGATAAGATTTAGCCAGAGCTATCGCATCACGCTCACCTGCAGCTGTACCTATAACTTCAAAAGATTCTTGTTCTTGAAGAACGGCGGACCAAGCTTGTGCTATTAAATGGTGATCGTCTACGATTAGAATTTTTACTACACTCATAATGTCAGATTTACAACGAAATTAAATTATTTTTTGGTAAAATTTCAACTATTTTATGATTAAACTCAGTTTTTGAGTTTAGAAATACTATTTTCCCTCAACTTTAAGCGTAAAATAAATCGAACTAATACGAGCTAAACAACCTTTTATAATATCTACAAACTGTTCATTTCATTCCTTAAAAAATTAAAATTGGAGCGTCAACACAGTGTAAAAAATCGGCACACCATTTTAAAAATTCAATCTGCAGTATTCAGTGAATGTTATGTGTATAAATCATAAAAAAAGGGCGGGATTATACCGCCCTTTTGTCGTGATTTCTAAAAATTAATAATAAATCAATCTTCTTACTTTCGCCACATATTTTGCCAACCGTATAACCTGTTTGGTGTAACCATATTCATTATCATACCAGGTGTAAAGCACCACATTTTTACCACTTGGACCAACAATAGTTGCAGGGGAATCAAAAACAGAACAACACGTATTTCCGATGATATCATTCGAAACTAATTCTTCATCGATGGAATAATGAATCTGATTCACGAGTTCACCTTCTAATGCCGCCTTTCGGATAGCATCATTGATTTTATCAGCGGTGGTTTCCTGGTCAAGTTGCAAGGATAGAATCGCAAGCGAACCATTGGGTGTCGGCACTCTCACCGCATTGGCTGTCAATTTATTTTCAAGGTCTGGAATAACCTTAGTAACCGCTTTTCCAGCTCCTGTTGAAGTAATGACCATATTGATTGCAGCAGAACGCCCACGACGGGGTTTTTTATGCATATTATCCAATAAGTTTTGATCATTCGTGTAGGCATGAACCGTTTCAATGTGACCTTTCTCAACACCGAATTGATCATTGATTACTTTTAATACGGGCGATATGGCATTCGTTGTACACGAAGCAGCTGAATATATTTTTTCAGTTTCGATATCTAGTTCATGTTGATTAATTCCATATACAATATTTGGAATGCCTTTTCCAGGGGCAGTCAAAATAACTTTTGAAACACCTTTAGCCTGACGATGACGTTCCAAGTCTTCCCTAGTCGTAAAGGCTCCCGTATTATCAATAACCAGAGCATTTTGAATACCATGTGCTTCGTAATCTACGTCCTCTGGATTTTTAGCTTCAATCAACTGGACACTTTGTCCATTAATCGTAAGTACCTTTTTATCAATGTCGAGATCAACAATACCATCAAAAGCTCCATGAACGGAATCATTTCTAAACAGCGCAGCCCTTTTTGTAATTGTTTTTTCAGATGTATCGCGCGTCACAATTGCTCGCAATCGCAATTGTTGTCCCTTACCCGCCTGTTTAATTAATTCCCGGGCAGCCAATCTACCAATACGTCCAAAACCGTAAAGCACAACATCGCGCGGTTCAGGTTTAAAACGATCTTTACCTATAAAATCTTTGAGTTGGTGTTTTAAAAATTCGAGTTCACTAGAAAACTGATCCTGAACTTCCTGATATTCGAATGAAAGTTTACCAATATCTAATTTCGACGGGGCCAGATCTAAATCGAGTAAGGCTTCGGCCATAGAAGAAGTTGCAAAAACGTCAATGGGTTTTTTCACCACATTATCTGCGTATTTGTGCAGGTTCATAATTTCAGAAACCGTAAGGTTGACCAGGTGATTTCGAAAAAGGACTAATTCAACACCTTGATCATAAAGTAATTGACCAGTCTTACTCGCTAATTTAACAGCAGCACGTTCCCTTTTGACGTGTGCATCCAAATTCTCTTCGTAACCAATTGCAGGGTTCATTTGACTATTTATTTGTTAAAAATTAATTATTTATGTAAAAAAAAAAGCTGCCCAAATTGAGCAGCTTTTTATTGCTTTCTATCCTAAATAAGCCTTTAAAAGCTTATTCCGCGATGTATGACGCAGTCGACGAATGGCTTTTTCCTTTATTTGTCGAACGCGCTCACGTGTGAGGTTAAATTTCGATCCAATTTCTTCGAGTGTGAGTCCGTGGTTCATACCTATACCGAAGAAAAGGCGTATAATCTCTCTTTCTTTATCTGTCAATGTCGACAATGAACGCTCTATTTCGCGCTGAAGCGATTCAGACATTAATAACGTATCGGCTTTCGGAGAATCCGAGTTCGCCATAACATCCATTAGCGTACCGCCATCCTCATTTGTTGTCAATGGAGCATCCATTGAGACATGACGACCTGAAACGTTCATACTTTCCTTGATTTTATCTTCAGGGACTTCTAATGCTTCTGCTAGCTCTTCCGCAGATGGAGGTCTTTCATATTCTTGTTCCAGTCGCGAAAATGCTTTATTGATTTTGTTGAGGGAACCCACCTGGTTCAATGGCAAACGAACAATTCGAGCTTGTTCTGCCAACGCTTGTAAAATCGATTGACGAATCCACCATACAGCATAAGAGATAAATTTAAAACCTCTCGTCTCGTCGAATTTCTGAGCCGCTTTGATGAGTCCTAAATTTCCTTCATTAATTAAATCAGGAAGCGTGAGACCTTGATTTTGATATTGCTTCGCCACCGACACAACGAATCGCAAATTGGCACGTGTCAACTTCTCAAGTGCTCTTTGGTCACCTTGCTTGATCTTTCTGGCCAGTTCGACCTCTTCATCTGCAGTAATAAGTTCTTCTTTACCTATATCCTGCAAATATTTATCAAGTGATTGACTCTCGCGATTGGTGATCGATTTTGTTATCTTTAATTGTCTCATGCTCGTTCTTCCTTACTTTAGTGAATGAAATAAAAGTGTGGCAAATTTACGTCAATTTAATATTTCTACAAAATTTAATTTATATGAAAATCCGCCGGACTGGTTTACCGACGGATTCTCTTTTGATGAATGATTGGTCTTCAATCAGTGAATTGAATCACCTATGAAATGGCATTGGTTTGATCTAAAGACCAAAACCTACGTAATCTTTACGACCGCTTTTAGTCATAATTTCCAACAGCACTCCATTGTTATTTTTACTATTAAGTGCACTTGTCAGATCTACTACTGTAGTTACCTCTTTATTATTGACTTTAGTGACGATCATACCCTCAGTAAGACCTAAAGAACTCAGTTTACCTGCAGATATAGAAGTGATTTTAACGCCGTGATCAATATCTAATTCGCGCATTTCATCTTCTGTTAACGCTCCAAATGTTGCTCCAAGCGCTGAATAGCGTTCAACTTCCTCCTTAGACTTCAGTTCTGTACTACCTTCTTTATTGCGCAGAACGAGTTTTTTGGTGAGTACTTGATCATCTCTTCTTATGGTTACAGCTACTTGATCACCGGGTCTTCTCTTACCTATTTCTTCTTGTAACTGTGAAGGTGAGTTAACCTTTTTACTACCTACTTTCAATATGATATCTCCTTCTTTCAGACCTCCTTTTTCTGCACTTGAACCTTCATTCACCTTGCCGATATAAACACCGGCAGTGCTTTCCAATTCTTCCTGATCCTTTAAGGATTGGTTGATTTCTTGAATCTGTACCCCTAGAAAAGCGCGCTGAACCATTCCATAGTCAATGATATCACTCATGATCTTAGACACGAGCCTGGAAGGAACTGCAAAGGAATAACCTGCATAGTTTCCAGTTTGTGATGCAATAGCTGTATTAATACCAATCAGTTCCCCATTTGCATTGACAAGAGCACCTCCAGAGTTTCCTGGATTGACAGCAGCATCAGTTTGGATGAAAGACTCAATAGGAATAACTTCCTTATTTTGCTTACCAATGATATTGATATTTCGCGCTTTGGCGGATACAATCCCTGCTGTCACGGTGGAATTAAGATTGAAGGGGTTTCCTACAGCTAAAACCCATTCTCCTACTTTTACGTCATCGCTATTTGCAAATGACATTGGTTCTAAGTTAGAGGCATCGACCTTTAAAACGGCTAAATCTGTGGATGGATCTGTTCCGACAATTTCTGCAGAATAAGTCGTATTGTCATTCAACGTGATTTCAATGTCACTCGCATTACGAATAACGTGATTGTTAGTGACAATGTATCCATCTTCAGAGATGATCACACCAGATCCAGAACCTTCTCCAAACTGCTTACGTTCACGGCCTGCTCCAGGACCGTAAAAGAATTCGAGAAATGGATCTCGCTGGACATATTTCTGCACAACTTTTGTCTTGACGTGCACAACAGAGTGAATACTTTTCTCACTTGCTATTGTAAAGTCCGGTGAATCGTGAATGTCAAAAGGGGCAAAATTGACTGGACTGACAGGTGCTTTTTGATCGTTAATTTCCGTCTGCATCATTTTCGAATCCTTGACCGTATCGTCCATTGTCAATAAAAACAGCCCTAAAGGCAAGACACCTCCAAGAATTCCCAAAAATAGACTGTTTGCTGATTTTTTGATCATTTTTGTTTTCATTTTATTATTTTTTTGAAAATCTACTATCAATAGTAACGCCATAGATCACAAATATCAATGGTTTTGCTGTTAAAAGTTGTTAACCAATAAATGACAATTATCATGACATTAATCGCGATCAATTACCCTCCATTAAACTGATTTTTACTAATTTAGTCGTCTAATTACCCTATGAAAAAAGTGATCATCTTCGTAATTATTGTAGTGTCTGCCTTTCTTTTAGGACGCTATACAGGAGATAATCATCTTACTGAAGGGCAACCAGAAACCTCCACCGAAAAGGTTTATATTGATCGCATCAAGGAAAAAATAATTCACGACACAATACGTATTGAAAAGTCTGTGGTCGTTGATGAACAAGCCAAAGACACTTCTAAAAATACTCAAACAACTGGTTCTCAAGACTCCGTCGTTAAAAAAGATACTTCTAAACAGGATGACAGCACAATGATTGATCCTGCTATAGTCGAAGAAGAATTATTAGAACGGCGAACAATCATACTTCAGTGGAATCCTAGAGATTCTGTTGGTGTTTCAGAATTATTAAATAAAAATGCGCAATCGTTCAGTCGTGAAATAATTGTTGAATTTTGGTCGAATCCATTGAACATAACGGGCTATGAACTTAACCGAAATAAATTGAAGCTATTTGGTTTCCACCCCGAAGAAACGATACAACTGGAAATTAAGGACGACGATCGAACGTTGTTTTTGCATTCAGAATCGTTACATTTGCGACTTGAGAAAACAGAGCAATTCAAGTCACTGCAGTTATAAATGAATATACCTTTTAAAAAATTTCAAGCAACAGGGAACGATTTTATCATGATCGACTGTTTGGATACCAGCGAGTTTGAACTCACCACGCCCCAAATCACGCAACTATGTGATCGTCGATTTGGTATAGGTGCTGATGGCGTTATTTGTCTTTATGATCATGATGATTTTGATTTTGAAATGCGGTATTTTAATAGTGACGGATCCCGCAGTTTTTGTGGCAACGGGGCGCGGTGTGCCGTTCAATTTGCGAAAATGTTGAATTGCTTTAAAAAGCGCGCTCATTTCCTAGCCGTGGACGGTGTTCATTCGGCACAAATAGACAATGGGATTATCGCCCTGCAAATGGCAGCAGTCTCAGTGATTAAAAGCACCAAAAATGCTTTTACGCTCAACACAGGTAGCCCTCATTATGTGCAATTTGTAAAGGAACTAACGACGTGGAATATTGTGGAATTTGGACGTAAAATACGCTATAGCGATCCATACAAATCCGATGGAATTAATGTGAACCTTGTTGAAAGAATACAGGAAGATCAATTGGAAATGCTCACCTACGAACGCGGCGTGGAAGATGAAACCTTTTCTTGTGGAACAGGAGCGACTGCAGCAGCATTAGCCCATTTCTATGAACAAAAGTTGAATGGTCAACAGCGCGTAGGGATAAAAGTTAAAGGAGGAAAGCTTGCTGTCGAGGCGAATTGCGATGAAAGCAGGTTTAATGACATCTTTTTAATCGGACCAGCAAAAGAAGTGTTTTATGGATCCATTGCAATATAGTATTCCCTTCGATGAAATCGAACATCTGGATCGTAAGGCTGCCGAGAACTTGAGCGGATCTCTGATCTATATTATGCATGCGGATAAAATCCCCCCACATATCGGTTGGTCTGTCGATCAGTTGTTTTATTCCTTAAAAGCTAACGGTATCGACTACGATTTCCCGCGCATGAAACTGGATACCTTGCTATTCAGTAAGTCGATCCCTACCCTGCTTATTGCGTTAAAGGATAACCATTCTATTGAACGCACTCGACAGTCATTTGAGCAATTTGGTCAATCCATAAACAAAGGCAAGACCTGTCTTTCTCCGATCGATCAGATTATTCATGGTCCAGTTGGTAATGCAACCCGTATTGGTGATTTGTTGCGACAGCTTGACAACGAAAAACAAATTAAAAAGATTTACGGCATTCATATTCCTGATTCGTATTGCGGTATAGCAGCTTACAGCGCGGAAGATATCAATGCCAGGATTCAAAAACTCAAACAGAATGACTGATCTTCCTATTTATCTCAGGCCACCTAAAAAAGAGGATGCTGCTGTTTTACTTTCATGGGAAAATGACCCCAATAATCGCGTGTATTCTTCTGAAAAAGCAATCTATACAGAAGCGGAAATTCTAGCCTTTATTGAGGACGCGAACAATGTGAGGGAAAACAAACAGCTGCGGTTAATGATCTGCTTACGTAAGGAAGATAAACCGATAGGGGCAATTGATCTCTTCGATATTGATTTTTATCACCAACGTGCAGGAATCGGTATATTGATTGCGGAGGAGAAGCATCGACGTAAGAATTACGCTTCACTCGCCATTAACCTGGTCGAAACATTTGCCCAAAAAAAACTCGACCTTATCCAGTTGCACTGCCTCATTCAACTAAATAACAACCCGAGCATCAAACTATTTGAAAAGTGCGCATTTTCGCGTATCGGTGAACTAAAAAATTGGTTTAAACGGGAAAACAAATGGTATGATGCTTATTTTTACCAAAAAATGATTGATTAAAATGAAGTTTGCGCATATAATAGTAACATTAGGAACAGTAATAATCCTGTTCAACATGTCTTCTTGTGATAGTATTGGTGCCTATTTTGATGGAGATAAAACTTCGGTTAATGACACGATCACACCTTTCTTTATTCCATCTGGTGCCACACAAAGCGATGTTATTTCATTGCTTTATGCTGATAAAATTATTGATGATACATCGGCTTTCCTCAACGTAATGAACTATAAGAATATCGATGGTCAAAAAATAGGCGCAGGTAAATATAAGATCGAACCACATACAACTTATAAAACCATGATCAATGGATTTACGCGCAATCGACTGGGAAATGGAAATGCTGAAGTAGAAGTAGAAGTAACATTTAATAACTGTCAAAATATCAAAGATATAGCTTCAAAAGTATCCCGTCAGATCGAAATGGATAGCAGTGCATTTATTGATTACCTCACATCTGATAGTATTTTAAGTAAATATGGATTCTCTGCAACACGAATTGGGGCCTTATTCTTACCTGATACTTACCGTTTTTATTGGGATACGGATCACGTGTCTTTTATTGAATCCATGGCAAAACAATTCAAAAAATTCTGGAATGCGGATCGCACTGCACAGCTTAAACAACATCCCGGTATTTCATCGCAATCTGATGCAGTTACACTGGCTTCAATCATTTACAAAGAACAAGACAAATACTCAGATGAATGGAAGACCATCGCAGGTCTATATCTGAACCGTTTGCGTCGAGGAATGAAATTACAGTCTGATCCCACATTTCGTTTTTGCTGGGGAGATGAATTGGAGGGTGTTGAACGACTACTGGACGTTCATAAGGCGATCGATTGCCCATACAACACTTATTTATACAAAGGACTTCCTCCAGGCCCCATTTGTATTCCTCCTCATCAAGTAGTCGATGCAGTTTTGTATGCCGAAGACAACAATTACTTGTTCATGTGTGCAAAACCCCATGGCGATGGACGACATAATTTTGCCCAATCGCTAAGTCAACATAACCGCAATGCTCGTGCTTTTCAACGGTGGATCAGTGAACAACAGCGAAAAAACAACTAATCATGAAGACAACAGTATTAAATGCACGTCAAATAGAACAAAAGTTAGATCGTATTGCCTATGAAATACTTGAAAACAATTTTGACAGCCCTACAATTTGTTTTATTGGCATTCATGGAAACGGAAACAAAATTGCGGAAGCACTTGCTGAAAGGATGCAACGTATTTCTAATATTACCATCAACACGATCTCGATTCGCGTAAATAAAACCAATCCGCTGGGAGAAGCTATTACACTCTCCAAAGATATAGAAGAAATGAGTCATCAAACATTAGTTTTAGTGGATGATGTCATGAATTCGGGCCGAACGATGCAATATGCTCTGCGCAAGCTACTAGAAATACCAACAGAGCGCATAAAGACAGTTGCTCTGGTAGATCGAAAACATCGGAAATATCCGATACGGGTTGATTACGTGGGGCTCACCTTATCCACAACTCTTCAAGATCGAGTAGAGGTCACCTTTGAGGATGCACCCCTCGCCTATTTGGTATAAAATATGAACGCAATCTCTACATTCAATATATGCAGAGGCGACTCAAAAGGTTATTTAATAACTAATGAATTCCACCGTTTTTTAAAAACAACGTGGTCCTACTACCAAAAAGTCAATTGCGTATTTTGCTGTGCTGGTTTTTCATCATCAAATCCGCTAATCGATACTCCAAGTAAGCGCACGGACTGCTGGTTCCATAAAGTCATTAACAGTCCCTCCAGTTGTTCTCGAATCTCCACTTTTGACGTTAACACCTGGTCATGAGTGTACGATCGTGTGAACGTTTCAAAATCGGCATTCCGCAATTTGACAGATAGTGTTCTCCCCTTCTTATGGTGTTTCGTATAGCGCAACCACCAGTCTTCAAACAAACTATGAAAAGCCTCCCGCAAGACGCTGGAACTCTCAATATTCTCTTTATAGGTAGATTCAGCGCCTATACTTTTACGAACGCGCTCGGTTTTTACTGGTCGTTCATCAATTCCACGTGCGATTTCATATAAAAAGGAACCAGATTTACCTACGAGTTGCTGTAATTCGGTTCGATTATAACGAAGCAAATCAATCCCTTTGTAAATATCCATGCTTTGCAATTTTTGAGCAGTCACTTTTCCCACGCCAAAGAAATCTTCAATGGGTAATTCAGCAACAAAAGCGGATCCCTCTTCTGGTGGAATAACAAACAATCCGTCGGGCTTATCTTGATCAGAGGCAATTTTTGCCAAAAACTTATTATATGAAACACCCGCTGATGCAACGAGTCGCAGCTCATTATAAATATCATTCTTAATTTGCTGGGCAATCAACGTCGCAGAACGCTCTAAACCTTTGGTTCGCGTGACGTCCAAGAAAGCTTCGTCCAGTGATAATGGTTCAATGATGTGGGTATAGCGTTGAAAGACCTCGTGGATAGCCCTTGATACCTCTCTATATTTTTCAAATTGCGGCCGTACAAACAACAACATAGGACATTTTCTCAACGCCGTTTTGGCGGGCATAGCCGATCGGACACCGAATTCTCGTGCTTCATAACTCGCAGCTGCAATTACACCGCGGCCTCCAGAACCACCTACGGCCAAAGGTTGACCACGCAACTCAGGACGATCGCGTTGTTCAACAGCAGCATAGAACGCATCCATATCAATATGAATTATTTTGCGCTCAGATAGCTTCATGTTTGACCTTCAGCTTCAGGATCAATAATCTTTTTAATGTCATCTTCCGTACTGTCTAATTTCTCCCGGCAAAATTCAACTAATGATTTTGCTTCACTCACCGTAGATGAGAGAACATCGATCTTAACCTCTTTGCGCTCCAACTCCCCTACGATTTCTTTTAAGCGTTGCATAGCTTCTTCGTACGTCAATTTATCGTTGATTTCCATCCTCTTTTGTTGTATTTTTTACTGCTTTAATTTCACTCGTTATTAACTGTTTACTCGTCAATGTTTTTAACGTTTGTCCTGTTAGTGCTCCCGCTACATCTTGTACATCCGTTCCTTCGATTGTAGATATTGTATAGCCTTCCATCAACATTTTATGCGGATTGAGCATATCCAACAAGTCGTTATAATTCTCCAGCACAACAGCATATCTTTCCAGCTGATTAATACTATGACTTCTAATTTGGTCAATACGCTGTACAATGGAAAATTTACGCTCTTGGTCAATAAGATGTACTGCATTCACTTTAATATCTTCCAGCATACGATCTACTTCATTTTGATGATCTTGCACCGTCCTTTCCACCTGATAGATAAGTTGATGTATAGTATTATCCTGCGTTCTTTTGGAAGCGTGCACAATCGATGTTGCAGCTGTTATCACTTCGTTTTCAAATTGTTGAAATTGGGTTCTCCAATATTGTATCATGGTTCCACTGTGGTGTTGCAGATATCTGTTTATATGATTAAATTCTTCACGCTCAACGCTAATAAGTCGCTGGGCCCTGTGAATAATTCTGTCGTAAAGGTCTCCCATAATCTCCTTATAAGAAGCTATGGCATAATGAATATATGCTGCAACTGCTGTTGGCGTTTTAAAAAATGAATGAGCAACAAGATCTGCAACAACGCGATCAGTTTCATGTCCAATACCGGTGAGAACAGGTAGTCTAGAGGATGCTATAGTATTCGCCAGATCAAAATTATCAAAAATAGCGAGGTCCATCTTACTTCCTCCACCACGCAAGATGACAATAACATCGGCATCGAAGCAAGCAGCTTCTTTGACAGCGGAGATAAGCTCTGGAACAGCTTGTTCTCCCTGTACGCGAACGGGGAAAACCTTAATAACGAACTTGTTGAACGCGTGATTACTAAATAATTCATCGTTAAAATCAGTAAACCCTGATGTATCAGGTGAACCAATGAGTGCTATGCGCTTTATAATTGCAGGTAATTTCAGGCTTTTTTGTTTATCCAAAAGTTGGGCGGCCCTCAATTTTTCTATAACCTCTTGTCTTCTTTTCTCAATAGCACCGTAGGAATAAGCAGGATCTATATCGAGTATATTGAGTTTTAAACCGTAAACGGGATGATATGTGATCTTTAGTGCGAAAAGTACGTTATTCCCTGGTTTAAGTATACCCTGCAACTCCGTTGCTCCAACTTGATCCTGAATAACACGATAATTGCGCGACCATAAGGTAGCAGAACTTTTTGCCGTCATAGTGTTATTCTTACTATCTGCCAATTCAAGGTAAAAATTGCCATTTTTAGCGTTGACCTTAATCACTTCGGCTGTCACCCAAAATGTACGCTCACCAAACTTGGTAGTGAAATGATTCTCGAGTGACTGATTCAACTGCGAGAGGGAATATACTTTGCGGTTTTGAGCCATTATAATTAAAGATAGGCAAAAATGATAATTTTAAACGTTTCATTGGTGAATTTTTCGATTAAAACAGGGAAAGGGTAATCCAGTATTCAATGAAGATAGATATCCGTAGGGCGAACGCTGCTACTAACGAATAACATAAAATGTGCAAATCTAAATTGAGGAAAAACACACGCCGCGTAAAATAACCGATTCACGAATATTCAACACCTTCTAATGCGCTACCACTCGTTTCATTATCCATTTACGCTTTAGTTTACTGTCCTTATTTTTAGGATAAAAATCTACGAGCTGCCACCCTTTTTCACCCATAAAATTCATCACTTCTATCATCGAATAAAATAGCAACTTTTCTCCATTTTTATCGCGTAAAAATTGTGATTTAACGCGTTTATTTTGTACTTCTCCGAAATTGGCAATGATGTAAAATGATCAGCTCATAGGTCTTATGGTCCTCCACAATTCGCAATACTCAAATTGCTGTTCATTAGCGTCTTGAGCCAATGTGTTGAATGCAATCAATGCAGGGAAGACTAAAACGAGTATAATAATTTTCATACAGGTAGTATTAAGTTTTTACAACACGAGGACTACCAATTCGTTCGGTTATTCTTTTCGCTTCCAGTATTGCGTTCTGTAAAACCATCCTATATAACCACGAACAGCTAATTTATCATGTGATTCGAGCCACATTTTACAATCATAAATCTTTCCATTGCTAGGATCAAGGATGGCATCATCAGCATACCATTCATCACCATCTTTTTTTAACCCAGTAATAATTTCCATTCCTCTTACGGGCTCATTTTTGCGATAATCGGTGCATTTAATACAAATAGGATTGTCCGTGTCTACCTTAAGATTATGCAGCTCAATGATTTTTCCATAAATTTTACCGTTTTTTTCATAAATTTGAACCTCTGACTTCAGTATACCTGATTCATCGTCATAAGTCTCCCATACACCTTTAATATTTTGCGCAAAAGAGCTCATCCATATCATCATTAGTGTTAAAATCAGCAAACTAATTCTCATTACAAATAGTTGTTTTATTTATTCGTTAAAATATCACCAAATTTCACGCCAATCGTACAACATTATTTTTAATAGGCTTAGTACTAAATTGACCATTACTTCTTTTGTTATAACGTAAGACAATTACAAATGTTGGATAAAAATCACTTTTTTAAGCTTGTCCTTTCTCCGTGAAACCGGTATCTTTATGGTTTTAATAATATGAAAAACGCACCCACTACCCCATTAGCAGAGCGCATGCGCCCACGGAGTCTCGATGCATACGCAGGTCAAGATCATTTGCTTGAAAAAGGCGCTAGTCTCCGGAAGTCATTGGATGCAGGCGTACTTCCATCGATGATATTATGGGGACCTCCGGGGGTGGGCAAAACGACGTTGGCCTTGTTGCTGGCAGAAAAATTAAAACGCCCATTCCACACGCTTTCTGCCATATCTTCAGGCGTGAAAGATGTTCGCGAAGTTATCAAGAAAGCTCAAAATCAGGGGATGTTTGATCGCGGAGGCGCTTTGCTGTTTATTGATGAGATTCACCGGTTTTCAAAAGCACAGCAGGACTCACTGCTGGGTGCTGTAGAAAAAGGTGTTGTCACTTTAATTGGCGCAACAACGGAAAATCCTTCTTTTGAGGTTATCTCCGCACTTTTGTCCAGGACACAAGTCTATACGCTAAAACCGTTAGAAAAAGAACAATTGGTTGCGCTGCTGAAAAACGCCATGAAAAGCGATGAGTATTTATCCGAATTATCCATTGAGCTAAAAGAAGTTGATGCTTTACTGCGTGTTTCAGGCGGTGATGCGCGAAAACTGCTCACCCTCTTTGAATTGGTTGTCAACACCTTTTCTCCAGAAGAAAAAATAATCATCACCAACGATAAAGTGCTGGCCATAGCTCAAGAGAACATCGCAAGTTACGACAAAAATGGTGAACAACATTACGACATTATTTCAGCTTTCATTAAATCAATTCGTGGAAGTGATCCGAATGCAGCAGTATACTGGTTAGCAAGAATGATCGAAGGAGGAGAAGATCCCAAATTTATTGCTCGCCGGCTAATTATTGCCGCAAGTGAAGATATTGGTCTTGCCAATCCGACAGCACTAATTATGGCTAACAACACCTTTCAGGCGGTCAACACGATCGGATTTCCCGAAGCGCGTATCATTTTATCACAATGCACGATTTATTTGGCCAATTCTCCAAAAGGTAACGCTTCATATATAGCGATTAACGAGGCTCAGGATATCGTCCGAAAAACAGGTGATTTACCCGTACCACTCTCGTTGCGGAATGCCCCTACCCGCTTAATGAAAGATCTGGATTACGGCAAAGACTATAAATATTCTCACGATTATCCCGAAAACTTTGTCGCTCAACCATTTATGCCTACAGATCTAGAAGGGAAGAATTTCTTTAAAGCCGGTAGTTCAAAAAAAGAACAAGATGTTGCTTCGAATTTGAAAGCCCGATGGAAAGGAAAATATTAGCGAATTTGAATTAGACCGTTTTCAAAGAACGAAAAGCCGTTCCTAAAGCTTTGACAATAGATTGGGCCGTCAAACTTTCCACCGATTCCATTTCTAACGCGCAGTCACCCGCCTTGGCGTGTATCCCCACGCCAAGAATACAGGCTTCCAGTGGTTGATAATTTTGAGCCAATAAACCCGTAATTATACCTGTTAACACATCGCCGGAACCACCTGTTGCCATGCCTGGATTACCACCTGTGCTGAAATAATAGTTTCCATCTGGATCACTAATGACCGTTCGTGCATCTTTTAAAACGACAAAAACGCCGTATTTTTGCGAAAACTCAATCTGCAACTGGGTTCTTTCATAACTATTGGCAAAAGAACCTGCCAACCGCTCAAATTCCTTAGGATGGGGAGTTAAAATACTGTTTTCAGGAATATCGCTCATCAACTCTCTATTTCGGGACAACAAATTGAGCATATCTGCATCCATGACTATTGATTCATCTACCATCGCTAACCACCTTTCGAGTGCTTCGGTCGTCTGCTCGGCTCCTCCAAGCCCTGGTCCAATTCCATACCGATACCGTTTTGAAAAACCAATTTGCTCTAAATAAGAAGATCCATTAACTTCAACCATTACTTCTGGTAATTGAGTATGAACAGCTGTTAATCCGCATTTTGGTATACTTATAGAAACAAGTCCAGCTCCTGCTCTTAACGCACCAGATGCTGAGAGTATAGCTGCTCCAATTTTACCTTCCGAACCAGCCACAATCAGTGCATGTCCGTATGAACCTTTATGAGTAAACGTACGACGTTGTTGACGTATGTTTTTAAGCCAATGATCAGTTATATAGTATGCATCTGTTTTCAATTCCTCTCCCATGAAATCTTCGAGCAGTCCAATATCGAGCACTGAAAGCTGACCAACTGCATTACCTGTTTCAGGGTAGAAGAAATTGCGTTTTGGAGCATGGATTGTTAATGTAGCAGATGCCAGGATAAATGTGTCCTGTTCTTCATGCAGTTCATTCGCATACATTCCTGAAGGGACATCAATGGAAACGGTAGGTACATCAAACGCATTAACGTGATTTATAACCTTCTTAGCAATACCTTCAGCAGGTCGGGATAAACCGGTGCCAAAAATAGCATCTACAATCACCTGTCCCCTAAAATCAACGACGTTAATATCATCTTGAGATTTGAGAACCTTCCACGTAACTCCTATATTTTTCAATCGTTTTCGATTAACTTCGAACGCGTCACTTCCAGAATCTGTTAGTGCCACGAAATAAACCACCACTTTTTTATCCTGTCGGGCTAACAATCGTGCGATCACCAATCCATCACCACCATTATTTCCTGGACCAACTACAATGGCGAAGTGTTCGTAATCTCCCCATTTCTGCAACAAAGCTTCCGCACAGCGTTTTCCAGCACGTTCCATTAAATCAACATCCGAAATAGGTTCATTTTCAATTGTAAACTGATCCAATTTTTGCTGTTGCCGAGCGGATAATAATTTCATAGACTATAAAATTTCATTTTCAAAATAATATTCATTTTCCTCTGGATGAATCATTTTCAGAATTAATTCTTCCTTATTGAGCGTCTTGATTAAAAAGATGCGCGTCCCTTTTTCAAATAAATACTTTTGTTCGTACTTAAAATCGACAATCCGCAATGTGTCTTGTTCTATTTTGTATCCAATATCATGAAAGGTAGGGATTATACGTCCCTGAGAATCAATATAGAACACTTTTTTGTCTTTAGAAAATTTAACCCCGTATGAAATGAGATCTTGTGAATTTTCTGTAGCATTGAGCATCCACATGTTATCGACTAATAAATCTACTCGACTGATATTCTCTTTCGTATTTTCTACTTCACCGCAAGCACCGAGAAGCAGCACAAAACAAAATAATCCAAATAAGCGCATGTTTTTCTTTTTAACAAAAATAAGAGATATCAGATAATGCAGTAAATTTGACCTCAATAATGTTCAAATGAATTCAGGTACGCATTTAGAGGATGAGCAATTGAATTTGCTAGCCCAACAGGATTATATACTTTTGGAAAACTTCTTTACTGAGGATGTTTTGACTCAAATCGAAGTTTTTTTTGAAACCACCAGGTCATCGGGGGTACTAGAAAAAGCAGCCATTGGGACTAAAGACAATGAGAAGATTATCAGTGAAATACGTGGAGATCATATTTATTGGCTTGATAAGGTTCGTGACCAGTTTGAACTACCTATTTTTGATCAACTGGAAGTTGTGATGTCAACGCTAAATCGATCGTTTTTTCTCAGTCTTTCCGACTACGAGTTTCACTTGGCTTTATACCCTCCAGGCACTTATTATAAAAAACATCTCGATCAGTTTAAAGCGAGAAATAACCGTATGATCTCTATGATCATTTATTTGAATCCAGATTGGAAAACAGGTGATGGTGGCGAGCTCAAAATTTATCCATCAAATTCCGATCCCATTTTAATACCCCCCACTTATAATCGCTGCATACTTTTCAGGAGCGATGCACTTTATCACGAAGTATTGCTGTCGCATAAAATGCGTCGGTCTATTACGGGATGGATGTTGTATCAACCTTCTCCTGTTGCTTCAATCCCCGGCGTATAAAGGGGGCCTCATTTTCAACGCTCCAGGAGACCAATCAAATTATCCGCTTGCTGTTGATTGCGATTAGCGATAATATTGGCCTTTTTATAAAAATGCTCCCGGTCACTGAGCATTTGTTCGATGAACTCCAATAGTTCCTCATCAGATTTTTGATTAATCAGTGGGCGTTTATGCTTGTTTTGACGAAGCCGCTGAAAAAGCTCTTTTACTGGCCGATGCAAATAAATAGTAATACCGTGTTTGTTCATCAGCTCCATATTATCATGATAACAAGGAAGCCCTCCACCTGCAGCAATGATTGGGTGATCTTCCCGTGCGATTAACTGGTTCAATATATTATTTTCAACCTGCCGAAAATGAGGCTCACCATACTGCTCAAAAAATGAGGTAATGGTACAATCAAACTCTTTCTCGATCAGTTGGTCCGTATCCAAAAATGAACGATCCATTTTTCTTGCGAGACGCTTTCCAACTGTACTTTTTCCTGCACCCATAAAACCGATGAGAAATATCAGCTTTTCCATAATTCCTTTATTCTAATGTAAAAGTAGCAAGATTTTGAAGATAATAGGAGCGCTTTTATTCCAACAATTACGTAGCAATGCATTCACTTGACAATAGCTTAACGTTATGCACTCCACGACTTCCTTCTTATCATGGATTAAGGGTGTTTACACTTCATTTTAAAAGGAGGCAACATCATTGTCGTGTCAGATTGGAGTACGTCATAGTAAAACCACTCTGTATCGCCTCAATTATTGTTTATTGGTTTCCTCTTTCAATTTGGGAATAGTAAAGGTAAACGTCGTACCTTTACCCTCCTGGGAAGACACCTCGATAGTTCCCCCCAGATTGTCTATGATTTTTTTAACCAGAGCTAAACCGATTCCCGTGCCACTTGTTGTACTAGTATTGGCTAGACGTTGAAACAAGACGAATATCTTTTCGTGATAGTCCGAATTGATTCCTACTCCATCATCTTTTACATGAAATATATGATCATCTTTTGTTTCTTCATATTTAATAATGATCTGTGGATGTGACTTTTTGGGATCACTAAACTTGAGCGCGTTTGAAATCAGATTATAGAAAATCTGGTGGACGGGAACTTTCCACGAATAAATCCTGGGCATTTTGTCCACGGTAATTTGAACATTTTTTTCTTCAATGGATTTCCTGTGCATCGCGAGAACATTATCGAGGAGCACTGAAAGGTCGAAATCTTCATTCTTTTCATGTCCTCTCCCTGCTCTTGAGAAATCTAATAAATCAAGTATAAGTTCACGCATCCTTCGCGCACCATCTGTGGCATAATGTATATAAGTCTTTGCTTTTTCACCCAACCCGTCACCATATTTTTTTTCGAGCAAATCCAAGAAATTCGTAATCATTCGCAGTGGTTCTTGTAAGTCATGCGAAGCTACGTAGGCAAATTGTTCCAATTCCTGGTTGGAACGATCTAAAGCCTTCACCTTTTGTTTCAGTTCGAGATTAAGCTCCTTTAATTTTGATTCAAATGCTTTTTGTTGAGAGATATCTGTGATTGCTCCAAGCGCCCGAACAACCTCTCCTTTTTCATTACGAATAAAATGTGCGCGGTTCCGGACATGAGCAAGTCCTCCATCATTTTTGATAATTCTAAATTCGCTAATCCAATCATCGTTTAGATCCCTACCTTCTATTTTGGCTTTCAATTGCTGGTTGATCGCAACTGCATCATCAGGGTGACAGAGTTCTGCATGCAATTCAAAAATATTCTTCGAACTACTTTGGATGTTAAATCCAAAAAGTGTATTAAATCCTTGTCCCAGATCAAATGAACCTTTTATAAAGTCATAATCCCAAATCGCATCATTAGTAGTCCTTGCAATCATTTCAAAGCGTTCATTGCTTTCTTTTAACTGCTTTTCAAATTTTGATCGCTCTGTGATGTCAATACCTACATATTGGATTTCACTCGGCTGATTGTTTTCATCTTTAATACAGACAAAATCCCAAATGGTAGTTTGACCACCTGGGCGTTTTGTTTTTTTATTAAGTACCACCTGATAAACTGATCCTGGTTGCTCTATACATTTTGCTACCGTCGAAACTACACGCTCTTGATGTTCATCAACCGTTGTTATACCCGCTTGTCCACCTATGATTCCATTAGGATAGAGCCAGTCGTATTCCGATAAAAACTTGTTATTTACGAAAGTGAATTTTCCATCTAAATCGGTACGAACTACGTAATTCGTCTGTGAATCAAATAAACCTCGGTATCGCGCCTCACTCTTTTTCAGACGTTGTAAATTTCTATGATTCTCAGTGATATCACGAGAATTAAGGACAAACCCATCAATGCTGTCTACATCAATTGCATTGGTAATAACTGTTTGCATCCAGCGCCATTGATCTTTGCCATTTTTAAAGCGATAAGGTTCTAATTTTAGGCGTTTTTTGCTTCTAGCAACGTGTAATGCATTCAAAATACGTTGCTTGTCCCGTTCATGAATGTAATCGGTAAACTTCATTCCTTCCAGATCACCTGGTTGAATATGAAGCACGCTACTCGAAGATGGGCTTACATAACTTTGTTTCAATTCCCGGTCAAGGGTCATTATTACATCACCACCTTCGTTTATAAGTGCCTTGAACCGCTTCTCATTTTCACGAATGATGGCGTCCTTTCTCTTCAATTGACGGAGGTCAGTTCCAATACCATATATACAACTTCTACCTTTGTATTGAGTAGCAGCAGCTTTAAATAAAAAAGGAATTTTATCACCTGTCTTGGTTGTCAAATCAGCTTCGACTTCGGCGAATCCTCTTTGAAATGTTTCTAATGTTTTTTGTTCTACTTTTTTTCGATTTTGCCCCTCAAACATTTCAGGAGGCTTTATTTGCCTGATCTCCTCAGCGGTATACTCCGAAAGTTCCAGTAACTTATTATTCCACATTAATTGGTTACCTTCTTGATCGAATAAAAAGAATGACGAAGGCAAATGATTTACCAATCCTTCTAATAATTCTTTTTCACTTTCCAGTTCAAGCTGTAGGGCTCGTTCTTTGGAAACATCAACCATCATACCAGTTAATCGATAAGGTCGTTGTGCATCATCACAAATCACTTTTACACGTTGCTGAAACCAATGACAGGAACCATTTTCGTGCATTATACGATATTCCAACTTATGGTCTTCACCATTTAAAATATGGTGTTGATACTCCTGCCTCACACGTTCGCGATCTTCTGGATGGATCTTACTGAGCCAAAATTCATAACTCATTAACCACTCATCGCGCGAGTAACCTAGCACAGCTTCAATTTGCGGACTGACGTATAAGAAATTAAACGATTCCGGATCGGCCTCCCAAAATATACCATCTGCATTTTCGAGCAAAAATTTAGCTTGTCTTTGTGATTCGTTGAGTTGAGATTTAGTTGTTTCATAATTAGTAACGTCAAAAAACACACCTGTTAGATATGCTGGAACTCCATCTTTGTACGTTAATTCTGCCTTGGAACGAACATAAATGTAATGACCTTCGGCATGTTTAAGTCGCTTCTGGATATTGTAAGTGGCACCTGAATTAACAGTTTGTTCGAATTGTTTTTGAGCCCTTTTCAGATCATCGGGGTGAACTAAATCAGCGAGTAGCTCGAGTTCAAAAATATCCGAGGACGGTTCCTGACCTAACATATTGTAAATACCATCAGACCACTCCATGGTACTGGATTCTAAATCAATTTCCCAAATGCCTATCCCAGCTATTCGTTCAATTAGAGCGAGCCAATGGATGTTTGTATCTCCTGTAAAATTCATGCACGAAGTTTTACTGACGTATTTTTAGCACATTTTTGTCAAATTAACGACCAAACATACGATTTTTAATAAGAATAATAGGTGTAAAAATATCTTCTTTGCTGAAGCGAGACTTTTTTAAAGTTATAGGCATCTATAAAGCAACTCTTCAATGTAACCTCTTAACAGATAAAAGTTTAATACACAAATCAAATAGATAAAGAATGTACGCTTGCTTTTAGGTATTGTAGACTAGTTTTGTAACAGCTTAATTTATTCAAGCCATCTGGTGTTATATCAACAAGACTAATTTCCTTGCTTTTCAATAAACTGGAGCGTTAACGAGCAAACTTCATAAAGTTTGGGGGGTAAGTGATCATCTTCGAAAGGATGTTTTGATCCAAAAGTATGATTGGCATCGCGAATCACTATCATTTTCCCTTCTGTCCAGCGACTGAGATTTTCCGAAGCAGTAATCGAAACCGCTTCATCAATATCTCCATGCAAGTGTAATGTCGGTTTATCGAGTTGTTGTGCTTTCTTCTCTATAGAAAGTGCTTCCTTATGTTGTTCCCAATCTTCATACATGCTAAAGCGATGAGGCATTTCCTGACCTGTCCTTCCGTTTTTCACATGGCGCACTCCTTCTTTTCTCCATTTTTCCAACTCCTCTCCTTCCGGGAATCGTGCTGGTATGGAATCAATTCCCGCCCAAGTAATTACCGATTTTACTCGCGGATGATGTCCTGTTAAAATAACATCTCCTCCACCACGACTATGACCGATTAGGTGTAAATTGATATCCAGTTCTTCAAGCTGATTCATGATCCACTCCATAACCTCTTCGATGTCTTTCACTTCATAAGAGTATCGATTATCGCCAAAAGCATCCAAATCAGGAAAATCAATCGGTTCATCAACAGTTCCACCGTTGTGACTCAAATTCATTTTACAAAACCCGATACCGCGATCGATAAAATACTGTTGTACCATGTTCCAACATCCCCAATCCTTGAACCCTTTATAACCATGTACAAAGACAACAATATCTTCACATCTCACTTTATCAGGAGTTTCTAAATCTATCAATGACTCGCGCCCCTCAGCTCCACGGTATACGGCGTTTTTCAATTTCATCTCATTCAAATTTTGCAACTTCCAAAGCTACATTTTTTTCAAGAGATGAGCATTATTTCTATACTTCTTTGCCTTATGAAAATATTTTGTCTTCTTTTGAACACTTAGGATTATGAGCTCTGAAAAAGAAAAACGCTTTATTGAAATCGCTTTGAAGAGAATCACTATTTTTGAAGATCATGAAATATCTACTTCATCTTATATTTATTGTAGCCATCTTTGGAGCATGTGGTGTTCCCATGGGCAATCGCGTAGATGGCGACAATCTGAGTGTTTATTACCTAGAAGGTATAGACAAAAAGACAGCTATTCAATTCGCTACTTATTGGCAGAACCACGGTTTTGTAGGTGATCGCAAACAAACTATACAGCTGGAAAAAGAAAATGGAGAGATACTCATAAAACTAATTGAACGGAAAGGTTATCAGAACGACCCACTTGCTATTAGCGAACAATCCCAACTTCAAGCGCTTTCGCGCAAACTTGAAAAAAAGATATTTAATAACGAGACACGTATTGTGATCACAGATAATACGTTTCGTCCTTTAGAAAGAAATTAATATGAAAATATCCGGTTCTATTTATTCCGATAAAAAACGTACGCTTCAATCAACAATTATGGACCTAGAGGCGCATCAGGTAGATATGCTACACGTCGATTGTAATGATGATCCATCGGTATTTGAAGATATTGCTAAAATACGTGAATGGTGTTCCATGCCAATTGATTTACATATTATTACCCAGCAACCAGAGCAGTATTTTGACCTCTTGCGCAAGCACCCGGTAGAATACGTTACTTTTCAATACGAAGATCTGGATCATAAACTAGAGATTCCTTCAGATATAGCTGGTGAAAAAGGCTTAGCCATCATCACACCTACTCCTATCACGGCATTTGATAAGTATACTAATTTCGACTTTATTTTGATGATGGCCACTATTCCTGGTCAAAGTGGCGGTGTATTCGATCCCGAAAATTTTAGAAAAATACGCGCTTTCCGCAAAAAATATCCAAATAAAAATGTTCATGTTGATGGTGGCGTCAATGGTGAAGTATCATTCATTTTACGCAATATGGGTGTGCACAGCTCTGTATCAGGCAGTTTCTTATTTAAAGCTGCAAGTGTAGGACAAGCATTGATGGACCTCACTAAACGCGAAATTGAGTCGCGGTTCAAAATTAAAGATTTCATGATTCCTCGGGAAGAATGTCCAATCATCGAAAAAAGCCGTTTGACCCTGGAGAATATTCTCAAGTCCATTGAAACTGGTGGACTAGGTTTTACCATTGTTGAAGATGAACATCAAATGCACGGCATTATTTCAAATGCAGACATCAGAAAAGCATTGCTCAAGCATTTATCCAATATCGAGGAAATGGATCCTACCACGATGATTAACGACATGCCAGTCACGATTGCTTCAAATGCCACTGTTGACGAAATGTTGAATAAAGTCCGCGGCCAATCATTTCCAGTAACCTACCTACCCGTCCTTGATAACACCCAAAATGCGGCAGGAATTGTTACCTTTGTAAACCTCATAAAAGGAGAGATATGATCTTAAAATTAGCGACAACGATTACGAAAAATGAAGCTTCAGCTCTTGCTGATCGCGTAAAAGCTTTTCACGTCACTTACCAGGGAAGCGAATATATGATCACGTCTTCCTCCGTGAAGACAACACCCGAACTACTAACAGGAAAGGTGGATAAAGAATGGGTTTTTCCGAATGATATGCAGCTTGCTTCACGAGAATTTCAAGAGGAGACACGTACAGTTCGTATCGGCGCGCAAACCATTGGCGGTGATACCAATCATACCCTTTTAATTGGAGGTCCATGTTCCGTCGAATCTGAAACACAGATTCAGCAGAGTGCTGAGCTACTCACATCACTTGGATTGACAACATTGCGCGGAGGCTGCTTCAAACCACGCACCAGTCCATACAGTTTTCAGGGACTCGGTTTAGAAGGGTTAAAACTGTTGGCTAAAATGCGCAAGGAGCACGGTCTTAGTGTTATCACGGAAGTGCGGGATGCCACGCAAGTTGATCAGGTCATTGAATACAGTGATGTTGTTCAAATTGGCGCAAAAGCAATGTACGACCAGGGTATTCTCCGAGCCTGTGCAAAGATCAATAAACCCGTTTTACTCAAACGCGGATTTGGTACAACTCTGCAGGAGTTTGTGCAAGCTGCTGAATTTATCCTTTCAGGCGGAAATGACCAAGTGATTTTGTGTGAGCGCGGCATTCGGACCTTTGAAACAAAAACTCGATTTACACTCGATCTTTGTGGAGTTGCTTATCTACAAGAATACACCAATTTACCAATCATATTGGATCCCAGTCACGCGCTCGGATTTCGATATGGAATTGAGAAACTCGCAAAGGCGTGCGTAGCGATGGGCATTGATGGTTTATTGATTGAGGCACATCCGGATCCTACCGTTGCGAAATCGGACGCAGCTCAGCAATTGACGCACGAACAATTTATTCAACTCAAAGAAAATATCACACCCGTAGCAGAAAGTGTTGGTTATAAGATAATTTAATGCAATTACTTGAACAAAATATTAAAGCTTATTTTCAGCGCGTTGAGCGCGATTACGATGCGTTTTTAACCGCTCAACAAGTCAAGAAAATTGAAGACTTGTCAATTGGCAAAATTCACGCCTTTTGTCAGCAAGAGGAGTTGGATTTCAACAATCTATTGACGAAACCGATGTTTATTCATCCTCAAAAGGCGCAACAAATAAAATTATTAATCCTCGATATTGATGGCGTCATGACTGATGCTGGAATGTTTTTTACCGAAAATGGTGATCAATTGAAACAATATAATGCTAAAGATGGGATGGCGGTTCGCGCATTAGCCGATTCACACTATTCTGTGGGGATTATTTCATCTGGTTTTAAGCTGAATATGGTGAAAGACCGTGCAGACCTATTGAAAATTGAACGAATATATGTAGGTCGCGAACCAAAGATTTCTGTTTTGCAATCGTGGTGTGATGATATGGAGATCACGTTCGAAGAAGTGGGCATTATAGGCGACGATATAAACGATTTGGAAGTCATGAAATCAGTTGGTTTTAGTGCCTGTCCAGCTGATGCCGTTCAGGTTGTCAAACAACACGTAAATCTCGTTCTTCAACAACGTGGTGGTAAAGGATGTGTCCGAGAATTCATTGACTATTATTTGCTCGATCAGCCGTTGGGAAGTTGATCCGATGATTCTTTGTTGAATGCACCCCCTCATTTTGATTTTCGAGTCATCACTTTAAGGTGTTTGAACGCGCGAGGGTAAGTACTTTTTATGCTTCATTCGTGCTGGTAAATAAAAAAGACCTGTTCCTTTAGTTGATCGGCTAGCTCAAACTTTAAAAACCCGAAAAAATTATTTTTTTATTTCTTGTCTCGTTATCAGTTGATTCGGGCATTAAAGACAAAAAAAGTCAAAAAAATTTCATTTTTCACTTGTCAGACTAAAATAACACCCTATATTTGCACCCGCAAACACGATAAAAACAAAGGAAAAACAACGGTTTTTTCAAGCTTAAAATAAATGATTTGATTCCGTAGCTCAGTTGGTAGAGCAACGCCCTTTTAAGGCGTGGGTCCTGAGTTCGAGCCTCAGCGGGATCACTGAAAGCCTCTCATTTGAGAGGCTTTTTTTTTGAATAAACCTGAATAGCCCTAAATATAGGGTCAAGTGCAAAAGTTGGGGACTAAGCATAAATTTTAGTTGATGATCCTCCAAAAAGTAAACAGGAACACTCTCGCACTCCTTAGCTGGAATATAATTACACCTCTCAGTCTTTCTACCTATGTGCTAAGTTTAAGTTATAGGATGCTCTCATTCATTCAATACGTCTAAACGTATGTTTACGGAGGAAACAATTAAAGTTTTAGTTTGCTATTGAACAAACTATTGTTTAGTCAGCTGTCTATTCGAAATTCAGTACCAGAAAATGCATCATATTGTGTTACAATTTCTCAACTCCTTGATCAACTCATTCAACTCAGAATTCGGCATTTTGGTAACACAATACACCGCTGAGTCTCCTTCTCCAATGATGAGTGCACCTTTATGATCATCTTCGAACCCTATTGGTCGAACACTAAATTCTAACGATTCATCCATCACTTTTTCCTTGCAACCATCTTTAAACCATCCATAATCAGCCACATATTCAACTCTCCCCTCACGAAATTGTATGATCTCTTTGCCGAAAGTGTTCCACAGCGAAATCCTTAATAAATAGAATCCTAGCACCCCAAAGACAAACATTCCCATAAAATATGCAATGTGCAACCCCATTCCCATCACTAATCCGCCGAAAAGACCGACCAATGGTAAAAGAAAAAATAAAAAGGAAAACGTAAACATGAAGCCACGAACAAAGAATGGCGAACGCTTCACCATCAAAACAAGTTGGTTACCTATTATTTCATATTGTCTTTCCTGATGTTGGTCTAGCATGGTTCAAAATGTTATTAATATTTTAAAATAGATAAAATAATTCGAAAGTTTAATACGATCGATCCTGTATTGTTCACCAGTATGATTAGTCCCTTTTATGAATTTGATTATTATCAGTCCTCATTTCCTTGGGTGTGTGAATTGCTCTACCATCTTCGACTAAAGGAAAAAATTATGTGAAAGGTTAGGATCTGTTTATACTGAATAATTATACCCCTCCAGGTCTATACCCCTCCCCATCTTTAGGACAATATCAAACTTAACTTTAATTGTTTAACCTGCCAATTTTTGACCGTAATACTTTTTATCAGATGGAACCTTTCCTATTTCTGTATGCCTTCTTTCGTTGTTGTAAAACTGAATGTATTCTCTAATGTGATCGTATAACTCAACACCTCCATTGGGAAGGTTAAGGTATATTTTTTACTGTTTTATGGAGCGCCAGAATCGCTCAATGTAAATATTATCCAGTGCTCTTCCTTTGCCATCCATAGAAATCCTTATTTCGTTTTTTTTGAGCAAGGCTATAAATTCATCACTGGTAAATTGACTTCCTTGATCTAAGTTATGTATTCAGGTTTTACATGATTTTTAATAGCATTGTTCTTTTTCATCATTTTATTTCAAGAATAATAAAGTTTCCTTTGACTAATACCCACTTGCAGAGATAGATAATTGCCAAATCAAAAGAAAAAAAACCACTACTCTATCAACAGCTCACCTTCAAATCCTACCCCATTTACAGAAGAATCTCCAGTGTTTATTCCTAGCATCATTTTCGACCATGCGGAATGAGTCGTCATGGGTTCCCAACACTCTTCTTTCATTAGAAAAAATGTATGTGCTTTCAAGTAATACTTTTCACCTCTTATCACTACTCTAGTAACGTGAACCTGAAATGCGATTGTCGGAGCAATTTGAATGATGGAAGTTTCATTGGCAAACGTTTCGGTATAATTAATATCTGCCTCATATCTGTTATACGTATCAAAGGCTTTCGCAACATTCAATCTAATCGTTAGAGAGTCCTTGAATTCATCCACAGACTCTACATGTATCTGATACTTGGTATTCTCTGGCACACAAACAGATTTGAGCTCAACCTTTTCTTGAGCGAAAATTGTGGCTGAACTAACAATAGTTAATACTAGGGATAGAAAAAGATGCTTCATCATGTTGTGAGATTTTGAGTTGAACTTGTTGGTTAGTTGTGTTAGTACCATAAAAGTAGTTAAGTTTTGTTTAGATAAATATTGCTATTATGAATTCATCATTCACTCTTCGCATGAAGATGACCTTTTCTCGATAATTTATTACTTACAGATTGTTACAAAAGCAGTTGGCATCCACCACAAGTTCACTCCAAATGCTACGGAAACTATTTCATAGCCTTCAGCGCTTTTGTCGTTAAGTAATTTTTCTACATCATTTTTAAGTCCTTTTGTAGACCACATTGTACTTCGTTTAATAATTGAATAACGCTTCATATCATTTATATGTTTTGATAATTGCTAATTTTTAGTTCTAGTTTCAGTTAGTGACAATCTAGTCTAAACATACAACGAAACTGTGTTTATCGATCGATTACTGGAAGTCCTGTTTATTTTTGTGTACTAACAAATTTAAGGTTTTCTCTTTAAAACTATCTGTCTAGTCGTCAATTAGATATCAACAATAACAAATGAGGTTTCAGAAGTGGCTCATTTATCACGACCGAATCTCTTGAATATTCTCATAAATGGTATCCGCCATATTATCTGTAGGTAAGTCATTACTGTCGGTTCCAAAAGGCTCTTCTATTTCTTCTGAAATGTATTCGAGTCCTACAAATACATAGAAAACAAGTACGGTTGCAGGAATACACCAGTAATTAAGGTCGGCCACAAAAGCTACGGGCGTCATAGCTACAAAAATGAAGATCAACTTTTTTAAGAAAATGTTGTAGCTGTATGGAATAGGTGTCTTTTTGATCCGTTCGCAAGCACCGAGGACATCTGTCAACGATTTCAGTTCTTTATCCAGAATGATCATCTCTTCCTCCGTTAATTCACCTTGCTTTTTCAATTGTTGTATTTCTTGATACAACACGCTCGCAATCGCATTTGGAATATGGTTCTTTCCTTTTAATCTATTCTTGAGGTCATCACTTAACGGTAGTCTCTCTACTTCGGTCTGATCTCTTAAATGAAACCTTAACGAAGACGGGAATGCTGCCATGAAATCGTATAAATGATTTTTTTCAGGCTGATTTTTATCGCTTACCATCGCTTTCACCTTAATCGCAAAATTTCTGCAATTATTGACTAGCGCACCCCAATGTTTTCGTCCTTCCCACCATTTATCATAGGCTGAATTAATTCGGAAAACGAGTAATAATGAAAAAGCAAAACCTATAAAAGAAAATACGTCATTTACAGCTGCAAAAAAAGATTCGTACTCGCTCCAATAGGTGATTTCAAGATAACTGAGCCCCGTAGCATATAAAGCAATGATCAATATTTCATAACGAAACGCCCATAAAGTGTCTGTTTTATGAAATTCCAGGATGTGCCTGAACCAGGTTTTTGGATTGTACTTTTTCATGGGCGTAAATATAGGAAGAATGATGGGGTTGGGATTGTTTCTGTTTAATGGGATTCAGTAGTATGGATTATTCCAGATTCACGGGATTGGAATCGCATAGATCTGAGAAGTCCACTTGTTTTGGATAGTATTTGTCGTAGTTTACAACCCTATTGTAAATTAAGGGGGTTTTATTTTAAATAATTGATTCCCCATTCAAGTCCGTCGTTAGAACATCACTCAGCAAATCCAGGAAAGGTCTAGCGTTCTCAAATGCTCTAACGGTATTATCTACAAAGTCAGGAGAAAGCACCTCTTCATCTCGAAGCGGGTGTACAAACGTAAAGTTCTTTCTTCTCAATAGCTCTATGTCTGGATGATCCTTTTCAAACCCTCTGGGAGCCGTTTTTAACGTTGGACCGTAAAACGATCCCCACGTTTTCTTAAAATCAGGATCTTCCAGGAACTCATAAAATTCACCGGCATCCATTTCGATCTCTTTTCTGACCCTTAGTAAATCATCTTTGTTTGGATCCCAAAAACCAACTCCGAGAAAAGACTCACTGGGCTGAATGTGAACATAGTAACTTCCTCTTCGCTCCTTCCCTAATCTTGAACAATAACCAGAAAAATGGGTTTTATACGGCGTTTTATCTTTGGAAAAGCGCACGTCACGATAAATCCGGAACATTTTCAACTTCTCGATCTCATCATTTTCATTTAACCTTGTTTTGATCGACTCAAATACTTCTTTCACATCTGCCTGATGCTTTTTAAAGGTCGATTTATTTTTCTTGAACCAGTCTCGATTGTTGTTTTTCTCTAGTTTCTTTAAAAAGTCAAGTGCTTCTTTTGGGATCATATTTTTCGTATTTCTAGATGCTAATTCAGCTAAATTTCAATTTATCCGTTAAAAATGTTAAATCATATATTCTTTGAATTCGTACAGATCATAATAACTAGCGTATCTTGACGGTATTTGTTTAATTCACAATTTCATAGATAGCGCTATCCAGAATTTCATCCTTTGTTAAATCTGTCCAATCAAAATTCACTTCTATATCTGCCGGGACACCATTTTCAGCATAATTGCTTCCATTCAAATCAAGTAGTTGACTAACACTGAAACGATAAGTCCATCCATTTGGCAACTGTCCACCATTAGGAAGTCCACCTCCTCCTCCGGTAGTATCTCCCATTAATAGTATATTAGGTAGAGCTTTTGTTGCCAAAGCAAAAGTTGTAGTAGCACTATATGAACCTCTGTCAATAAGTACAACTACTGGCTTCAAGTATTTAATCCCATTATGCGGCGTTATGTAAATATCTTCTTTCTCTCCGAAGTCATCATGATTAGGGCCATTTCGCGTGATATTATAACCTACCAATGTCTTGGTATCAACAAATCTTGCAAGTAATTTAGGAATGTTAAATATGCTTCCTCCTCCATTTTTTCTAAGATCAATAATAAGCCCTTTCGTATCTTTAAAGCGTTCTAAAACCAGGTCCATTTGAGCACTGCTAAAACTAGACACAAAACTAGAGTAACGAATATACCCCACCTCTTCATCGCTAAGGAAGTCATTTAACAAAGGTCCTGTTCTCCATATATCAGGAAGATAATGCTCTTCTATAGTTCTCCATCGAAAGTTTTCTGGACCAGTCAAATCTACTGGGTATTGAGAAACATTAAATGGTGAGACCAAATTGCTGTGATTATCTTTAAGTTCGTTCAACATGTTTGCCATCACGTTGAACAATTCAGTTTCACTTGATTTCGCTGAAAGCATTGGACGATATTGATCCCTTATCGCTTTCCAGTTAACACTTTTCAATTCAAAATAGCTGTATTTTTTATCGACTTCATTCCATAAATAATCAAAATTTTTCAGGGGGTCTCCTGAGTTTAAATCAGGCCTAAAAAGCATTTTCTCACATGAGGCGAAAATAAATATCGATAATATTAAAACGGTAATCCTCATGATTTACTTTTTTTAGAATTAAAGAATAATGTGAATTGGATTTGATGACTTGCCATTTGAAAAGCCTCATGTCTACCAGGAATATGTGCCGCTCTCCAAATATATGACCAACTTCGAGCATTTCCATTATTCAGGTATTTAATATACTCAAGCTGCGTTTGAATTCTCCATCCGTTCAGGGACCATTTATAATTGTCGAACTCCCACTTGACAGGACCTGTTTCTGTACCCACCAACTCACTATCATAGGAATAGGCGTAACCAGGGCGATAATTAACATTTAGTACACCGATATTTAGAAGAAATCTTAAATCTCTTTTTACAGGTTTTAATTCAGGTTTAAAAAGAAATAGATTGATTTTTTTCTTCTTTCTCCTTGAAATATCTCGTTTGATCTGAGCGGATGCCATTAGATTATAAATACTCTCCAAACCCAATGCATTATTCTGGAGTCCCCTGTTTATACGAGCGTTTTGTGTTATGAGCAGCGCACCACCAATTTTGATATTATTACGTGAACTCGAAAACTTTTCAAGCTTCCATAGCTCTTGGTAGAAAGCATTCAGTTGTCCAAAAAAAGATAATCCTCTAGCTTTTATAAGATCACTTTTCGGAGTTTTCGGAGACATAGCTGCTGCGACCGTTTCAATTTGAAAAATTCGCTCTCTTAAATCGGACTGATTTAACCATCCAGCTGTTAGGTTTAATCCAATTCCTCTGAAAAATAAAGGGGAGGTAGCAAAATCACGATACACCGGATGCGTTATGCTTGCAGACAATTTAGTATAGTAATTCGCGGCTAGTTTATCAGTTTGCTGAATACTATCACTATTCAACTGTCCAAAGACATTCCAACTGAAAATTAGCGGGTAGAAAATCAATGAAATGAAAAACTTGAAATACGAATTATAAAACATGAATATGACTTTAAAATCATAAATATAAGGTGATTTGCTGGTCTATACCTAATTAAGATGCATGGTATTACCTAATCAATAAGCGATATATGATATATTTTGAACAACTCAGAAAATAAAGGCCTAAAAGACATTAAAATTTCCAGGACCGTGATGTCCATCATATCGGCTAACAGATTACAAACTCAGACAAACTATCACCGCTCAATAAACTTTTTGTAATGATCATAACGCAAAAAGATATCCCGCACATAATTGTAGGGCTCCTCTCCCCTAACAAACCCATATTTAACGACATCATCGAGAAAGTACTTTTTATCTTTTAATTTCAAAATGTATTCCTCTACGTTGTTATCCCAAACATTTGGGTCTTTACCGTTTTTCTTAGTTAAGCGTTTCGCATCAAGTACGTGACCTAATCCACAATTAAACGCGGCAAGGGTAAATTTTATTTTTTGAATAGAATCCTCTACAGATGCAAAGTTATCGCGCATTCGATTCAAGTAAGTGACACCACCACTTATATTCTGTGCTGGATCATAACTGTTACTAACACCAACTTCTTTCGCTGTAGCAGGCATTAATTGAATCAACCCTCCTGCTCCTGCCCAGGACTTTGCCTTAGGATTAAACCTGGACTCCTGATATACTTGAGAGCAAAGTAAACGCCAATCCCAGCCGATACGTTCAGCATTTTTTTTAATAATATCATCGAATTTACTGATTGCATTGCTGTTTTTGCTGTAAAAGTCGCTACGTATTCGCGCTCTAAACGACTTCCTGTTTTTAAAGTATTTATTGTAGATCACGTAATAATCATCTGACTTCTTCTCTTTAGAAATCCATTTATTGATCGCCTTCAAAAGTTGTGGAGAGTTCTTACGCACCGCCCAGGCTATACGCTGTGCAAATGAAATACGTGTATCAATGTGTAATATAGGATAATAGGTCTTGTTGATTGCTGCAATGTTATAATCAGCAATCGTTCTTTCTATTTCTCCATCCACTACCATTCGAATGATTTCATCCGTGGGAATTCGTCCTTCAATGTGCTCGATCGGGATATCTGCACCAATCTCATTCTGTAAGTTCTTGATACGTTCGGCATACGAAGTTTTCTCTCTGACCCACACCGTATCTTCCATTAACTCTAGTGTGTTGGAAACGACGTTCTTTTCGATCTTATAGCCAGGAAGGGAACGCCAGTTATCGGGCATTCGCTGAACTAATGTCTGATGTGTAACATAGTGATGTTCTGTAAAATTAACTTGTTTCTGTCTAGGCTCAGTGATCGTTAAACCGTAGGCTACCAAGTCGCCAGCGCCTCTATTTAACATATGAAATAATTCATCGATATCTTCAGCAATCGTAATCTTGAGTTCTAGATCTAAGTCATTTGCTAAGCGCGAAAGCAGCTCATATTCAAATCCCATTGGCTCCCCTCGGTATAGAAAGTAGCTGGTTGAATTATAGATCGTAATAGCATGTAGAACACCGTCTTCTTTAATCGCCTCAAGATCACGTGAAAACTTAGGTAACGTACTGTCTTGATTGATTTTATCAGTCGTTTCTCCTTTATCAGTTCGTTTGTTTTCTTCCGAACAAGCCGTAAGCAAAATCAACGAACCAATAAATAAGTTACTTAGTAATTTATACATAATCCTATAATATAAGGAAAAAAGTGAAATGAAAAATCCATAATCTTGAATCATAATTTATCTGTCTCCAATCTATTTAATTAAAAGTTAATCTTAGGCAGCTTCAGCATTTTAAAGAAACTTGGCATTATTTTTTCATACGCCTTAATGATTTGTATTATACTTTTATAAAAAACGATTAAAACATGAAGTTTTGTTTATACTTGTTCGTGGTTCTACTTTTATTATCGTGCTATTCAAGCCGCGATTTTCATAGAGAAAATGTCGATAAAATGAGACACGACAGTGTTTTTTCTGATGAGAAATCAGTTGTATTACAAGGTAAAGCAGTTTATAAAATGAATTATTGCGGTGGTGCCAAACCTCCAAATAACTACATGCAAACCCAGCCTTTTCAAGATGTACAGAACACTACGCTTATTTTCAGGAAAGTTAGTGATCCAGATATGAATTTTAAAGTAGAAACGGATCGTTCAGGTTTGTTCTCGATTCGTTTATACGAAGGGGTTTGGCGTTATTACTTAACTGAGACCTTTAAAGAAAGTAATGCTAAAAATTCAATTGAGATTCCAACGGAATGTGAACCGTTTTATAACACTCCATATGGTTCTCTTGAAATTGAAATAGATCATGAATTAGACACAGTTTACTTCAAGGATTTAAGTTTTTACAGAGAGTTAGAGTCAATGAGAGATTCAACAAAAATGGATTCAATATTCTTCTATCTACCTTGTAATCCCTGTGAACTTAGCACTAAGCCTTAGTGAAGGACTGATGCTTATCATTATCGCAAGCAAAGAGCAAAACTCCATCGATCAGGATCATTAATTTACTTTTCATGATGATGCATATTTATTTTTAAATATAAATTTAATTAAACCATCCTTTTTTAGCCTTGAAATAAGTAAAACGTAAACCTATATCAAATAATAGCTGGTCAAGAATACCAATTTTTGCATTATTAGATCTGATGGGATCAATTGATATATATTTACTTGCTGTAAATGTTAATCCAGAGAATTTATAGCCACTCTTTTCATAATCATCTTTTAGAAACTCTGTTTTTATACCAGCACCAGCTCTCACAAATAAATCAATTGGGTTGAGTTGATCATTTATGTCATCTGTTCTATCATGGCTCTGATAAAAAATTAAATTCAACCCAGGTTCTCCCAAAATGAAGAAATTTGTTTTTGATTTCCTATTGAATATAAATCGAATAGGTATACTCGTTCGCAAGCTGTGTACACCTCTTTCATCAATAAAAGGTATTCTTGAAGACAGTTCATTCGTTTTACCTATTTGTGCCAAATTATACTCAAGGGCAAAGGCCATTTGTAACCGCTTCTGTTTTCCAAAGAGATTTTTTTCTTTATTACCCCACTTAAGCCCTATTTGCAAACCAGGTAAGTAGGCATTTGTGTTTAATGAATTGTTATCTCCAAACCAATAATAATTAGAAAAATTTGAACCAAAATAGAACTCCTTAGTTTGTCCGGTTGAGACTACAGGTAATAAAACAACAAGAAATACAATTATTTTCATAAACGACTATCGTTACAAGGTGCAAAACACGCTAAAAAGTAATAAATAATTATTAATTATACTATTCATGACTTCATAACTTTAAAATTTATTTCGGGTTACAGCCTCCCGAATAGGTGTTCTAAAACTCGGTGCTCTTGTTCCATTAAATAAGAAATAGTGATGATTTTTCAATTCAAAACCAGTCTAGTCCACTTAACTTAACAGTTCAATACACGAACTTTCAAAGTACAATGCATTAAATAACAGTTTATAATTAATCGTAAATCACAACTGTCCGGTAAAATTATTTTAACTTCTCTATATCCTTTAGTTGGTAATAATTTCAGCTGTTTTATAGCCATAAGGGGTTGATCTAATGAATGAACTTTTTTTGTCTAAAAAATAAAGATGGTTGTATTCATTGAGATCGTTTTGCTTTGACAGCCTTGAATTTTTGTTTCGTTTTTTTCAAGAAGCGTGGTGTTAACCGGGTTCATGAACATCTATAAATATTAACTAAGCGTGAATAAAAAATGAAAGGTAGTAGTATAAAACAGAATAGCTCTCGATTTAATCGGACAATATTGATCGTAAATGAATATTTCATTGAAATATTAGATTGCTTTTTTTTAAAATAATTACATTTGTGCCTAATCCATACTTAAAAAATCACAATTTGGTGCCGATTTTGTATATTTAAAGACAAGTTGCTGCCCACAGCATGAACACTAACTGCTTATGAAAAAGAATTATTACACCATTATTCTGATCCAATTTATATTGCTTCATACCACTTTTTATTCACAAAGTATTGACTGGGAAACACATCTCGGAGGAAGCGGTAACGAATGGGGGAACTCTATAGTGCAAACCTCCGATGGCGGATACATAATTGCGGGTATCTCTGAGTCTTTAGATGGGGACGTGAGTGGGAATAACGGAAATATGGATTATTGGATCGTAAAGCTCGATGATCAAGGTATTGTGGAATGGGAAAACAATTTCGGAGGCAGCAATAATGACAGAGTTTATTCGATTCAAGAAGTTTCAGGTGGCGGGTTTATTGCAGCAGGTTCTTCTAGCTCTTCCGATGGTGATGTTAGTGATAACAATGGGTTTACAGATTATTGGCTCATCAAACTGGATAACAATGGATCTCTTCTATGGGAAAACAACTATGGGGGAAGCGGTTATGATTCAGCTAATGCTATTCGGGAAACCTCGGATGGAGGATATGTAGTTGCAGGTTCCTCGACATCAGCAGATGGTGATGTCGGTGGTAATAAAGGCAATGATGATTTTTGGATCATCAAAATTGATGGCACTGGCAATCTTCAATGGGAAGAAAACATTGGCGGTAGCGACTGGGATTTCCCTACGGCTATACAACAAACTTCTGATAATGGTTATGTTGTATCAGGATCTTCAGGATCCGGAGACAATGATGTAAGCGGTAATAATGGTGGCAATGATTTCTGGATCATAAAGCTTGATGATACGGGTGCACTTTTATGGGAGAAAAACTATGGAGGAAGTGGAAACGATCGATCTTATGCAATGCAAATAACAACTGATGGAGGATATGCTATAGCAGGACAGTCAGCATCTTCCGATGGAGATATTTCTAGTAACCATGGTGGCGGAGACTACTGGATGATAAAACTGGATAACCTCGGAGAACTCGAATGGGAGAACATTTATGGTGGAATTGATGCAGATTGGGCGTTTTCCATGGTACAAACCGATGATGACGGATATGCTATTGCTGGTTATTCACAATCTATTGATGGTGATGTTGGAGGAAACAATGGAGGTGCTGATTATTGGATCATAAAACTCGACAACCTAGGAGGGATTTTATGGGAGAGAAATTTTGGAGGTAGCATGTCTGAAACCCCTAAGTCCATTCAGCAAACATCGGATGGATGGTTTATCTTATCTGGTCAATCAAATTCATCAGACGGTGACCTTAGTGGGAACAATGGGAACTTAGATTACTGGATTGTCAAAATGGATGGTTCATCTTCAACTGGAATTGATAAAAATAAACTAAGTGGTTCTTATCAAGTATATCCCAACCCGACATGCGGGGATCTTTTTATAGAACGTGTATTATCAGATCAGCAGGTGAATATTGAAATTACAGATTTGAACGGAAGTGTACTTCAAAAGATCAAAAATAATGATGAAAAAAGAATAAAATTGACCATGAATCAACCAGCTGGTATCTATTTTGTTCATCTATTCACAAATAACGAGCAGGAAGTATATAAAGTGGTAGTTCGGTAGCTCATTAGATTTACAATTATACGGCATCCTAGAAGCTTTTATGTAAAATAAACGAACCCCAAGCCCGATAATGAAGCGAAATGTTCTTTCGAGATCAAACTAAAATTATAATTATAAACAACTAAAGCGATACTTATGAAACGCATATTACTATTTATACTATTAGGGACACTCGTATCGAGTTGTGCGACCTCTAAAAAGCAATCGAGCATATCATCTCAAGTTAACCAAAATTATGCATTTGAACTATTGCCTGAACTCAAAGGCCTTCCCGCAAAAGTCCGTAACTTTACGATGCCTGATGGTTCTTTTAAGGAAGGAATCATCACAAGTGACGGTAACTACTTACTCCTTGGAAAAATGAAAAGACGAGAAAATCTCATCCAGGGTCGCCGCATGAAGCATATAAGAAATCCTTTTCTTTTCAAAATCAACGATCAAGGTGCAGTGCTCTGGAAAGTATCCTTAGACTCACTCAAAGGTAAAAGCGTTCTATCGATAGCGGATGTCAACGGCGACTATGTCTTGTTTTCTAGCGATAGTACAATTATTACCTTGAGTGCCAATGGAGAGCAAATGAATACGCATGCTATTGATTTTAGCGCAAGATCGATGACAAGCGTTGACAATGAACTGGTTTTTACTCTTCTAAAAAACGATAAACTCTCTGTTATTTGGACCGATAAAACTGGTCAGGTTCAAAATAAATATAAAATTGCAGATGAGCAGCTGTCCTTCACTAGCGAGATTCAATTTGATGGTCAAAAAAATTGGTATGCTTGTGCAAAATCGAAAGATAAAGACACCACTGCAACCTTCATCCATGTTTTTAAATACGATCAAGACGGCAAAAAACAATGGAAAAAAAGTTATCAAGTAGGAAACGGGTTTACGGGCTCATTAAGAAATTACAAAATGAGTGTTCATAAAAATAACCTGGGGATCGTCACCAACAAAGAAATAATGGTTCTTGATTTGTCAGGTAATTTACAATATCAATATCACGTGCCCGAGAATGATCCGGATTTTTCGAATGGTCTGCTCTTGCAGAACCTCGAAATGTTGTTTGTACAGTACACCTACAGACCAAATGAATTATTAATAAAAAGAGTCAATCAAAGAGGTGAAGTTGATGATTTAACAACATATCTATATACCAATGACTCATTAAGTCAAGCTAAGCGAAGACGTGCAGTAAGAATGACTTCTCGGGTTTTATTGAACAAAGGACAGAATTTATTGCTTGCAGGCTCTGCTTCCGCTGGAAGTCGTCAATCTCCATACGTCCGGAACATCGTCCTAAACCAACCTGCTTTATGCGCAGATGTAGAGGTTATTGATTCCTTAAAAAAACTGTCCTTTTCAGAAAAAAGAGCGCGATTTAAAAATAACGAATGGATAGAAGATTCAATTCGCATTAAAAATAATGGTAGCAGTTTACTCTATCTAAGTAATAGCAACAGGAATCATGTTCGTCAAATTCAATTTATTCAAAATCAAACTAATATACCAATTTATCCAGGTAAAGAAAGAACTGTGTACATAAAATACAGCAAAAATGCTTCAAGCATTTACTTTTCTTTTCATGGAATTATCTGTCAAAATAAAAGTCTTCATTTTAAACTATGACAGAACAGCATGAAGTTTGAAGATCAAATTCAGGTAAACTAAGACCCTAAAAAGCATTATTTGATGTATTGTACAATGTATAATACCCGTGTCCCCTGTTGATAAGTTAATTCAATATATCTTTTTTCAAACTAATAAAATTACATACATCCATTAGCGATTAAGTTATACACATGGATAAGGGGTAAATGGCTCATTTAATTTCTTTAACAAAGTAAAATGACGTCAGTAGATTTTAAATCGCTAAATTTAGAATGGAATATTCAAAATTAAATGGACTATGTTAGTAGAGATCAACGAAGAAAACATTGATAATCGACTCATTGATGATGTGGTAGCTCAACTAAAGAAAGGTGAATTGATTATTTATCCCACAGATACAGTTTATGCTATGGGGTGTGACCTCAATAATAAAAAAGCATTGGAAAAACTCGCTAAATTTAAATCCGTTAAGCTTAAACAATCACAATTTTCTATTATATGCAAAGATTTCAGTCAGATCTCTGAGTATGTCAAACAGATCAGTCAACCGACCTTCAAACTCATGAAACAGCACCTCCCAGGCCCTTATACGTTTATTCTCAACGCATCGAACGACGTTACAAAACTATTTGATGCCAAACGAAAGGAAATTGGAATTAAGGTTCCCAATAACAAAATCGTCCTTTCGATTGTCGAAAAACTTGGAAATCCACTGGTAACAACATCGTTAAACAATAATGATGATGAACTTATGGAGTACTTTACTGATCCATACGAGATTTATCAGCGCTTCGATGATAAGATCCCGACAATTATTGATGGAGGAACAGGCCAGCTAAAAGCGTCGACGATTTTGGATTGCACAAATGATCACCCCGTTGTAATTCGAGAAGGTGCCGGAGAAATATGAAACGATTTTGGGAGAGACTCAGCCTTCGAGAGCATACGAATTACGGATTCAGCCTTCGAGAGTCTTTCATTATGAAGTGGAAACAAACTCCTATTTCTAGTGACGAATGAGGGCTGGAGAATGAGGAATGAGGGCTGAGGAGGGCATAGAGCCTGTCGAAATGCTCTCGAAGCCCGAAACCCGAATTCTGCTTCTATACCAAGTGAGCAAAAGAGCTTTCTTTCAAAGCAACTGGGAATTTAGTTCTCAACTCCCCAAGATTACTCAATAAAGGATCGAAGATCTGCGTATTTTCATCTAATGTAGAGAGATCAGAAAAATCAACTTGATCGAGATGATCGTCTTCGATATAAGTCGCTTTCAAAC
>CAJXMN010000012.1 GCA_913056215.1 uncultured Flavobacteriales bacterium | reverse complement strand
ATACGCCTCTATGGCTGGAGGAATAGAAACCCTCGAAGAGTATCAATTTCTTCGGGGGTTTTGTTTTTTGTATAGATATAAGTCAAAGCTGACTTTTATAAATTGAAGGCTGAGATGAATAGCGGTGCTTGAATAGTCTTTGCCCACGTGTAAAAATGGCAAGAGACTCGATAATTTCCAATATTTTGTAAGTGACCATCACCGATTCGTAGTCGCTAAATACTTTGAGATATACCGTGAGATCAGTGAAGTATCAACATGAGACATAGAAATCACCCTACATTCTTACCAATAATCCAGTAGAAGGTGAAGACGATTGTAACACTAATAAAAGCGATCGTTCCCAGCTTACCACCATACCCTACAAAAATAGGTGCAGCAAGTAAGTATAGCAATCCACAGCATAATCCCGCCAACAGTATAATGGGGAAAGAAGCCATACCGACCGCTGTCATTCCAACAAAACTTCCCGCAAATATAATCATTGGTAGATCTTCGGAATTGAGTGCATGACCAATGAGGACCCCAATAATTCCTACGATACAAGAAGCAATCACTGGACTCAGACCTGCTTTTTGCAATTGGAAAGCCCCAAAGGCTCCAAAGCATCCTCCCAGGACAATTAAAACACTTGTAAGCATTTGTTTTTTAGTTTTCATTGATGGCCAAGATAAGAGTTTTGGCGCTAACAATGTAAATGATTTGTTCGTTAACAAAAAGAGTTATCTTATGATGGTGGAACGCGTATTGATCATGAGCGAATCATTAACGGTTTTGAGGAGGTGTATTTTTTATACGCTTTCTTTCGCTTCTTTAATCAAATATTAAATAGTAACTTCACTGTTTGAATTCTGAAAATTGATCAAGACCGTTTTTAAAAATTACGCTATGGGAAAGAATATGATAATACTGGTAGCCTTGTTCTTGGGGGCTTGTGCAAATAACACGTCGAATATTGCTGAACTTTCTCCTGATATTGTGAATGAAAAGATTGAAGTTCGTTTTCATCTCACAGAAACTGAAGCCTACTGTGGTGGAGCAAAACCACCACAAGAATTGCTGGATGAACTGAATACACCCAAAGCGATGGCTAACACCTCCATATTTTTACGGAACGATACCGTGAATAATATTGAAGATTCGATCGACTATACGTTCACGAGCAATCAAGAAGGTTGGATCAACGCTAAGCTGCCTGCAGGTCAATATAGTGTGGTATTCGCCGATAAAAAAGATCGTAAAACCTATGAAGACATGCTGGAGCAATATAAAACGAGCACGCGTCTTTACAAAGCAATTGATACTGATTGCTTGCAATCGTATTTTCGACAACCAGAAAAGGTAATCCACGTTACGGAGAAAGGCGAAAACAAGTACGAGATTAAAAATCGTAAGCATTGCAAACGAAGTGTACCGTGCGCAACATATATAGGACCTGTTCCTCCGTCCGCACCACCGAAAAACACAGAACGATAACCGTTGGAAAAGCCTTTAAGCCAAAGGATGAACATGAAAAGTGCAGTGCAACAACTCTATTAGTTGGATTACTCTACCATAAAACGTTTGCTCCTTTTGCCCCATTGAACCACGTAGACACCTTTTGGAACACGACTTAAGTCAATGGCAAAAGTCGAAGTTGAGTTGTGTGAAATAGCGTGTACCAAATTACCTTGGCTCGAAAAGATTTTTAATGGGTAGTGATTCGGTTCATTGGGAGCTTCAATACCGCCTATGGTGATTAAAAAATGTCCAGTCTCGGCTTCGGGTTGTATAATGATTTCAGTTGACTCTAAATTGACAGCCGCTATTGGTGAATAATCATAATCTCCATCAAAATCAATTTGTCGTATGCGATAATAATTGATTCCTTGAGTTGCATTGTGATCAAAAAATGAGTATTCGATTTTTTGTGAACTATTACCAGCACCTTGTACGGAACCAATCATCATCCAATCGTGCTGTTTTGTTTTTCGTTCAATTTCGAAGTGACTGTTATTCATTTCTGACCCTGTTGCCCATTCCACGTAAACACTTCGGTTATCTTCAGGCGTGGCAGTAACATCAATAAACTCAACGGGTAGGGGAGAACAATCCACAGAACCGATAACAATATGGTCGAGCATAGTGCGATCAAAGCCCGTGCCGTCCATTTGTCGGCCTATCTCGAGATTTCCGGCACCGATCCAATACATGTTGAGATTATCGGGTCCATCGTTTGACCATATCACGGTATTATCGACCATAAAAACACCTACACCATCACATGGGGTATAGATAAAACGATATTGACGCATTGTGTTATCATTAGGTATCCCGTAAATATTTCCAGAGGTAACAGTGTTGTATCCGCCACCACCGTCTTCAACGCGATAACGAACACTGAGGTTCCTGGCCCCACTAATCTGTAAACTTTGACCGCGTTCAATAAACTGGGCTGTGTTTTCGTCGCGCTGAAAATAAAAGGAAACATCTATTCCGTTTACATCAAATGTAGGTGATCCAGGTACGACCATATCGATGTCCATCTTGGGATTACCTGCATTCAGACCGTTGGTTCCATTAATCCCACCAGGACTTGAAGTCGCGCTGCTCGATACCGAAGTCGCATCAGGACCAATAGTTGCATTGGTAACTGGGTTACTGTCAAAATCAAACTGACTGACAATTTGTGCGTGCAGTGGTGTTAAATAAATGTATAGAGCTGCAAGGCCAAGCGTTTTTAGAATGTTATTCATGTTATTCATTTTGGATAGCTAACTAAGTTAACGTTTCGTGTCGGAATTAGTTGCGTCAATTCGGTGATATTTTAAACTACACTTGCTTTTTGAGAAAGTGCATGTTAAAAAACTTCCAAATCTTGAAAGCGGAAATGATATTTCGAGACACCTTGAGAATTTCCGTGGGGTGCCGGATAACTCTTTCTGACCGTTGATCCATATTGGAGTTGGATAGGGTGATTAAAGATAGGGCCATCGTAGCAAAACGTATGAAACTCACCGTTTTCTCCACATGGATCAACATGATGAGGTAAATCCTCCAAAAAGGACGTATTGATCTCCCGTCCGCAAAAAGAAGCATTTAAGAAATGCTCATTTACCGCAACAACTATAGCCTTAAACCTACTTTCAATAAAAGTTTTAAGTAGTGTTGTTGTATTCTTTTTCCAAAGTGGGAAATGTGCTTGAACACCTACTTCAAGGAGTTGTTGCTCACGATATTTTTTTAAGTCTTCTAAAAAAATATCGCCGAAAACGCTATGATATAAACCCGCTGTCTTGTAGCGAATTAGTTGTTCTTTCATGAGTGCGTTATATTGCTCCATGTCGACTTGTTCCGGGAGTTCTAAAATGTCAATAGGTAGGTCGATAGCCGAAGCTTGTGCATCGAGCAAGTTGCGATGAACTCCGTGCATATTCACCCTTTGATTGCCAGCGTTGACCGTCGTGAATAGTCGCTCAATTTTCAATGACGGATCCTGCTGATTCATAAACAGAGCAAGACTCGCATCTTTTCCGCTACTCCAGTTGAGATATGCACGATAATTTTTCATTTTAATTAAAAGCTTGGAGCAGAAACAGTTCTGAATTTTTTTACTTGGATATGCTTGTCTTTGGGGTACTTGATGGTGAAAGCAATTTTATATTTCTGAGCTTCACCTGGTTCAGCGTTAATATTCCATTTTAATTCACCCGTAGATTCGTCGTACTGAGCATTCGATATCTCGTCTACAGCGACATCAATATCACTGTTGGTAGAAATGGGGATCTGATCGATGAGTTCTAAATCAATAGTTCTGGACCGATTATTTTTAACGATGATTTCATAGGCATAGGTATCTTTTTTCGAATTGCCAATGATACTTTTACTCGAGAAGTCCTCAACGCGTTTTCTGGTCACGATAATTTTGTCATCACGTCCAAAAGATAAACCAAGTGTATCCTCAACATTTCGGGTATTAATATACGATTCGCCGACGTAGGTTTGATTGAAATAGATATTAGATGGTCCAGGTACGAGGTCAAGTTGTTCCCACCCCGTGATTTTTGCTAATAAAAATGCATCTTTCTCTAGTTTAGGAATAGCAATATGAGCGAAACTGGCATCCAATTCGTACTCCGTAATTTCAACGATGTATGGTTTAGCATTTGAAGGTATAGAATATTTCCGGTCAATTTTAAATTCTGTAGAGAGTTCACTAACTTCTATTCTGCGCATTTCAGGAGTATCATTTACGCCAGTCATATTTCCTGTGTGCCTGTTCTGGATTCGACCTTGTCCATTGAGCCCTTTATCACTGCGTTCACTTTTCTGTCTTGGAGCTTTCCTGGATTGTGCTTGAGGGACCTGGTAATTCATTTTACCTTTTGATCGATAGTTGTAATCCAGTTGTTGGTAATTAAGCCTCCAGGGGTCGAGTTCAGGTACAGAAGCACTCAAATTTGGGTCACCTGTCGATAGGTGAATACCGACATTGTTCCAGTTATTTCCGGTGTTATTAAATACTTTAGCTTTGTACTTTAATTCAATTCCTCCTGAGATATCCTCAGCGATAAGGTCGTAATTAGGTGCCCATCCGGCCTGTGAAACATTGTATTTAAGCTGACCTTCAAGTTTTATTGGCGCATTGGATTCTACAAGGATAACGATCACATTGTTTCGTGCATTTTCTTTATAATTGTAAGCTTTAAGTTGCTGTTCTAACTTAGTGACCTGCGTGTTGATACGTTTAAAATTGCGCTCCTTTTTTGAAATGTTGGTATTGATGGCTAATGAGCGCTGGCGATAAAATTTAGCAGTTGATTGAATTTGTTCGACAGTGAGGCTTACATTATCTCCTTTAATATCCCGGTTGGTAGATAAGACATTCTTTTCAGTTTGAAGCGCGTTAATTTCATCTTGTATTTGCTGGGTTTTAGACTTGAGTAGTTCAATTGAATCACGAACAGAAGCGATGCGTTGTGTGACTTCTTGTCTCTTGAGGTAATCACTTTCCATAGTAATAGATAGAAGATCTGCAGCTTGTTCCATTTCAAATTGAATACTCCTCGAATCTGCATTTGCACTGATGTTGTGAAATCGGAGTTCGTTCAACCCTTCATTCAATTGAACTTGATAATTGCGGTTGATTTCAGCTCCTGATAAGTAAACGGTCACATTTGAGATATCCGTATCGATATCGATCGATTGAATTTTTTGTCCCAGCATCACTGTTGATAAGAGGGAAAACAATGCAAAAAGTAACGATGTATTATTCATGTTTTTATTTTTCTAGATTTTTAACGCAAGTTTTTACTACTGTAACTATTGAAAGATCAATATAACAAAATTTAAAGTGAAGCATTAACATATATCTAAAAATTAGATGAATAAGCATTATGTCAATTTGTTCATGAGGTACTGAAATGTCGTGGAAAAACTCATCACTTAGACCCTTCGAATCGTTCGAAAAAAAATGGGAGTTGGATAAGCTGTAGAACCATCTGTGATGATGGGTATGATTTGTCCTTCTTGAAACTGAAGAGCCATAGATTCAGCGAAAAACTAAAATAGGTGGATATCTCCTACCGTGTTTTTGCATGTATCTTCGCTATGTGGTAATTTGTTAACGTCAAGTGGAAGTTTTATATGTTCTGAATGATCTTGTTAAGTGCTACATCAAATTTGAGGAATAAAATAACAAGAATTATTGAAGAATATCGTTTTAAGCTGCGGTTAGTGTAAGACTATTACCTCAGTTTATCATTTTGACGATGTCGGCTGTGATCGCGCTGTGTCTTTTTGTCCAGGTTTTTTTTAACAGCCTCCTCCAGATCAACACCTGTTTGATTCGCTATACAAGTGAGAACAAACAAAACATCAGCTAATTCATCACCAAGTTCTTTATCCTTATCGGAAGGTTTTTCACTTTGTTCACCATATCTCCGAGACATAATACGCGCTACCTCTCCAACTTCTTCCATGAGAATGGTGGTGTTGGTCAGTTCATCGAAATACCGCACACCATACTTTTTAATCCACTCATCGACGCGTGATTGCAATTTTTGAATTTCCATTATTCTTTATTTTTAGTGTCGATGATGATTGTGACGGGGCCATCATTGGTGAGTGAAACTTGCATATCTGCCCCAAACGTTCCACTTTCAACGTTACATCCTGTAATGGCTTGAAGGGATTTTTTAAATTTTTCATACATCGGAACAGCAATGTCTGGTTTGGCTGCCCGTGTGAAGCTAGGACGGTTTCCCTTTTTTGTTTTGGCATGCAATGTAAATTGAGAAATCACCAAAAAAGATCCATTTACATCGTTTATGGAATGGTTCATTTTCCCCGATTCGTCAGAAAAAATTCGCAACCCGGAGAGTTTGTTACATATCCATTCAATATCCTCATCAGTGTCGTCTTCTACGATACCAACGAAAAGCAGGAGTCCGTTGTTGATGGATCCTTTTATTTCCTCTGCTACGATAACCTTGGCGTCAGTAACGCGCTGTACTACTATTCTCATATCATCGGTATGATTCGTTTTGATTTTCTGTTAATAAATCTACATACGACGCATATCTTGATGCTGCAATATCTCCACATTCAACGGCCGCTTTTACGGCGCATTTCGGCTCATTAAGGTGTTGACAATTGTGAAATTTACAAGCATTTAATAGCGCACGCATCTCGGGAAAATAATGACTCATAACCTTTTTGTCAAGCTCTACGACACCAAAAGCTTTGATGCCTGGTGTGTCAATAATATATCCACCTGTTTGCAGTTGATGCATTTCAGCGAAAGTGGTCGTATGTAATCCTTGCAAATGATGCATAGATAGTTTTGACGTTTTGAGCTGCATGGTTTTATCGAGTGCATTGATTAACGTGCTTTTTCCCGTTCCGCTGTGCCCCGCGATCATGACCTGTTTTCCATCGATTTCATTGCGCAGGAAATCGATGTTCTTTTGCTTTTTCGCTGAAATTTTTTCACAAGGATAGCCTGCGTTTTCATAAATGTCGATAACGTTGTCTAATACGGGAATATGATCTTCAAAATACAAATCAATTTTATTGAACAGTAAAGTGACTGGAATGCGAAAGGATTCTGCAGCAACCAAAAAGCGATCGATAAACGTCAAATGTGTCTCTGGTGCAACAAGTGTTACGAGCAGATACGCGCGATCGATGTTCGCTGCCAGGATGTGTTTTTGCTTGGAGAGGTTCACTGATTTTCGGACCAGGTAATTTTTTCGCTCCATAATGCTCCGGATAACACCTGTACCATCTTGTTCTCTTTCGAATTCAACTTCGTCCCCCACAGCGACGGGATTCGTAGATTTAATACCTTCTAAGCGAATCTTCCCACGGATGCGGCATTTGATAATGCTACCGTCTGCCACTTGGACATCATACCATTTTCCCGTCGATTTTAATACTTTTCCTTTTTCCAAATACTATCTGCTTTGACCCCAAAAATAAAGAATTCTATCTGTTTTTGCGTTGGTCTTTAGCGACAATACAAAAAGGCGCTGTCATTCATCTTCAAATGAGACCAATCTCAGTAAGAATAAACAACTCGTCCTATTTTCTGTAACTCAACGTAATTATTCCGTTAGTTTTGTAACAAATTACCACAAATGATTAAAAACTTTCTTTCTATGCTCGCTGTGTTCTTCGTTTTTGGAGTAGGAGCGCAAGAGATGCATTTTTCAGGTTTTGTCAACGATACTATCAATGATCGACCGCTGGAGTACGCGATGATAATGGCTGTACGCGTAGATGATGGAAAACTCATGGGGTTTACAAGATCCGAAGCTGATGGTTCCTTTGAATTGACTGGTGTACCGATAGATACTATGGAATTAGTGGTTTCGCATTACAATTTTGATGAAAAGCGGTATTACATCGTAGGATCTCAAGAAAATGATTCGATTCATATTCCGAATATCGTTCTTCCTGAAGAGTCTACCGAATTGGATGAGGTTGTCGTATACGCTAATAAAAAACCGATCTACTTCCGGGGAGATACGATGGTGTATGTCGCTGATTCTTTTGCAACTAGAGAAAATGCAATGGTGGAGGATTTGATTAAGAATCTACCAGGGCTAGAGGTGGACGATGACGGAAATATTAGTACACAAGGTCGGCAGATAGAAAAAGTTTTGGTGGATGGTGATGAGTTTTTTGGTGATGATCCAACCATAGCCACGCGCAATTTACAGGCTGAAGGTGTTGATAAAGTTGAAGTGTACGAAACGGAGGATGAAAATTCGGGTGGAAATTCCGATGAAAAAATCAAAGTACTCGATGTGAAATTAAAGGAGGATGCCAAAAAGGGCTACTTCGGCAAAATTGCGGGCGCTGGAGGTGCTGATTCTGAGTATCTCACTGATCAGCCCGATGGAACTTCATTTTATTCTGGTGAACTGTTAGCCAATTATTTTAATAAAGATTTGAAAGTGTCGGTGTTCGCGCTGGGTTCGAATACACCAAACACGGGATTCAGTTACCGTGACGCATCCCGATTTGGACTGACCAACGAATTGTCGGGTGGTTGGCGATCGATGACCAATAGTAGTCGCCTTAATGGTTTGCCAGAGAATTATAAAGGCGGTTTTTATTTTTCCGATAAATGGGGCGATAACTTTAAAGTGAACCTTAATTATACTTATAATGACAGTCGACTGACAACCGACCAACAAACCAACCAGGAGTACTTTTTAACGGATACGACTTATTCCTCAGCATCTCGAAATGAAAAGTATCAAAAACAACTGGCACATACGGTTAATTTTTCTTTTGAGTATGCGATTGATTCATTGACGCAATTAAATGTGAAATCGAATATTACGCAGCGCAATGAGGAAATTGATGAGAATAACAGTACGAATTTCTTTGCGGCATCTGGAGATTCCACGAATTCAACAAATGTTACTAATGAAAGTGAAGCAGAAGGGCTCGAGGGTAATGTCGATGCGAAGTTAGTGCGAAAATTTGCCAAAGAAGATCGTGAATTATCCCTCCAATATCAATTGGGTTATACAGAGACAGATCGCGAAAACTTTATGCAGTCTAACATTCTTTCATTTACACAATCAGTACCCGATTCTAGCTTTGACCAGAAGCGGGATATTGAAAACCGCACGACTGGTCATCGCGCTTTGTTTGATTATACAGAGCCGCTAACGCGCAAGATTAAATTGAATTTTCAGTACAAGCTCGATTATTTTTTCGGTTCACAAGCAACACTGACTTATGATCGAACAGGGCAATCGTATGATAGCTTATCTACAGTCTATAGTAATGACTTTTCAAATACACGGTTGGAAAATCGCATAGGAGTTTCATTGCGTTATACGGACCGCAGGCACTCTTTGAATACGGGTACGCGCTTGCGAAACGTGGTGATCGACAATGAGAATAATTTCACGGGCAATGTCATAGAACAAGACGTAGACAACATTCTTCCTTATATCGAATATACCTACAAATGGAGCAATTCCCATCGACTACGATTCAATTACCGAACAAGCTCTTCTCAACCGAGTATCAATCAGCTTCAACCCGTGCGCGATAACACCAATCCCAACCGACAAATTATCGGTAATCCCGATCTGGAACCGAATTATAGTCATAGAGTCAACTTGCGGTACAACAAATGGAATGCCCTGAAACAGTCCTACATTTGGTCAAATGCGTATATGAACTACACCAACAATGCATTTTCAAGTGCTATCAACTATTTACCCGACGGTCGTACCGTGGCGCAGTCTATAAATGTAGATGGTAATATCAATGCTGGACTTTATGCAGGAGGTGGTTTTCCGATATTCAAAGATCGGTTACAAATTCGCCCCAATGTAAATGCAGGTTACAATAGAACCAACTCCGTCATCAATGGAATGGATAATACCACAGAAAATAGTAGTGTTGGAGGAGGACTTAAAATTGGTCTGCGCAGTGATACGCTCGAGGTGGGCTTATCCGCAAACGGTCGTTATAACAATCCAAGCAGTAGTTTATCTTTTGGTGCTAACCAACCCTATTTCCAGCATAGTTATGGACTTGATGTGTTTGTCGAACTACCCTTTGATTTCTTTATCGAATCTGATGCAAACTATACCATTAATGCTCAACGTGCCGACGGCTACAACATTTCCCCCTTTATCTGGAATGGCAAGATCAACAAACGCTTTTTGGAAACGGGTAATTTGGTCGCTCACGTGGAAGTCAACGATATTTTTAACCAAAACGTTGGTGTAGGTAGAAGTATTGGTGGTAATGTGATTACTGATACGCGTAATAGAATCATCGCTCGTTACTTTATGGTTGGATTAACATTGCGATTTAATAACAATAACACAAAAGCTCATGAAAGTAAAGGACATTAGATATATCGCTGTAATTTTGCTCTTATTGGTGAGCGACAACATTGTTGCTCAAGTAATGCATTCAGGGGAGGTTGTTTTCGAGCGCAAAACAAATCTGGAGAAACGTTTCGAAGATACCGATCGCAATGGATGGATGAAAGGAAATATGAAGAAGCCGAAAGTTGATAAGTTTGTATTGTATTTTACGGACAGCAACGCATTATTTAAGCCTATATTACCGGAAGTGCCCGGTGAGAGGGAATGGGCAACGATGACAAACACAACGTATCAGGATTTTAGTAAAAATACATTGGAACAGGAGTTTTCTTTCTGGGGATCAAAAGTCTATTTGCGCGATTCATTAAAAACGCGTGAGTGGTATATCACGGGAAATTCAAGAACGATTGCGGGTTATGAATGTCGTCAGGCTTTGTGGAAAGCGAATGATTCTACCCGAATTTATGCTTGGTTTGCAGAACAACTCATTCCTTCCGCTGGTCCGGAAACATTTAACGGTTTACCGGGAGTAATGCTCGGTTTAGCCATTGAAGATGGTGGTGTCGTTTACTTTGCCCAAGAGGTTAGACCCCTTAACACGGACATCGAAAAAGCGGTTCCGCGCGTAAAGAAAAAAGAATACTTCACGGAGGAACAACTGCGCGCTAAAGTCGAAGAACGATTCAAAGATTGGGGGATGGCTGATCGCGTCTTATTCGATATGTTTGTATGGTAACCAAAATGTTAACTCCTTGTAAATAACAAGTCATTTTTCTAATCGAATTATTACCTATATTATCGTTCTTTTAAGCTTGTTTTTTTGTTGTTTTTATCCGATAGTGCATTGTATTTTTGCGGCGAATTTAAATAACAAATAACATGAAAAAATTAATGTTTTCAGTCGCACTTTTAATGAGTAGTTTAACTATTTCTTATGGTGGAGAAGGGGATAAGATTCGATTAGTTCAAAATGACACTTCAAATGCAACAGTCGTTTTTGATATTCGTCAAATCGATCAACAAAAGTTAGCTGCTTTTATTGAAGGAGTTGAAGGTGATATGGCTAGTGTTTCTTTGATGAACTGCAAAGGGGAAACACTGCGCTTTACTTTTGTCGAGCAGTCTAAAAAGAAGTATGAAATCGACCTCTCAGGTCTCGCAACTGGGCGTTATTATGTCAAGTTGAACATGGACAGTGAGATCAGAATGAAATTAGTGGTTGTTGAAAAACAATAATCACTTTTTCTTTGTATTCGACCTGAATAGCATTGCGATTGTCCAGGTGGCAACAGAAGTACCTAAATATTATTTTCTCAGAACATTTCTAATTGTCGAACGTTTCTATCTTTGTAGTTAAATTTTTTCAATTGAAAACAGTTTATATTACACGGAGAGAACACTTCAATGCAGCACACAAATTGTGGCGACCTGATTGGAGCGAAGCGAAAAATGACGAAGTTTTTGGGAAATGCAGCAACAAAAACTGGCATGGCCACAACTTCAATATTTTTGTAACAGTCAAAGGTGTTCCCTCATCAGACACGGGTTTTGTGATTAACTTAAAGGATCTCAGTAAAATTATGAAAGCGCATATCATTGAGCCGCTCGATCACAAAAACTTGAATATGGATGTTCCTTTTATGGAAGGGATTTTAGCATCAACAGAAAACCTTGTGATTAAGATCTGGGAACAGATAGAAGATCCAATTCGAGGAGCAGGAGGTGAGTTGGTCAAGATAAAATTGGAAGAAACAGAAAACAATTACGTAGAATATTACGGTGGGAAAGAGCCGATTTAAACTGCGACAATTTTAAGTGATTTGGAGGAAAATTTTAAATACGACGACGAGAAAACAGATAAACTAAAAACAGTTTATAAGGAGGTGCTTCAAGACTTAGGTGAAGACCCCAATCGCGAAGGTTTACAGAAAACACCGGAACGGGTGGCTAAGGCACTACAATTTTTAACCAAAGGATATCAGCAAGACCCTGACGAGATCCTTAAAAGTGCGCTCTTTCACGAAGATTATTCTGAAATGGTGATTGTGAAGGATATCGAAGTGTATTCACAGTGTGAGCATCACATGTTACCCTTTTTCGGAAAGGCGCACATTGCCTACATTCCCAATGGAACCATTGTTGGGTTGAGTAAAATACCTCGAATTGTCGATGCTTTTGCACGCCGGCTGCAGGTTCAGGAACGTTTGACACTGGAAATCCGGGACTGTATTCAGCGCACACTCCAACCAAAAGGTGTGGCTGTCGTTTTGGAATGTAACCATATGTGTATGCAAATGCGTGGTGTGGAAAAACAAAACTCATCAACGACGTCATCGGCATTTACAGGTTTGTTCTTGCGGAATGATAGTACACGAAAAGAATTTATAGATCTGATTCAAGCGCGATTGCACTAGCAGCTGATCCGCTTTAACATTCCTTTGAATATTAAGCCGTGCAACGGAAAAACGGAATACCAATACATTCGACCCCATAAGCCCCGAGGACGGAAAGTTGCTTTTTGTTCTATTTCGTTGTTATTTACTTTAAAGGATAACCAAGCTTCTCCAGGTAGTTTCATTTCGGCAAATAACACGAGTTGGCCTTCCTGTTTATCGGCATAGAGTACACGCCAGAAATCAAGTGCATCCCCCACGTTTATTTTGTCGGGATGTGTACGACCTCGTCGCAAACCGACTCCACCGACGAGCTTATCCAAAAATCCGCGAATGCGCCACATCCAATTGCCGTAGTACCAGCCAGTTTTACCGCCAATGCTCCAAATGCGATCGATGGTGGCTTCAGTATCCTTAATTTTTTGTGTTCTGCGATCTTCAAATACTCCTTTTTCAGGTACATCGCTGAAATCTGATAAGCGCTCGCGAAAATCACTACTCGTTAGCGCATCTTTCCAGCTCGAAGTGAGGCGTTTATCATCGATGGCATTCAAAGCAAAAGAAAGTGACTCGTCATATGATAAGGGCTGTACCCCCGTAATTTTATTGATATTACTCGGTGAACAAACCACTTCAACCTTCATGCTGTTAACGAGCGAGGAAGCGAGTTTATATGAAGTAGATGTAATAAAATAGAGCCAGTAGGAGGATAGCTTGGGGGTCATCACCGGAACGGTATAAATCCATCGCTTCATATTTGGTGCCTTGGCATATCCTTCAAGCATTTCTTTATAGGTCAAAATATCCGAACCGCCAATATCAAAGTGTTGGTCATACAACTGTTCATCGAGCATACCCTTTTGGAGAAAAGCGAGCACGTCACGAATTCCAATGGGCTGACACCGCGTGTTTAACCACTTAGGTGCAATCATAACGGGGAGTTTTTCGGCTAAATCACGGATGATTTCGAACGAGGCACTTCCCGACCCTATGACAATTCCCGCACGGAATGTTGTCAGGTGAAATATTCCCTTCCCGAGAATTCTCTCTACACTGAGGCGTGATTCCAAATGTTCAGATAATTCTTCTTCATTGACGATGCCACTTAAGTAAATAACTTGTTGGCATGCAGGTTTTGAAACAGCATCGGTAAAATTGGTCGCAGTTTCTTCTTCGATGGCTTTAAAATCACTGTGCGTAGACATGGAATGGATTAAATAATAAGCCACGTCAATATCTTCAGGGATAGCACTCAAGCTGTCGGGGTCTTCAAAATCCAATTCTAATACCTCGATCTGATCTTTTAGATTTTCAGGTGGATTAAAGCGGTTGGCGTCTCTTACACAGCAGTAAACCTTATGGCCCGCCTCAGTCAGATGAGGGAGTAATCGTTTTCCGATATAACCTGTTACGCCTGTGAGGAGTATTTTCATGATTCGTCTAAATTTTCAATTTGTTTCATCACCGCTTCGGCTTCTGCATATAATTCATCTGCTCTTTTGCGATTGGTTGTTGAAGCTTTGTGTGATTTTTCCATGAGTTTATTGTATTTGTCGTACAACTTATCTGATTTTGATTTGCGTGAAAAAAGTCCCATAATCTATTTCTTTTTATATGTGAATAATATGCTATCAAAACGTCATGACCCTTTATTTGTTTAATAAAAGCAGCCTTATTTACTCATTTGTCTAATCTAACCACTTGACACTTCAGTAAACATCGCTTCAGAGGAGGCCGTATTTTATCAATGCTTATAAGTCGTTAGTCGAATTTCCTGTTTGAGCTTTGACTGGGCATCTGCTAACCGCTCAATCAAAATAAAACGACCTTCACCAAGTTCAGCAGCATCGCGCATATTTTCTTCAGATCGTTCATTACTTTTTATACCTACTACGCTCATCGTGATGCACTTCCTTCTGAGGTTGCGCTTAATATATTTCTTATAATCTCCCGAGTTGCGATTAAACGCCCCATCGGTGATGATAATCACCTTATTTGCGCCTGATTTAATTAAGTTTCTCCGCGCCTGTCGGTAACCAATTTTAATACCTTTTCCACCTGCGGTCAGTCCGGAGGCTTTTAATTCTTTTACGATTTCGTTGATTTTCGCTTTTTCTTCTCCAGATGTTGGTTTGAGTAACACTTGAGCGTCATTCGCATAAGAAACTAAACCGATTTTATCTTGTGGACGCAACATTTCAACTAATTGACTTAAAGAATATTTGAGGAGTTCTATACGATCTTCTTGGCGCATAGAAGAACTGACGTCAATGACAAAAACGACATTAACTGGTTTGAAATGCTCAGCGCTAAAATCATTCTTATCCAGTGCTGATAATGAAGGCGGCGTTTCTTCTGAGAATTCACTAATGGAATCTGTTGAAGGCGACTCGATGACCTCAGAAAGGTCTATTTCCTCATCTTTCTCCGCTTGCACAACGTAGGTTGTATCTTGCTCAGGAACTTCAATAGGGGATTCATCTGATGGTTCTGGTAATGCTTCTTTCGGTTCAAGTTCAAGAATGACCAGGTTGCGTTTGAAATTGATGTATGCTCCTTTCTCAGCTGGGTGATAACCACTATGTGTGGCATAAAAGTACGCAATGCCTAAAGGTATTTTAATTTCGAACTGTCCGCTGGACCGAGTTTTCCACTTACCGACTGCATTACCCTGTTGAATAATGGCCACGGTTGATCGCGAAAGACGTGCTCCTGTATTTTTATCTAATGTGCGAACAGTAAGTGTAAATTCTAATGGGTTCTGACGTGCCGGCTCTTGACCAAATGATGGACATGAGGTCAAGCTGTTGCTGCGGTCAGGCAATGATTTAATGCGACCTTTTAATGTGATAGTGGTAGGATTGGGTTGGTTGCTCGTAAACACTTCGATATTGTACCGAAAACGCCCTTTTGTTTTTTTGTTGATCTGGAAACGGATCACATTGGAACTATCGGGGAGCATGAGTGCATTCTTTTGGATGTAAACGACCTCCATAGGCTGATCTACACTCAAGATATATGCTTCTTCACCCGTCTTGTTTTTCAAATAGATGTCCACAAAACGTGAATCTCCAGCTTCCAGGTCGCCAAAGTCATATTCCGTTTTATCAAATACTACCTGCGACCGTCCCACTGTAATAGTGAGCAGGAAAGTACAGAGAACAATGATTCGATAAAATTTCATATAAAAAAAGGTCGCACATCTCTGTAACGACCTTCGATCTTTTATGTTACTAAAATTAGACTTTTTCTTTTAAAAAAGCGGCTAAAGCATCTGATAGTTCTTCGTCAGCATCACCAAAGCTATCCATATAGTCATTGTAACTTCTTTTGATGACCTCTTTCGCTTCTTCAGGGCCATAGACGTCGGTGATTTCCACTTTCTTGGAATTTCCTTCGATGTCTTTGTACGTTAAAAAGAAGTGCTTGGCGCGATCAACAACCATTTGAGGTAGTTCGTCGATGGACTGAACGTTGCCGTACGCTTGATCACCTTTCAATACAGCGATGATTTTATCATCAGCCTCACCTCCATCAATCATACGGAAACCACCTACCGGGATACATTCCGCAATAATATTTCCACGATTTACTTCGCGCTCAGATAAAACGCAGATATCCAACGGATCGCAATCTCCTACGATGTCTTTTTTGCCTGTTTTTTCAGCGCAGTAAGCAGCGACGGACTTTTCACAATACGTCTGAGGTACGAAGCCATACATGCAAGGCATGTGATTAGAAAATTTTTGAGGACGATCGATTAAGATATAACCACTTTCTTTATCTACCTCGTATTTGATAGCATCTGAAGGGATAATCTCAATAAATGCATTTACGATATCAGGTCGTTTTTCCCCAGCTGGAATACCGTGCCAGGGATGTGCTACAAATCTCTTTTGAAGCGCATCTATTAGTTTTTTATTTTCTTCTTTCATAGTTTAAAAATTTGCTTTATCGTTAGTAGACTGATCAATTTGGTAGGAGCAGACAAAAATATTGAAATATTAATAAATTCCATTGAATTATACAGGAAATATACCATCTCACAGAGTCATTATCGTAAAATCAATACTTTTTTAGTTGGTAGTGAATAGTGAGGATGCTCGGGAATAATGTAGTACAAACCTGGTGTTAAATGCTCCATGTGAAGTGAGTAGGGGTTTTCTTTAATCGTTGAAATTGTTTCGATATGTTTTCCGGCTGCGTTGACTATTTTTAAGGTGTTAGGAATGTTAGACGCAGGGAAGATTAATTGCACAATCTCTTTGGTGGGGTTAGGGTATATGGTGTACTGTTTGTTTTTTGTGTTCGTAGCCAGTTCGAGGTAACAATTTTCGATTGTAAAATGAACCGTATCTCTTACCTGACAACCGTTGGAATCTGTTGCAACTAAAGCGGCCTGATAGTTTCCTGGAGATCCGGGTGCATAGTTAGTTGCCCAGTCAGTTTCTCCATTAGACCAGAGCGTATTTTGAAATGTTGTATCAATGGCGAAGGAGTACACGGCACCTACACAATTGGTATCCGGAAACGTTGGGTTAATGGTGAGTTCCTCAGGTTCTATTGCTTCGATTTCGAAGGTGTCACTTACGGCATTACCTCCACATTGGTTGGAGACCTCAACCGTTGTGTAAAAAACACCAGTATTCAATACAACGCTGCTCGTAGAATCTATACCCCCGTGATTCCATATATAATCATCGTAACTATTGTTTACACCCAGCTGAACCGTGTCACCTTCGCAAAATGGCGGTGTGGAGTTTGTCGTGATGACGGGGGTTAGTAAATCCGAATCTACAAACACGGTATCGGAAAAATTACCACATCCAAAACTATTTTCAACATAAACCCAAACAGAGTCTTCTGATTGTAAATTAATCGTACTACTCGTTTGTCCATCGTGCCACAGATAATTGGTGTAAGGGTTCTGAACACCGATATCTACGGACTCATTTAAACAGAAGTTGGCTGAACCTTGAACATTAATTTCAGGATTAGGTGTAGGGAAAATCGTAACACTTATGCTGTCTGAACTGGTGCACCCGACATTGTTCTGAGCTGATAATGCATATTCATAAGTACCATTCTCGAGCGTGTCAATAGCAACTAATGTGTCTGTTGAACCAGTGGACCAGATGTAGCTGCTGAAATCATCATTCGTAAAGAGTTCAACTGTATCTCCTTCACAGTAGGATGATTGAGTGTTTTGGATGTCGAGCTGCGTAGACGGAAGAAGTGAAAATGTCAATGTGTCTGACGTCGCTGGACATCCATTTGTATCTACAGTGGAAACATAGACCTCCTGTTGCCCCGTGGATAGTCCATCCGTAGAGAAAGCACCTCCAACGGAATTATCTTGCCAGACATGAGCGTCGAATAAAGTTGAATCGATGGAAATAATCGATGTTTGATTATCACAGAGTGAATCGCCGATGTTATGCTGCAGTTGAGGTTTAAGTGGAGCACACATGCGCACGAGAAAGCCATCGTATAAACCACCGTCGAGATTGGGTTGTTCTGCACCGCTAGAAGCAATTCCAGAACTGCTGGAGGTAAAACCGGTGAAGACGATATGCTCATTGGATGGGTTGACCTCCAAATCATAAATTTCTTCGGACAGCGGACCTCCGTAGTACGTTCCCCAATTTTTTGATCCGTTGGCATCAATTTGCAGTAAAAATGCATCGTACTGGCCATCAAGTTCCTCTTGATACGCACCAGAAGTACCTATGGCTGTTGAGCTTTGAGAAAATCCCGATGCGATTACTCCATTTCTGAAAGTCGTGACACTACGTGCATAATCGGCTTCATCTCCGCCCAAATAGGTGCCCCAAATCATTCCACCTGAAGGAGTGAATTGAGCTAAAAACCCATCTTCGTTGCTGTTGGCAGCGTTTTGGTAGCCACTGCTGTAATGGATGTTTGTCGGGCTCGTTGTGTTACCCGTTATAAAAATACGATCTTGTTCATCGACCGTTAGTCCGAAACTAAAGTCATCTCCAGCACCCCCGTAATAGGTGCCCCAGAGTCTCGTTCCACTAGGATTAAATGCAGCAATAAAGGCATCGTGATTGCCCGATAAAGTGGTTTGATGGGTGCCACTTGTAGCAATGTTCGTTGTTGAATTGGTGAAGCCTGTAAAGATAGGGTTTTCATTGTTGTCTAATGCGATATCCCAACCCTCTTGAAAGTTACTGCCGTAATAGCTCCCCCATAATAATTGACCTGTATTGTCAAATTTTGCAATAAAAGCAGCAGAATTACCAGTAAAATTAACCTGATGGGCTCCTGGCGTTGAAATATTGAATGTGCTCTGCGTATGTCCGGTTATGTAGGCGCTTCCTGAATTATTCACGACGATATTTGCTCCGAAATCGTGGAGATCTCCTCCATAATAGGTAGACCAAAGGCGTGATCCCGTTGTATCAAAAAGTGCTACGAAGGCATCATCATTATCAACTGAGGTAGATTGATGAACACCATTCGTTGCAAAATTAGAGCTATAGGTACTTCCCGTCACGTACAATTTGCCGTCGTGGTAATCAATACCGTAAGCGCGGTCATAGCTATCACCACCAAAATAGGTTCCCCAGACTTTATTACCATTTTGATCATATTTCATTAAGAATACATCAAAAACTGATGAGAATGACCCTTGAAAGGCACCTGAGGTGGCGATGTTGTTTGTGCTGTTCGTGTGACCTGCTACATACTCATTTCCTAATTCGTCTATGGTAATACCATTTATATATTCATCCCCAGATCCGCCAGAATAGGTTCCGAAGACACGATGGGGCATAGGATCAATCACTATTGTGTCATGCGCTGCCGAAATAGATGCGTCGCACTTCAATGCGTAAGTTCCTGAATTTACTTGAGTGTAGCGTACATCAATGTTTTCGCATGACTCATTTTGAATAAAGCTGGCTGGTATGCTTTCCTGCACTTTACCTAGACTTGTCTCAATGTGAATATTGTTTGCTTTTAAATTTGTTGTAAAAGGCGATTGATATTCTAGTTGAATATCTGTGATGGACCCACCTGGATAAATAATGAAGTCATATTTGAATGTACCATCGCGATTATAGAACACGAGATCGATATGATCATATACGTTCTTATATATGACTTTATTGAAATGGGGCAAACCATTGTACATGGCACCTGAATAGTATTTGGAAATACTGGATTGATTTTGTGCAAGGACCCTCATATCGGTATTCATACCCGAAAGCAAGATGTTGATGCGTGCATAGTGAGTTGTAGAATTGATTTCGCCGTGCTGGAGGGCATGCGGTTTTCCGTAACTTTTCTTTTCAGTGAGTTGATAAATGAAGCCGTTTTTAGTAAGAAAGATGTCCATACCATCTATAGTAGTTGAAAAAAGTACATCTTGACGGATTTTTCCATGTTGATCTGTGATTTGACCCTGTTGAGGAGAAAAGGCATACAAGCTATTCATCATTACTAGTAAATAAAAGACAAACGAGCTTCCAACAATTGAATAAACAATATTTGATGAATTACATTTCATTTACCAGCTATTGAATCGGACTAAATTTAATTTTTAATAAAATTAATGTAAATTGTTAAGAAAATTTAATTTTAAGGCAACCTTTTAAATTTCAAACCGTTCTAGATTTGAATTCGTATAAACAAATACACTAATAATGAGTTTTAAAGTACTTTTTATTTCGATAGTAGCCGTTTTTTTCGGGAGTATCCATTCCCTTATGGCCTGTACACCTTATGGAACGCCTCAGGTTACTCAAAATATTGTAGGGACAAACCTGAATATTACCGTGACGAGCACGACATCATGGTCATGCGATTATGAATTTGAATTAGAGTTGATTTGTAATGCAGCTGCATTCACAGGAAACGCAAACCATACGCGACCGCAGACACCAACGATCAGTAAGCCGAATACGAATAATCTCGATTACGCAGTTTATACGATTGATATATCTAACTTATGCCCTGGAACGACTTACAAATATCGTGTTCGTGAAAAACAGCTTAATTACTCCTATTGGTCGAATTGGTCAGCTATTAATACTTTTACAGTTCCAGGTCCGGCTTATACTGTTGATGTTGATGCTTCTCCAGATTTGATTTGTCCACCTGATTGTTCGAATTTGACTGCGACTTCGCAAAATAATTGTGGACCTGTAACTTATACATGGAGCCCGAATGTTGGAACTGGAGCAAATCAAACGGTTTGTCCTACTGCTACCACGACTTACACGGTAACAGGTTCTGTTAATGTTCCCTTGTGTCCCATTCCTATTACTGAAACAGCCTCAGTTACTGTAGATATTCAACCACCTGCAGTTTCAGGTACGGCGACAATTAGTGATAATGTTATTTGTGAAGGTGAAACCGTCACCCTTAGTTTGAACGGGTATACGGGCGATATACAGTGGCAAAGTTCGACGAACAGCGGTGGGCCATTTACTGACATCCCGGGTGCAACAACAGATGTTTACGAGACAGATCCGTTGACACAGGATTTGTATTTCCAGGCACACGTTTCTACTTGTACGGATGAGTATTCCAACATTGTGAATGTACAAGTTACCCAATCTCCTACTCCTGATTTTTCGTTCAGTGATATTTGCTTGGAAGAAAATGCAACCTTCACGGATTTATCAACGGATAATAACTCGGTAGATGCATGGGATTGGGATTTTGGTGACGGTAACACCTCGAATGTACAGAACCCCACTCATACGTACGGAGCCCCTGGAGATTACGACGTCGAACTTTTCGCTTACAATCCAGATGGCTGTGTCGATTCTATAACTCAACAGATAACAGTATACCCATTACCGGTGGCTGACTTTGATGCCACTACCGTTTGTGAAAACCTGGATACTGATTTTACTGAAAACGCGGTAGTTGCTGCACCCTCTTCGATTACCAATTATGAGTGGGATATGACTGTTAACGGAACGGTGGATTACACAAGCCAAAATCCATCGCATAGTTTTGGTACTTATGGTACTTTTTCCGTACAGTTGAATGTAACTACAGACGCTGGTTGTACACACGATACAACCAAGACCGTTGATGTTCATGCTTTGCCCGTAGTTGATTTTGATGATTCACCCACCTGTCTTGGAGAAACTACAGATTTTCAAGACTTAACAAATGTGCCTGATGGTGCTGCGATAAATTCCTGGGATTGGGATTTTGATGATGGGAATACGGCGACTATTGCCGACCCTAGCAACACGTACGGTAGTTCAGGGCAATATGATGTCTCACTTGTGATTGAAACGGGCAATGGTTGCGTTGACAGTATTGAGAACATGGTTGAAATATCCCCTTTACCTACTGCAGATTTCACAGTGGCAGACGATTGTTTTTACGACCAACTTCAATTTCAGAACACCTCCTCTGCGAACAGTTCAAGTTTTGAGTGGGATTTTGGTGATGGAAATACGAGTACGGATGAAAACCCTTCTCACAATTACAATAGTCCGGGAGTTTATGATGTAGAGTTAATTATTGCTACAGGTGCATCTTGCGGAGATACGATAGAACAAACCGCAGTTGCTTATGCTGCTCCAGCGGCAGATTTCACCGTAGATCCAGTTTGTTTGAACAATACGAGTGCTTTTCAAGAAAATGCAACAATTACTCCTGTTGATGGTGATCAGATCAATAGTTATGAGTGGGATTTTGATGATGGGAATACCTCCGTTCAACAAAGTCCATCGCATACTTACATGGGTGAGGGTGTTTTTGATGTGAGTCTCATTGTTACTTCCAATTATGGATGTAAGGACACTGCTAATGTTGATGCCGTGGTTTGGCCACTTCCAGAGGTGGACTTTGACCCTACTGATGTATGTTTAGGTGAAAACTCCCAATTTAGTGATCAAACGCAATTATCGAATCAGTTCACGACGAATAACGCTGCTAATTGGGAATGGGATTTTGATGATGGGAATCAAAGTACGCAACAAAACCCTTCACACGCTTATCAAGCGGCAGGAGATTACGATGTTGAATTGACCGTCACTTCTAATAATGGTTGTGTAAACGATAACACGCTAACAGTAACAGTTCACCCCACACCTGAGGCCTCATTCTCAGGCCAGGATTTGGAAGGATGTAGTCCCATTTGTCCTGCGGTCGTTTCTACATCCACAGTTTCGGGTACATCAACGCTCATTAATTACGAGTGGACGTTGAGCAATGGTATGTCTCAAGATGGAGGTAACGCTGAATTTAATGAGTGCTTTGATAATACCACTGGTAACGATTTGTATTACGGATTGAGTTTAACGGTAACGACAGACCAGGGATGTACAGACCAAACATCGGAATCCAATTATATTCAAGTTTATCACAATCCGATTGCAAGTTTCTATTATACGCCTGAAGATATTGATGTGATGGATCCAACTGTTTCCTTTTCGAACTCATCTTCTTACGCCGACAATTATAGTTGGACATTTGGAGATAATCAGACGAGTACAGCTATTAATCCTGAGCATGTGTATCCGAATGAAGGGCAAGTGGAATACGATGTAGAACTCATTGCTTCTACAGATAAAGGTTGTAAAGACACAGCGAGAAGTGTAGTGCTTGTAAAGGATAGAATCATTTTTTACGTACCGAATACGTTTACTCCAGATAATGACAAATTCAATGAGTTGTTTCAGCCTGAATTTACATCTGGATTTGATCCACAAGATTACAATTTACTCATTTTTAATCGTTGGGGTGAAGTTGTTTTTGAATCTAATGATGCGAGTGTTGGCTGGAATGGAACGTATGGTGCTGGCAGCGATCGAATTGTTAAGGAAGGTACTTATGTTTGGAAAATTGACTTCAAAGAGACGATGTCTGATCAACGCCATACTCATACGGGACATGTCAATGTTTTAAAATAGTGACGTTCCTATGTTAGAGGTGTAAAGTACAACTAGAAAGGTTTTATTGGAAGGGAAAAAGAGCATTGGTGAATTAAAATGAATTACTAATTTGAAGCACTGCCGTTGATGAGGTCATAGTTTCTTATTGGCGCTCCCTTCTTTATAGGGATCTGTCTTGAATATAAAAAGTTACAATTTTTTCAAAGTCTTAAAACCAACAATAATTCAATACTTGTATGACGTACGCTTGGAATTATTATGGGGAATCATTGTCCGAACGATAGATAATTGAGAGGGTTCAAAGGACCTTTAGCCGTCCACAATTCAAAGTGAAGGTGTGGTCCCGAAGTCCGTTCCCCTGAATTTCCTACGATTCCTATACCGTTACCAGCTTCGACACGATCACCTGTCTTTACTAAAGCTCGCTCTGCATGTTTGTAGACAGATATGATGTCATTGCGATGACTCAAAATGATCATGTGACCGTCGGCATCATCGAACGAACTGTGAATAACAACTCCATCCAGACAAGCTCTGATCTTCTCTTTTGGAGCCGTGACGATGTCAACACCTGCATGATTGGGAAGGCGGAATTCCTGACTGATTTCACCTTTGACAGGGTCAAATAAAAACAGGTCCTCCATGGATTGTAAAGGAGTGTTTTTTTGTGTCTCCTCTCGCTTTTGAAGATGCTCAGTAAGTTCGCGTTCAACGGAAGATATACTTGTATCTACCTTTGATTCCTGCGGTGAAGTTGACTCGGAGCTTGTTTGGTATACGGAATCAAGAGGTATTTCTCCCGTAATGACCAGTTGCAAATTCGCGATGAATTGATCCTGTTTTTGCACTTTATCCTCTAATTTTGAGATTGTTGTAAACTGTCGTTCAATTTGTTCTTTATTTCTGTTTTTAACGTTCTCAGGTAACCAATATCCCATCGGTGTATATGCAAACACGGCATAGTAAATAAAGAAAAAAACAAATGCCAGAAGGACAAAAACACTAATCAATTGCAAACGATTGAAGGTGAATCTCCAACGCTCTTGAAATGATACGGGGTTTAAACCAACGACTCTTGTCGATTTCCAAAACCAATTTTCTTTATTTTGCTTTTCTTTTGAATTTTTTGTTCCCATAAATCAGCACAAAAATAGCGGATAAGTGAGAACAATTAACGACTTTTGACGTTAAAAAAGTACAAAGTCCAAATTTTCAATAATATAACCACTGAACATGGTATATTTTTTGTATATTCAGAAAAGGCAACTTTTGGAGTTTCCATACGTTTAATATAGAGATGAAACAAATACTTATACAGATCTTACTCTTGATGTGCTCGGCGCTTTCCTTTTCACAGTTGCAGACGAATACAGGAATGACACCTCAGCAGTTAGTTCAGAACGTGTTAGTAGGCCAAGGTGTAACTATTTCAAATGTCTTTTACTCGGGCGCGAGCGACGCCATAGGTACGTTTGATGCTACGAATGCGAATATTGGTATCGACGAAGGTGTTCTTATGACCACGGGTACCGTTCTCAACAATAATAACGGTCCGCATGGACCAAACGACCTAGAGAACGCTGGTATTGATAACGGCGAAACTGGTTATGGACCACTCGAGAATTTGGTAAATAATCAGACGTATAATGCAACGGTTCTAGAATTTGATTTTGTCCCATTTTCAGATACGGTGCGATTTAATTATGTTTTCGCTTCTGAGGAGTACCCTGAATATGTAGGGGAGCCATTCAATGATGTTTTCGCATTCTTCATTAGTGGACCGGGAATCAATGGTACGCAAAATATGGCTATTATACCTGGCACAACCCAACCTGTTGCCATTAACAATGTAAATGGAGGTTCGAATGCAGCCTATTATGTAGATAACGGTGATGGGAACACAGCGCCGATGAATAGTAATCCCTCTTATGTTCAATATGACGGTTTTACCACACCACTTGAGGCGGTGTCAAAAGTAGAGTGTGGAGAGACCTATCATATTATTATGGCCATTGCTGATGTGGCGGATGCCGTTTGGGATTCTGGTATCTTTCTAGAAAAGAACGGGTTTACCAGTGAGCAACCTGTTTCCGTGGATTTTGAACTTACGAGTGATCCTTATGGCGATGGAGTTACCATGGCGCAGGGTTGTACGAGTGCTGAAGTGACCGTTCAACGTACGGGAGATTTAAGTCAGCCCTTAACCGTTCCGATTTCTACTGGCGGATCTGCTATAGAAGGCACAGACTATACCAACGTTCCCAACTCGGTAACCTTTGCACCTGGTCAGGCTCAGGTCACGTTTACTATTGATGCATTGAACAATACATCCTTAACGGGTACGGAAAATATCTTATTAATATTTGATATTCCAGATCCTTGTGGGAATAACAATGAGCAGATACTTGAACTATTTATACAACAGGTCGAAGATGTCGAGGTGAGTATTGACGCGGAAGAGATGAGATGTCCTGGCGATGACGTTGAAATTACTGCTAATGCCTCAGGTGGAGGTGGTGGATATACTTATCAATGGAGTAACGGAGCAACAACATCGTCTATTACGGTCAGTCCGTCGAGTTCAGAGACCTTTACGGTAACGGTGACAGATGATTGTTTGAACCAATCAGCCCAGGCTTCGACGACCGTTGATGTACCCGTTTTTGACCCTTTGATCATAGATGCTACGGATGATATTGTAGAGCAATGCCCTTATGTTCCTTTTACTCTTAATGTAGAAGTAACTGGTGGTGCAGGGGGGTATAGTTACACCTGGACAGATGATTTTGGAACAACATTGAGCAATTCGAATTTCTTAAATGTAAAGCCGAGTCAAACAACAACTTATACTGTGACAGTAACGGATGTCTGTGGGAATCAGTCGACGGAAGATGTGACAATTACTATTCTAAGTCCACCACTTTTGTTAGATATTACGCCAAGACAAGAGATTTGTCCTGGTGATTCAGCATTTATTCAAGTGGACGCCACGGGTGGATTTGGTGATTACTATTACAATTGGACGCACTCCAATGATACAACCGCAGGAATTTGGGTACAGCCTGATAAAACAACCAGTTATACCGTTATTGTTATGGATGATTGCCAGACTTTTGACGTAAGGGCAACAACAAAAGTGGTGGTTGTAAAACCCGACGCTGACTTTCGAGTAATTACTGAACCTAGGTTTATCGATATTCCCATTACGTTTCAAAATTTGACAGACAACGGTGTTACTTATGAGTGGTCATTCGGTGATGGGAATACCTCTACGATGGTTCACCCCAATAATGTTTATGATGAACCTGGTACTTACGAGGTAGAATTGATCGCCACAGATCGCAAGGGGTGTACGGATACGACCAGACGAGCGATAGAAATACTGGATGAATTTTATATCTATGTTCCGAACTCATTTACACCAGATGGGAATCGGTACAATAATTACTTTGAGGTGAGCACGATCAACGTCGTCGACTTTTCAATTCAAATCTTTAACCGTTGGGGGGAGCTCATTTTTTCTTCTACAGACCCCGACTTTAAATGGGATGGGACTCACAATGGTCAAATGGTGCCAGATGGCACTTATGTGTGGAAAATTGAATATAGTTCGATCAATAGTCCTTATGAAGATCAGATGATGACTGGACACGTTACCGTATTGCGCTGATCACATTAAATTCTCGATTACTTTTGTTAAACTGGTAGGCCACCTTTTTAGTTATTAGTAGCAAATTCTGTCAAATCGATTGTATCTTTGCTACTAAATTTGATACGATGAGGTTTACGCGATTGCAGCGGTACATGTTAAGTTTGATTAGTGGATTGTTGATGGTCATCAGTTTTCCGCATACAGGTAGTTTATTTCCGCTTGTTTTCGTGGCATGGGTTCCCTTGTTGTTGGTTGAACACAATATTTATAGGGAGAATTACCGTTCAGGTAAAGTATTCATTCATGCTTATCTTGCCTTTTTTATCTATAATATAGGAACTACTTTTTGGATCTACTACTCCGTAGGGGGGGAAGCAGGAGCTATATTGGCTTACTTGCTGAATAGTTTATTGATGGCGATCATCTTTATGCTATTCCACTGGACGAAACGCTTTGTTGGTCAAAAAGAAGGATATATTGGTCTACTCTTCTTTTGGCTCGGATTCGAATATTTTCATTATCACTGGGAGCTTAGTTGGCCATGGATCAATATCGGTAATACTTTTGCGATTGCTCCTGAGTTCGTACAGTGGTTTGCCTATACAGGTGTCCTCGGAGGTGGTTTATGGATATTATTGGTCAACCTCGTTCTTTTTAAGGCAGTATCGAACATGTTATTCAAGAGGGAGTCATTTATTATTCAGACACCATTGATGTACACATTCCTTGGAATTATCGTTGTACCTGGGTTAATGTCATACTGGTCATATAGCAGTCATGTAGAAACGCAAAATCCAGTTGAAGTAGTCGTTACTCAACCCAATATAGATCCCTATACGGAAAAATTTTCAACGAGTATTGGAGGTCAGATCGATCGTTTTATAGAGCAGGCCGATACCTTGGTGACACCTGAAACAGCAGTTGTTCTCGCACCAGAAACCGCTATTGCTCGACCCTTCAATGAGGCTAAGTACGCGTCTGATCGCAATTATGAACAGATCGCAGATCAAGTTCGCAAATGGAATGGACCAGCATTTTTTGTTGGTGCATCAACCTATCAAATCTTTGAGGAGAAAAAAAGTGTTGCCACTAAACCATTATCCAATGGCGACGCTTTTTACGAGTCGTACAATACGTCTATGTTGGTGGAGAAAAATAAACCACCGCAATTTATCCATAAGTCAAAGCTCGTTTTGGGTGTTGAGAAAATACCTTTTTCCAATTGGTTTCCTTTTCTGGAGCAGTTATCTGTGGAGAATGGTGGAACTTCAGGAACATTAGGTACGGAAGATGTTCCACGCGTTATTCAAACAAAAGGCTTTAAATTTGCGCCTGTCGTTTGCTATGAATCGATTTATGGAGGCTTTGTGGCTGAACAATGCAGGAAAGGTGCGGAAACAATATTTGTAATCACCAACGACGGGTGGTGGGGTGATACCCCTGGTCATCGTCAGCATGCTTCATTTGCACGTTTGCGCGCCGTCGAAACGGGAAGGTATGTCGTGCGCTCTGCCAATACAGGAATTTCTTCAGTGATCAATCAAAGAGGAGACGTCGTACGATCAACCAATTACTGGGAGGAGGATGCTTTTCGCGCAACCATTCAACTCAATGATCAACCCACCTTTTACGTCACATATGGAGACGTAATTGGGCGTTCCTTCGGTTTTGTGTTCTTTTTGTTGCTAGCACTCACGCTGGTAAAGTACCTGCGCCGTTTTGGAACCACTGTTTAATGCTAAACCTAAGCTACCTTGCTTCCTTTTGGTAGGTATATTGGATAATTGAGTTTTACATCTGCCTTTAATTGATGAAGAAGGTTATATAGTCCAAAAAAAGTGCGCATCACATAAATTGCGTCTCGGGATCCTCTCGCATTATTGAGCTTTCGGAGTGATTTATCCTTGGATACATTTTCTCCCATGGCAAATATTTGTTGGAAAAAGTCATCATCACCGAAATCGAAGTGATCATGATGGAATGGCTTCCCCAGTAGTGAGATCATAGCTTCATACATGCCGCGAAGTTTCGCTCGATCTTCTGGCTGATCTTCTAGCTTAAAAAAGCCCATTTTTTCATAAATTTCATTGAGCTCATCAGGATGTTCTAGAATGTCTGGGCGGAGCAGTTGATAGTAATAGCGCGCAAAATCGTCGGGTATAACTTTAACGCATCCAAAATCAATAACGCAAAGTTCATGATTAGGGGAAATGATAAAGTTGCCTGGATGTGGATCGGCATGAACCATTTGGAGTTCACGCATTTGATACAGTGTAAAGTCCCATAATGATTGCCCAATTTTATTCTTTACCTGTTGATCATCGCAAGATTTAACAAAATCAGTAAATAGTTGACCTTCGATCCAATCCATGGTAAGAATGCGATCACTAGATAATTCTTTATAATACTTGGGAAAGCAAACATTTTTAAAATGAGCGCACTTGTTACGTATGTTCTCACCGTTTTGAAGCTCATTGATGTAATCTGTTTCTTCAATCAACTTCGACTCTACTTCATTCAAATACATGCTCAGTTCGGAGGATTTCATATTGAAAAGCTGAGCGGCTAATGGTTTGATTAATTTCAGATCAGAAGAAATAGAATCAGCAACACCAGGGTATTGAATCTTTACGGCCAGCTTCTTCCCGTTTTTGGTTGCTTGATGAACTTGACCTATGCTTGCCGCATTGATGGCTTCTTTACTAAATGTGTCGAAAATAGCTTCAGGTGGCTTTCCAAGGTATTTTTTGAACGTTTTTGAAATCAATGGATAGGAAAGTGCCGGGGCGCTGTATTGTGCCATCGAGAAACGCTCCCGATAAGCATCGGGAAGTACTTGTTCATCCATGCTCATCATCTGTGCTACTTTGAGAGCACTACCTTTTAGTTCGCTCAGCGTGTCGTAAATGTCTGTGGCATTATCCGTATGGAGTTCATCCTTTTTATGATCCCGATTGACCAGTTTCTTGGAATAATATTTGACATAATTTCCGCCTACTTTTGCGCTAGTTCCCGCAATTCTGGCTGCCCGTTTTATTTTGGATGTCGGGATTCCTTTTTGCTTTTTATCAGCCATAATTACATCACTTTTGTTTTCATTGCAAATTTTCCAAAATCCAACATGGAATCGAGCGGACTGTGTCCTAAAAACTCAAAGGCTAAATTGACGCTTTTTTCAGTTGCGGCATCCGTTGTTTCAAAACCATCAGATTCATCATTGATCCAGACACGAAAGAGATAAAGAAAAACGAGTTTGAAACTTTTTGCATAGTAATTCCCGATATAAGGACGAGCGACAACTTCTTCATTTTGTTTAGCTTCCTGAATAATCTGTTCCATACGTGCATTGAATTGGCGAAAAAATGCGTCCCAATCCCCTGCAAGTTGACGAATTTCTTTAACAGCACTGTATTTACTGATCAGGTAAGAACGCTGATCAAGTAACGTTTCAAACAAAGTAAAAAACAAAGCGAGTGCCTTTTCTTGCGCCATAAAATCTTCATAGCTATCATCTCCGTCGAGACGCTCCAACGTTTCGTTTATTAATTTGACTAAGACATATTGCCGAACATTTTTTAAATTTGAGAAGTATTTATAGAATGTTTTTTCCTGTGTTTTGGCGGTTTTGCATAATTCGAATACAGAATGTGGGGGGCGTCCCTCTAACAACTCGAATTCTGTGTAACTTTTCGCAATCGTATCTTTCTTTTTCATAATCCAAGGCTTTACAATGTAACAAACGTGGAATTGATATTGTTTGTATCAGAAACGTAATTAAAAATTGTTAAATCGTGGGATCAAGGTAGTTTTCCTGAGCCTCAACCCTGGTGCATATAGGGATTGCGTGGATTGTTAATGCGAAAGCGAAAAAAGGTGTATATGATCATACAGAAACCTTAATTATTAAAAATCTTGAGCTTTACCTTTTTAGGATTGGTATATTTTCTTATGTAGAACACGTTCAAAACCTGCCTTATTTGATTATATCAGCTGCATAATGTTAGCAAATTAAATAATAGGGTTTTCCATAGGTCTTATAACGACCTTATTCTTCAGGAAGGATCTCCATTTTTTCAGCAAAGTGGTAACAGTAATCTCTGAGATCTTCGCAGATGTTTTTTTCACCTGTGGCACTTTGGAAGGTATCGGCCATGGTAAGTAACGTTTGATGAAAAAATTGTTTCATTTCTTCAATAGACATGTCTTTTGTCCATAAATCAATTTTCATCGTGTTTTTTTCTTTTGGATCCCAAAGCGAGAGGAGCATCGCCATTGCTTCTTTTTTGTCAATATCTCCATCTTGTGCAGACCATAACATGCGCACTGGGACATTGTTAGCGTTGGTTCCTACATTTACCTCAATATTTGATGTTTTTGTTATCTTGTCTTCGTCCATAGCTATTCTATCTCGTATTTTTGTAATATTTCGTTGTAATCTAATTGTAACAACTCTGGCAAAGATAAAGCTTTGTTTTGATGCATGTACTTTTTCACCATACGGTATCCCAGAAATTGTCCGAGGCGATCTGGCGCCTCTTCAGGTAGTCCAACGGTTTTTGGTCCCGCGTTGAGGAAGTTCGCCTTATCTCTTCGGTTGTTTTTGAATAGTAACTGCTCTTTAACCAGGTAATCCCAAACCATTTGTTCATGGTTGAGCGCCCAGGTTAAGTCATCTTCCGAATAACGCACGATGTATTCTTGCTCGGCTTTGGGAAAAGCAGCGTTTATCGCGTAAAGAATTTTGCCCGCCTGAACAATGTGTTCTGCTAATTTTTTATCAATTTCTTTAAATAGATGGACTTGAATCCAGTTCATAGCGATGTCTCGAGGGATATAAGCTTTATCCATACGCTCGCGTTGCCATTCGTAAAGTTGACTCTTTGGAATTTTGTTAAGCACATCATGACCTTGTGGAATATAAGATTCCAGTCCGATGGAAGCCGCGCTATCTGAGCAATGAATATTACTAAACAATTTATTCATATAGATAATTTGTCCTGGAATAGGCATCTTCTTAAAATGGACGCTTAGATAACGGAAAGCTTTATTGACACGATTCTCTAATAACGACAGGTGTGGATGCAGGGAAGACTTGGCTTCCTCCAGAGCACGAATATATTCAGCATGATAGAATCGGTGGATCGCCTTGTGCAACGTATCAGATTTGGGTGCTCTCAGATTTTGCTGTATTTCAAAGAGGTAGAGTGGGTCAAGGGAGTCTATAAAATGATGGTGCATTTTTTCTGTTTCGGCTAGCGTCGCGTTGGCGAATGCGTCATCGACATTGATGTAGTTTATGGCGACTTGCTTTTCAGTAATATCTACCAATAACGGGTTGGTATCACAGCTTGCAAAAAAGCCGGACAAAAATAGAATGAGTAAAAAAGTTTTTCTTTTCTTCATGAAATATACCTATTATTGCAATTCGACTATGAATTTTTCGAAACTGCGAAAACGAATTTCAAAATTATGAAAAACTTATTGATTTTATTGGGTGCGTCCCTTTTTGCTTTTAGTGCTATTTCACAGGAAGCAGGGGAGAAGAAAGTGCTGGCGGGTTTAACACTGGGTGCAGGGCTAAATTTTAACGATCCTGAAACTACTGCGATTGATCCCAAGGTAGGAGGTGACTTTATGGCTGGAATGAACCTGGATTGGCACTTTGCTCAGAATATTGCACTTTCTACGGGGTTAGAGTTTGATTTCAATCGTTTTAGAAACCGTTTTAATGATACTGCTTATTTTGACTATTCGGATAAAGAGGTGTTACAACGCGGGAATACTGATGATGAAGGTTATCAATCAAATACAGGTGAAGGTCGTTTCTTCTTGGAAGAACGTCGTTACAGAAGTATCTATTTAACAATACCAACCATGTTGCGTTTTCAAACTAATTACTTGGGGTATATGCGGTATTTTGGTAAATTTGGTATGCGCCATAGTTTCTTGCTAACCACTCGCGGTGATAATTTCGGAAAGAGTTTTCCCAATGAAGGTGAGAGTCAATCAGAGTTGGAGGATATGCAGATTCCTGGATCTCTGTCACTTTACAAAGGGACGATTGGTCTTTCTGCAGGAGCTGAATGGAATATTACGGGAAGTACGGTGCTTGTTGGAGAATTGGGTTTTTATTACGGGATTTCAGAAGTGCATCAACAGGAAGCATTGACAGGAGATGACCAAAAAAATATGTCACTCTATAATGGTCCGTATAATGATAAAGACAATCGAGAGTACTTTACACCATCTTTGCGTCAAAGTCAATTATTGATGAAAGTAGCCATCTTGTTTTAATTTCTGAATTACTTGCTTTGCAAAATAAAGATCGCGTAGTAGATTACATTGTTGGTTGGTTAACTGACTACTTATCTGAAACACCTTTGAAAGGTTATATTGTGGGTGTATCTGGAGGTGTAGATTCAGCGCTCACTTCTACGTTGTGTGCAAGGACTGGTCAACAGGTGATGCTGCTCAATATGCCTATACGGCAGACTTCTGAAGAGTTTAGTCGATCTCAACGACAAATCGATCAGCTCTCAGAACAATTTGAAAATGTAAGTGGTCTTGAAATTGACCTCACAAAAACTTTCGATCATTTTGAAGGTGATATGCCCAGTGTGACATCTAAAGATCAAATGGCTATGGCTAACTCCAGAGCGCGATTGAGAATGACGACGCTTTATGCTATTGGTCAGTCGAATGGACTACTCGTAGCTGGGACAGGAAATAAAGTAGAAGATTTTGGTGTTGGGTTTTATACAAAGTACGGCGATGGTGGAGTAGATGTTAGTCCGATAGCGGATCTCATGAAATCTGAAGTTTACGCACTCGCCGAGCACCTCAACGTTATTCCTGAAATTCTGAGTGCCCCTCCTACTGATGGCTTGTGGGGTGATGGACGCAGTGATGAAGATCAAATTGGAGCCACCTATGATGAACTGGAATGGGCCATGAGATTTACAGGTGATGTCAATCAGCTCAATGATCGATCTAAAAAAGTACTTGACATCTATAACCGGCTTCATGGAGCGAATAGACATAAAATGATACCTATACCGGTATGCGAAATACCACAAGAAATAAAAGAATAACAACCATGCGAATTGTATTAATTATTACTGCATTATTAGTAATGTCAAATCTTGGATGGTCGCAAAAATACGACCTGAACAATTATCATAATTTAAAATGTAAAGGTCCTGTACCTGACATCATAACAAACTCTCTAATTGATGAGTTAGATAAGCACAAAAGAGAGCGTATCGAAGGAGTCGGCTACGCAAAATCACAAGAATATTATGAGGATATTAATGTTGAGTTGAATAAGCTTTTGAACTCTGGTCTCGTCTTATTTAATGATCCAATCACTAATTATGTCAGTGACGTGGGGAATAAGCTCATGGAATCTGATGGCGACCTTTCGGGACTGCAGTTTTTTACCATGCGCTCTAACGTCGTCAATGCTTTTGTGACGCAGCAGGGCGTGGTTTTTGTGACGCAAGGTTTGATCGCACAACTCGAAAATGAAGCACAATTGGCCTACATATTGGCGCACGAGATTTCACATTATAAACTGGAGCATAATATTACCAAGTTCAAGGAACGTATACAAGTAATGAATGAGGGCGGCAGTTATTCACGTCGTATCAAAGCATTGAGCAAATATTCTAAAGATAAAGAATACAGTGCCGATAGTATGGGGATTGCCGTCTACAACAAAGCAGGTTATAATTTGGACGATTTATACAATGTTTTCGATGTTTTATCCTATTCTTATCTCCCGTTTGACCTGGTAGATATGCCTCTGGATTATTTCAATACCGATATGTATAAAATTCCAGAGGAGTTCTTTACGAGTGAATTTCCCAGAATTTCTTTTGAGGAAGATTACGACGATTCTAAAAGTTCTCACCCGAATATTGCTTCTCGACGCGAAAAACTTGAACATTGGGTAGATGAATACTCCAGTTGGGGTGACCTTGTTTATAGTGTAAGTGAAGAAGAATTCAAACACGTTCGCGATATTGCGCGCTTTGAATCGTTGCGTAATGACTTGTTGCGCGCGAAGCCAGTTGATGCGTTGTACTCTGCATTTTTGTTGGAAGAAAAATATCCAGATAATCGATACATTCAGGTGGCCAAAGCAAAAGCTTGGTCGCAGCTGATTTCGTTGCGTGAAGGTGGTAAATTTTACAAACAAATCACCAAACCTTCCAAAGTACAAGGACCGCCGCATCAGCTATTTCAGTTGGTCCGCGGAACCTATCGTCCTGCTTTGTACTCGATGGCATTGAGAAGTATTTATGATATTAAAACACAATTCCCGGAAGATGAGGAATTGAAGAAAATATACAAATTTGCTATACAGGAATTAGCCAAAGCAGATAAGTTTAAACCAGATGATTATAAAGACTTGACATTGGACGAAGGCCTGAATCAGTTTAATACGGTAAAAGATTCTATTCATCGTGCCGATAGTCTGGCGGCACTCAATGAAGGAGGTGAAAAGGAAGAAGAGGAAGATGAAAAAATGTCTAAATACGAAAAAATTCGTTCACAAAATGACCCGGAGACAGCTGCAATTGTACAGGATTCCTTTAATCTTGATGAATATTATCTATACGGACTATCGGATGTAATCGACAGTAACTTTATGGAAACGTATAACAGCCTTGAAAAAGAAGTTGAGGAACAAGAGGAGTATGAGGATTGGCTTGATAATATGCGGAGGAGTGAAAAGAAAAAACGACGTAAGAAATTCGCTAAGTATGGAATGCGCCGCGAAATCGATGATATCGTCCTGCTTTCTCCAGAGGTATCCCTATACAAAGGAAGTGGCGATGAGAAGGTAAAGCAGTCCCTCTCGGCAGCAGAGTATCTCGAGGAGAAATTGGCAAAGTCAACCATGGAAACCAGTGTGAATTACACCACTTTATCGAGTAAAAATCACGGTCTTTCTAATGCAGAATATTTGAATGACCAAAGCTTTGCTATGAATAGTATTCGTCAAATAACTTTTTTCGATGACGTTAATTTGTTTCCGGTGGAGTATGATCAGTTGATAGAATTCCGCGAGAAATATAATACCACGAACCTGGGGATTTTCTTAATTGAAGGTACAAAGCAACCTGTGCTGACTTTTTCAATGGTGTATACTATCTATATACCGCCACTTTTCGCCTATCAATTAGGTTCGCGAATCCTCAAAAGAAATGAGGTAGAATACACGTTTGGGTTATTTGATATCAGTAGTGACTATTTTGATATTGAAGCGGTTCAAACGAAAGTATTGAATGGAAGTAAGAGCAAACTCAATATGTATCACGTTTTACAATATTATTTAAATCAATTGCCGAAGTCTTATGAAGAATAGTTGTATTGTTGGAATAGTTTTCCTCTTTTTATTTGGCCAAAACCCTTCGATGGCACAAAACAAGCACATGTTAAGTGCTTCCTTCTCAGGGAGTGTAGGTGCTGGTCTTTTAATAATGGATCCGATAGTGGAGTGGGATGAGAGTTTAGAGCGTCTGGAAGAGCGGAACTTTCGTTATAATGGAAAGGTACACCTTCACTATGAATACCTCTTTAGTAGACGATTTGCGTTAGGATTACTGGTACAGTGGCAATCCTTTAAAACGTCCGTAGATCGGATATCGAACTCTGGTAATACGTCTTCACCTTTTACTTTTGGATCAGAAATTGAATCTCCCGTATTTACTTCTGTGGCTCCTCTTATTTCACTGAATTGGACCCCTAAAAAGTCATTGTTACCCATTGGAATTAAACACACTTTTGCTATTGGTCCGAAGTTTTATTCTATGAACCATGATCGTAAGTATACGGGGGTTTATAATTTGAATGTTTCGAATCCTAATGATCCGATTTATGATTTTCCAGATACGTATGAGACGGTGCAATATCCTGAGGATTATTCGAATACTTACAGGGGAATCAGCATGATGTATGGTTTAACAGGTAGCTTCGCTGTAGCCGAAGATGTCTATTTACAAGTGGGGCTGGATACGCATTTAGATTTCCTTTTTGAGGGTAGTTACGAACGACCAGACTCTGATTACAATGAGCTTAACGCAGAAGGTCTTAATCCACAGACGGCACGAGAGTTTATGTCATACCAATTTAATACCAGACGGTACGCCGATGAGATCAAAAGTAGAGATGGTTGGAATGTCTTTATGTTCCGTTTTGGAGTGATGTATAATTTATAGCAAAGAAACATTCATTTTCGAGTACGAATTATTCGTACTCCTTGTGTAACGCGGTTTGGATTGAATAATTCTAAATAGGATATTGAAAATCACAGTTCGAAATTAGCTCGCGGGGGCTAGTCGCAATGTGATGCCATCAATGTCTTCTGTAATCGGTATTTGGCAGCCTAAGCGGCTATTATCTTCGACAAAGAAGGCTTGATCCAACATGTCGAGTTCGTCATCACTTTGCTCGTCCAGTTCGTGGTCTGATTCCAGGTAGCATTGACACGAAGCGCACATAGCCATTCCACCACAAGTACCCTCTACGGGGAGCTCGTATGATTTACAGAGCTCCATGATATTCATATTCATATCTGTGGGAGCTTCCAGTTCGTGCTTTTTGCCATCACGATCGATGATATACACCGTTATAGTGTTGTCCGACATAGTTTAATTTTTGGCAAAAATAGTGATATTTTGGGAATACGATGTTTAAAAATAGGTGCAAAACGAGAGTATCGTCTGAGTTGCTTCATCCTCGTTCAATCCGTAATCTTTTCATCCCCTGTTTAAAGGATTGCTTTCCGCCAAAGGAAGGGTGGCGAACATAGGTGTGGTCGAACTTCAGTTGTTCGGCTTGCTGTTCTGCTTTGCGACCAACGGCTATGATGTGTTCGATGTTGAACAGGGTCATGAGTTGTTTCAAAGGGACTCGTCCTTCCAGAACTTCTTTTTGCCGCGGAGAACGATTGGTTTTTGCTTGATCTGGCAGATGCGGATGATAGGGGTAGCTGTTCCATACGAGGGGTGGGCGTTTCCAGTGCTGCAGTTCATCCCAGATCATGGTAGCTGAATTTTCTTTAGTTAGCGGTTCGCTGGAAGGGATGAAATGATATGCGCGTTGTTTAAAAAAAGAATGATGCCGGAGAAGATGTTCACTTGAAAATGGGACCCCGGTCTTTCGACATCCCTTATAACCTGGTGCTTCACCCATTAATAAAACGGTAGGATTCAGCGCTGTCATCTGTTGAAGATAAAGGGTTAAATTATGACGCCGAATGTTACTTTCATACTCCTTACCATAATAGGGGTTGAAAACGGTTCTATCCGAAGGATACTGTGAAAGCTGTTGAATAAAATTCTGAATATCGTTAATTTTTTGCATAAAGCCTTAGACCGTACTATAAAAAAATGTACCTATTATAATTTTTGTAAAACGATTGACCTAGAATCCGAGTTACGTCCCATTGTATTCGGTGTTTTAGTTTTGACCTTCGCTGTACTTTATTCCTACAAAACCAATAGTTGCAGGGAATTGGGTGACGTCAATATCGAAGAACATTGGATCTACAAAAACTGCATTAAATTGGGGTGATTTAATCTCACTATCTCTTATCTGTTGGATACGTTCATCTTCGTTAGTATGCGAGAGGAGACCTCCGATGAATCCATCACCGTTCACGAATTGTGTTTTTTTCGATGCTCGGCTGATAAAAACCGGCGAAAATACACAGCTCGTATCGCCACTTTTTAATGATCGCACAACGGCCAATCGATAAAAGTTGTATTCGGCATGTTTTTCTAATCGATCCGAAACACCCAGCAATTCGACTTTTTCTCCATTCTCCATCAAGTTTTTTTCTACTGTAAATGCGTCAATAGAAACGAGATGATCTCCTGGGTTGAATGATGAACATGCGTTGAGTAAAATGACTAAAGCTACTGATACTCCAAGAACGACAACGCTTTTATTTTTTGTCATTCTGGTTTTCTGCTTTGTTTTCTTCCTGTTCAAATAACTTTTCAGCATCTTCTTCACCTTGCAGACGATCGAGGAAACGCTCCATTTGCGCTATACTTAAGGATTTTGCGACGATCTTCTTATCCTTATCTAAAATCCAAACGCGTGGAGTCGAATAGATATCATAAGTATCCTGATAATTAATAGACTCCAATGTTGTCTGAGAAGGGATTAGACTACGCGGGTCGTTCTGAGCTTGCTCATAAATCGGTTGAGTAACACCCACATTGATAAATGACAATCCATGTTTTTTAATGAACGCTTTCCAATCCTCAAAATCGTCACCAGTAGCTTTACCTACGGCAAAAACTTCAACATCGCGGTCTTTGAGCTTTTCAGCGTACAGTTTCTGCAATTTCGGCGTCACTTTTTTACAGTGTCCACAACCAGGATCCCAGAAGTATAGGATTGTATATTCACTTTCCAGTTCATGCAAATTGTACCATTTTTGATTGGTAGAATCGGGTAAGATCAAATTGGGAGGTACTTCACCCTGTACTAATTTTTGTCTTTTCTTGGTATCCTTACAAATCTCTTCTAATTTTTCTTTATCCATCCAATAACCTTTAGGAGAACCATTTTTGCCGAGTGCACAGAAGTAATTTGCAATAAAGTGATTAACCACTTTGTCCATTCCCATGATTTTAGATTTCTCATAGTTCGAAGTAATGTTGGTCACCACAAAACGATACATTTCACTTCCTTCCTCGAGTTGTTCGACAACACGAGATAGATATTTGATCAAGCTGTCGGGATGTTGTGGTAACATCTTTTTGGAATAATAGTATTCCAGTTTACGCTGAAAAACAGGTGTGTTTGCAATTCGATCATCTTTTAAATCGATATTATCGAAATAGTGATCGCGGAAATAATTATACTGAAAAGCAGAATCTTTAAGAGAACCATCTTTATTGCGTGGTGGTTCAGGGATTTCGACGTCGGTCGACATTTTAACGATTTTGGCTACAAAAGTTTCTGGGTTTTCCTTGACGAGGTTTTTTTGATAGGCTTTAACTTCCTTGCCTTTGGCTTCTAGTTGAGAGCTTATTTTCGTAAGTTCGGCTTTGTTTTCCGGATCGATTCCCGCTTTTTTTTGATTGAGTGCGCGTGCTTCATCCGTACTGGATTTCATGAAGTTAATGTATTCGTAAAAGATCTCATTTTCCTTTGACTTTTTAACCTTCATATTTTCGCGAAAATCGGGTCCAGAAGTCACCAGATGTATCGGTTGATCATTATAAACGAATTCAAAAAACTTTTGACCAGGTAAAAGTAGCGCTAGTACCCCAGGATCTTGTTTACCTCCATCAAATGTCACGACTTCGTCTTTCATTTTCGCAGTGTCGGCATAATACATTTTGCTTCCGATATACTTCACCAGGTGAACAGTAGTATCCTGAGCTCCTTTTACTTTAAACTTCAGCTGCTGTGCGTGAATAAGTGTCGCGAAACATATAAGTGTGAGTACTGCAAAAATCCGGTTCATAATTGTTAATTTTAATTGCTAATATAACTTGTATTTACTAATCAGACGTCTTCTGTTTATAATAGGTTTTCTGTTTAACACAATTTTAACGAAATAGGCTAGGTTTTTAAAACGCCTTTTCGAGCATTCCAGTAATTGACTAATGTGTAAATAATAAAAGCTAAAATGACAGCTGCAAAACTCATGAATGTAAAAGTGCTATCGATATGAATACCGCCTTGAACCAGTAAATCATCAATAAAATATTTACCAATCGCAAAAACCAGGATACTCAATCCTGTGATGATGGCAAAAACCACCACAAAATACTTGGTGAGAGCCATGGTGATAGTTTTGGGTGCATACCCAATCCGCAGTAATGTCTGGATTTCATAGGCGTTTTTGGAAATGATAAGTTGTGCGTATTGCACGAGTACCAGTCCGGCCAGAAAGACGGTGATTACACTGATGCCTATGAGTACAGAAAACAAGGTCCCCGCTACACTTTTTAATTTTCCAACGACCATGGAACTTTCCTTGGAAGAAAGTGAACGGCGATCCATAAAGTTTTCGAAATCACCAAATTTGCCTTCTTTAACGCGCATCATCAACTGCGTTATTTTTGAAGGCGTAGATGTGGGGAAATTGTTGTTACCGTATTTCATAAATGAAGCGGGTACCAAAATGGCGGAAACTTCATTAGTAAATCCTACAATTTTTACTTGTTCCCACTTTTTTTTATCGTCATTATATAAGGTGAATTTAAAATCAATAGATTTAGCCAACTCATCAGATACTTGCGGAATACCTTTAGCACTGGCGAAGGTATTGAGCATGACTAAAAAATCACGAGGAAGTACAATTGGTACAAAGTCATCACCTTCTTCCCAATCCCACTCTTCAGCATTAATTTTTGTGAAAGAAGGGTCCATCGACTGTACAAAAACATCTGAGCGAAAATAGGGGACGAGATCACTGTCAGTTTGCAGTGAAACGCCAAAACTATTGCTAACAATAGGCTCTGCAGAAGCGATGAAATCCTGTTTTTTGATATTATCGATTTCACTCTTTGAGAAATCTGTTTTGGAAATGCTCATGCTGTTGTAAGCTGAAACTTTCTTTTGAACAATTACCGTGTTGTTTCCCAATATTTCTTCACCGCGACCAAATTCATTGACACGTATGAGGTAATGAATGGAGGTGATCAAAAAGGTGAAACCTAAAAAAGACCCAATCATCGCTACGATCAGCTGGGTTTTATTTTGATAGGAAAACAATATTTTCTTTAACATGGCTATAGTTTTAATTCACGATCGTAATCATATTCGTGTTGATCACCTAATGATGTAAGTACAAATCCAGCATTGAGTTCCGCACAACGTTCGTCAATAAGTTCAAGTGCCCGCGAGGCATTACCT
>CAJXMN010000011.1 GCA_913056215.1 uncultured Flavobacteriales bacterium | reverse complement strand
AAAACTAAATTACACAAAAAGCGGGAAATCCTTAATGGAGATCCCGCTTTTCAAAAAAGTTTTATCGGACAGTAGTGATTTAAAATCAACATTCAACGATAATCTAGAAAAGGTATCGTTTGAATTTTTTATTACCTTAGTCATCATGAGGTATATTCGATTGTCATTAATTTTAATGGTGGGCTTATTTGTCTTAAACAACTCACAGATGTTGTCTCAACAGCACGAGCAAGATTCACTGTATGAGCGAATAGAGCGTATGCCGTTAGATTCTAATAAAGTAGATGCTTACATCTCCTTTATGGAGAAAAACTATGCTAAAGATTTTGATAAAACCTACGAAATTGCACAAAAAACCCTGGAATTATCAAAGGAAATTGATTACGGCGATGGTGTGGGTGAAGCTTATGGTTGGCTCGGTTTCTTAGAGAGCTCTTTTAGTAATGATTCGCTTGCTATAGACTATTACCAAAAATCTTTGGCAATCTCTCGAAAACAGAATGATATTAAGTTAATTAAAACAAACTTAAATAACCTGGCTAATATTTATTCGGCTAAAGGTGATAATGAGAAAGCTATTAAGATTTTTAATGAAGTCATTGAATTGCATAAAAAGCATGGAGGCGTTAAAGGAGCTGGGGCTGCCTATCTAAACCTTGGTCACGTTTATTCCATGCAAGGAAACCTAAAAAAGGCTTTCGACTGCGCATTTGACGGGTTAAGTGCATTCGAAAAAGCGAAAGACACTGCTGGCTTGGCTGGTGCTGCTAATATGATTGGACTCATGTATCGAAAAAACAATGATTTTAATAAAGCTGAAAAACACTTTAAACGCGCTCTGGAATATGCTCAAACCTTAAACTATCCAAGGATTATTGCTCGATCGCTTAATAATTTAGGTTTAGTAGCTAAAAAAAATGATCAGTTGGATGTAGCAATCGATTATTTTAAAGAATCTTTGGACATTCGAGAAGGTATAAAAGACAAATCAGGCCGTGCCGAATCAAGCTATAATCTGGCTATATCTTATAAGAACAAAGGAGATTTGGACAGTTCGGATTATTATTTCAAGATATCGAGTCGTTTGGATCAAGAAACAGGAGATATGTTAGGTTTGATTCAATCAGAAGTGGGACGTGGCGACATTGAATTGAGAAAAGGTGACACTGAAAAAGCCCTTGGATATTACAAAAAGGCGCTGGACATGGCAGAAAAGGTTGATTATGTTGAACAGTTGAAGGCTATTCATTCTAAACTCATCAGGTTATACAAGGATAAAGGGGATTATTCAAAGGCACTGGAGTCTTATGCGGCTTATGATAGCTTGAAATATAAGATGCTCAATCAAGAGAACAATAAAGCTATAGCCAGAAAAGAAGCTCAATATGAATATGAAAAGAAGGCAGTGGAGGACAGTTTGAAATCCGTTCAGGTCGAGATGGAATTGAAACAGGAAAAAAGAATTCAACGGCAAAAAATCCAAAAACAAAATATTTATATTTTAAGTGGCGGTATAGGTATAGTACTGATGGGAGGCTTAGTATTATTGTTGTTTAAAAGTAACCGAATTAAACAACGGTCAAATGACATCATCAATGCACAGAAGGACGAAGTGGAATTTCAGAAGCGAGTTGTAGAGGATAAAAACCTCGAAATTGTTGATTCTATTCAGTATGCCAAGCGGCTACAGAAAGCGATAATTCCATCTGAAGAAGTCGTTAAAAAATATTTTGAGAACGGTTTTGTTTTCTTTCAACCGAAAGATATCGTATCAGGAGACTTTTATTGGTTTGAACACCTTACACACCCCAGAAATAAGGACGAGCAATTGATCTTTTTTGCTGCAGCTGACTGCACTGGTCACGGAGTTCCTGGAGCTATGGTTTCACTGGTTTGTGTAAACGCATTGAATAAGGCTGTTCGCGAAATGCAGCAAACAGATCCAGCAAAAATATTGGATATCACTCGCGATATCGTGATTGATACTTTTTCAAGAACAGAAGGCACTGTTCAGGACGGTATGGACATAAGTCTTGGTGTTTTGGATACTTCTGATGCTTCTCTAAGGTGGGCTGGGGCAAATAATCCAATTTGGATTATTAAACAGAGCAATGATGATATTGAAAGTTACGAAAAAGAGATTTTGGCAAAAACAAAAATAACTAAAATTCAGCATTCCGATCATACGCTGATTGAAGTTAAAGCCGATAAACAGCCCGTTGGATTGTTCGGTGATAAATCTCCTTTTACAAGTCATAGAATACACATCGAGAAGGGCGATCAACTCTACATGTTCAGTGACGGTTATTCCGATCAGTTTGGGGGAGAAGACCTGCCTGATGGTAAGCAAGGCGGGAAGAAAATGAAATCAATGACCTTTAAGAAAATTTTGCTGGAAAATAGTTGGAAGCCAATGCAAGAACAAAAAAATGTGATAATAGATGCCTTTGAGAATTGGAAAGGTGATATAGAACAACTCGATGATGTTTGCGTTATTGGAGTGAAAATATAAACCGTTAATTATTCGACCCTCAATTGACAAATTCTATACGAATTCAATCATTTCGCACAGCAGACATGGACAGATTTATTACTTTTGTCCAAAATAGTTTATCGTGGATAATCAAGTGTACGACGTAGCAATTATTGGTGGTGGAATAGTAGGAGCAGCAACTTTTTACAAGCTGCAAAAACGCAATCCACACCTCAATATTATTTTGATCGAAAAAGAAGATGTTTTTGCCGATCATCAAACGGGGAACAACTCGGGTGTAATCCATTCGGGGTTGTACTATAAACCGGGGTCGCTAAAAGCGGAGAACTGCGTTAAAGGACGGCGCGAATTGGTAGCGTTTGCACAAGAGAATGACGTTCCTCACGATGTTTGTGGAAAGGTTGTTGTGGCGACTAAAGAGGAGGAAATACCGTACATGGATAAAATTTTCGAGAACGGTATTGAAAATGGTATTGAAGGAATCGAAAAAATAAATGCTGATCAAATCAAAGAGCACGAACCTCATGTGGAAGGTGTTGCCGGCATTTGGGTTCCAGTGACGGGAATCATTGATTATCGCAGAGCTACTGAAAAGATGATCGAAATTGCACAGGGTATCAATGAACAGTCGAAAACGGTCTTGGGTGAAGAAGTTATAGCAGTCGAAAAAGGAGCTGATGCAAATACTGTTGTGGGAGCTACACAGAAGTTTAAAGCGAAGCATCTCGTTTTTTGTGCTGGACTGCAAGCTGATCGCCTGGCGAGGAAAGATGGTGTTAATCTTGATGAGCAGGTTGTTGGGTTTAGAGGTGATTACTATGAACTTACTGATCAGGCAAAACACAAGGTCAAGAATTTGATCTATCCCGTACCAAATCCAGATTTCCCTTTCTTGGGAGTTCATTTTACACGCATGACAGATGGCGAAATTGAGTGTGGACCAAATGCTGTGTTCACCTTTAAAAGAGAAGGGTACGGGAAAACTGATTTCAGTTGGAAAGACACCTTTGATGCACTCACTTACGGTGGAACGTGGAAGTTATTTTTTAGTAATATGAAATTTGGAATCGATGAGTATAGACGTGCTTTTTCAAAGAAACTATTCCTCAAAACGCTGCAGGGTTTGATTCCATCATTAACAATGGATGACATCAAGCCAGGAAGGTCTGGTGTGAGAGCGCTTTTATTGGGGACAGATGGTGATACTAAAGATGATTTTAGAATTGAATATCACGGGCATTCGATACACGTGCTCAATGCGCCGTCACCCGCAGCCACTGCTTCTTTAGCGATCGGAGATTACGTCGCTGATGAAGCGGAAAAACATTTTTCGTTGAAATAGAAGTATCAATACTCCACTGTACGATTTAGTCTAATCCTCCAGGCATTTATTCACTTTAACCTCGTGTTTTGCCCTGTCTTCAGGGGTTGCGTTGGGTTGGATCAATAACCCTTTACATTTTTCATCTATTTGAGCAGAGCGTTCAAACAATGCATCCATTTTTTCATCAGACACACCATCAGCGAGCATAGCTGAGTTCACACTATCATTTTTACGAACACAGGTGCAAAAATCCCACTGAGTTCCATACTTTTTAACGATTTCTTCATGTGCTTCCTGTACTGCAGGATCTTCGTATTGCTCAGATATAGTATCGATCACCTCCTCATTATCAGTGATGGTGTCGGAAGCTAAATTTTCATCTTCTTCTTTTGTTTGTGTGGTGTCCTGTTCTTTATTTTCGTTGGTCGTATCAGAATTATCTGAATTTTTGCACCCCATTGAAAAGGCAATTGCTATAAAAATAAAGGCGAAGTAGTGTGTTTTTAATTTCATGGCAAAATATTTGTAATTCTATTTACGTTACTAAATATAAGAGAAATAAGTGAAACGGCTATGATCAACCGATGGATAATTCTATTTTTTACTATTGCTCCTGCTTTTGTATATGCACAAAAGGAGGATTTAGATAGTCTTTTCCTTCAGGATAGTACGATCAAGTCTGTACAGTATTTCGAAACGGTAGAAATGCCGAGTAATTTTGATTTTCAGTACCGCTATTATATGAAACGGGCGAAGAAGGTGTACCCATTGGCTCTTCATGCTGCTAAGGTGATTGACTCCCTCGATCGCGAAATACAGAAGAGAGATAAAAAGCGCAAACAACGCAAAGTAGCTCGTCAAACCCATCGCGAGTTAAAAGATGATTTTAAATTTTTACTTCGGGAGTTATATGTTTCTGAGGGAAAGGTGTTGACCAAATTGATATATAGAGAAACAGGTATGACTGTAAAGGAGATTATTAGTACCTACAAAGGCAAAACACAAGCTGCAATCTTTACAGGGATGGCGGGGATGTTTGATCAAAACCTTGAAGCCACTTATGATCCCAATAATGAAGATTTTGTACTTGAATGTGTCATCAATGATTTAAATGATGGTGTGGTGGAGTACGATTCCACCTTTGAAACGGTCGATCGCGAGCATTATCGAAAAGATCGAAAAGCGTATAAAAAGAGAGTGCGCGAGAACCGAAGGGAGATGCGCAAAAAGCGACGAAAAGAAAGAAGAGAAAAACGTCGGGAGCGACGTGAAGAGCGTCGGAGTGACGACTAATAAAAAGGGCGAATTGAGTGTTCAATTCGCCCTTTTTGGTTCATTGTGTTGATCTTATTTCTTTTGACCTAACTGCTGACCGTCTGTACCATTTGTTAGCGCTGATTTTTCGACGCGCAACTTGGTACTGCCTTCGCAATTTAATAGCACATTGGTGTCGTTTACTTCGAGAATCTTGCCATGGATTCCTCCAATAGTGACAACTTTATCCCCTTCACTAAGGCCTTCACGAAACTTCTTAAGTTCCTTCTGTTTTTTCATCTGTGGACGAATCATAAAGAAGTAAAACACTCCTAATATGAGTACCAACATGATAATTTGACTCGTTCCTTCTCCCATAATAATTACTCGTTTTTATTAATTGTTATAAATTTTAATCAATCACCTGTGCGATGATGTTAACTTCTGTTGTAGATGGTCTTGTATTAGCTGTTATTTCAATCGGTTTTTTTATGTTTCCTCGGTTTGTTTCATCTGTATTGACTGTCGCTTTAATCGTACCCGTTTCTCCCGGTTCAATGGGATCCTGCGGATAATCTGAAACCGTGCAGGTGCACGATTCTTGTACATCAGCAATAATCAGTGGGTAGGTACCTGTGTTTTTCACTTCGAAAGTGGCTTGTATGAGTTCTCCTTTAGCCACCTTTCCTGCATCGTAAACTTTGTCAATGGAGAAAGTGGTGTATTGACCTATTTTCGCAGAGTCTTCACCACCTGTGCAACTGAAGAGAAGACTGGCTAGAAAAAGTATTCCAAAATATTTAAACATCATTTTCATTCCTTAATACAGATTAGTCCATAAGACCGCGTCCTATTTTTTTGATTTTACCTTCATCCTTAAGTTTTGAGATCGCTTTATCCAAAACGCCATTAATAAAAACATTACTCTTTGGTGTAGAATAAAACTTAGATATTTCAATATATTCGTTTAACGTTACTTTCGTTGGAATATTGGGAAATACTTGTAATTCAGTGATTGCCATTTCCATTAGTAGCATATCCATTTTCGCAATGCGATCGAGCTCCCAATTTTTGGTGAGGCTATCGATAAGCTTTAAGTTGTCACTTTCCATGCGAATCGTTTCTTTCAATAAAACCTCAATAAACTCTTTTTCGTCGTCATTGGGCTTATATAGCGGGAGAATGGAAGGGGTTTCATCATCTTCCTTAAAACCTTTGATTGTCTTGAGTACCATGGAGCAAGTCAAGTCAATATCATCCAACCAGTAGATACTTTTTTCCTCCAGGTAATCATACAGCAATGGGAAATTTGCTATTTCGTGTTTGAAAAGTTGAACAGCAAACGTTTTGTCTTCTTCAAAACTGGAAACGTCGTTGTCCATAAACTCGAAGTAGGTTTCTGAATCCTTGAGCGCATTATACATTTTACGCAACAATTCTTGCTCTTCTGCGCCAACCCAATTAACCTTGCGAGATTCCGATTGGTGACGTAGCTCCGCTTGTTCTTCAATAATTTGTATAATTGCACTATCGACGAACTTACGGTTGGGATTCAAATCCTCTTCCTTTGGTAATAACTTCTTCTTGTTCTCTTCAATACGGTGCTCACCTTTATTTTTAAGCTCAGGAAAGATCAATAGCAAAGCAATATACAAATCGTACATTTTCTCAACTGCTTTGAGCAGTTCGTTCTTTGCTTTCACATAATCCATATCCTCGCGTTGAGCGAAAGAATAAAGCGTCTGCAGTACTTTTATTCGTAAATGTCTTCTATTTAACATGCCCTACTAGTACGGTAATTTTACTTGACCAATTGATGAAATGCGTTCTTCTGCTACTTTGTTGGCGATGGCATAAGCAGGTACATTTTCATTAGCTGCCCGTTGAATAATAGTGCCAATTGTATCATAAATTTCCTCGGCCTTATTCATGGCCCATGATGAAGATTGACCTGTCACCTCAGCATAGCAATTAATTACTCCTCCTGCATTCAATGCGAAGTCGGGTGCATAAACAATGTTTTTATCTAATACGGCTTTACCGTGAACCTTTTCGTCAGCCAACTGATTGTTAGCAGCTCCGGCAATGATTGAACATTTTAAGCGCGAAAGCGTGTTATCATTTACAGTCGCTCCCAGGGCACAAGGTGCGTAAATGTCCATGTCTACATCATAAATCTCATCGACACCAACTACCTGGGCTCCATATTTTTTGGCAACACGCTGAAGGTTATCTTCATTGATATCGGTAATGATAACTTCCGCATTTTCCTTTGAAAGGTGTTCTACGAGGTATTCTCCCACATGACCAATCCCCTGAACAGCTACCTTTTTTCCGGACAAATCATCTGAGCCAAATTGTTGCTTCGCACAAGCTTTTATTCCCATATAAGTTCCGAAAGCAGTTACAGGCGAAGGATCTCCACTTTTTCCAGGCAGCCCGGCAACATGATTTGTTTCCATGTTTACCCACGACATGTCTTGAGGGGTAATGCCCACATCTTCTGCTGTGATATACTTACCAGCCAAACTGTTCACGAATTTACCAAATCGACGAAATAAAGCCTCTGACTTCATGTGTTTAGAATCGCCAATGATTACGGCTTTTCCACCACCCAGATTTAAACCTGAGATCGCATTCTTATAAGTCATTCCCCGAGAAAGGCGAAGCACGTCGTTCAATGCTTCGAGTTCATTGTTATACATCCACATGCGCGTTCCTCCCAAAGCTGGTCCTAAAACGGTGTTATGAACGGCGATAATAGCTTTTAAACCAGTAGCGTTATCGTTACAAAAAAGTAACTGCTCGTGGTTATATTGGCTCATCGCCGCGATGACGGGGTTATCTTTGAGTTCTTCAGCGCTTACTTCTTTCGTTTCTATCATTGTAATATGCTCTTATTTTACGCTTCTTTTAAATCAAATGGCTACTTTTGCATCACACAAAATGAAGCGCATTTGCAGTGCAAAAATAGAAAATTAATAGATGAAGTCTCTCCGCTATCTCAACAAATATTTCATTAAATATAAATGGCGTCTGCTTCTCGGTGTATTATTTATCATTGGATCCAATTTCTTCTATGTGAATATGCCCCTCATAGTCAAGGATGCAGTTAATCAGTTTGAGGAAAATTTCAATGTCGAAAACTGGGCAAATATTGCCATGTGGCTAGGAGGAATTTATCTTGCTTTATCACTGGGGAAAGGTATTTTTCTCTTTTTAACTCGCCAAACAGTGATCGTTGTATCGCGGTTCATAGAATTCGACCTTAAAAATGAAGTGTATGAGCAATATCAACGCTTGACGTATAATTTCTACAAAAAAAATAATACAGGAGATTTAATGAATCGCATTTCCGAGGATATTACGCATGTGCGGATGTATCTCGGACCTGGCGTCATGTATACAGTGAACTTATCCGTTCTTTTTACGTTCACCATTTATTCAATGATGAACATCAGTATCGAATTAACCCTTTATACCCTGGCACCGCTGCCCATTATGTCTTTCCTGGTATACAAAGTTTCCAGTCGTATGAATCGTCAGAGCGAGCGCGTGCAGCGTCAACAATCGCGCATTTCTACCATTGTTCAAGAAACCTTTTCCGGAATCCCCGTTCTTAAAGCCTACAGCGGTGAAGCAAGATTTCGGAAGGTATTTGATGAGAATGCCGATACTTACCTCAAAAAGCATATGGACTTGGTCAAAACCAATGCTTTCTTTATGCCGACAATTACCTTTTTGATCGGTCTCAGTACGATTTTGACCATTTATATTGGGGGTATACTTTCATTTGATCTTCAGAATGATATTAGAAGCGGTGATATTGTAGCTTTTATTTTTTATGTAAACATGCTGACCTGGCCTTTTGCCAGTGTGGGGTGGGTAACATCCATCATTCAGCGCGCTGCGGCAAGTCAGGAACGTATCAACGAATTTTTAAGAGAGGAGCCTGAGATTAAATCGCCAACGGATGCACCGTTTCATTTTGAAGGAGAAGTAGTTTTTGATCAGGTTTCCTATACGTTTCCTACTTCTGGCATTGAAGCAGTGCGTGATTTGAGTTTTTCTATCCAAAACGGGGAGACGCTGGCTATTTTGGGTCGGACAGGTTCTGGTAAAAGTACCGTTATTAATCTACTTATGCGTCAATTTGATCCTATTGATGGTGAAATAAGAGTGGATGGAAAACCGCTGAAATCCATCAATATTAATGATTTTCGTAAACAAACAGGCGTTGTGCCGCAGGAAGTGTTTTTATTTTCAGATTCCATAAGAAACAATGTCTTATTTGGTCTTTCGGCGCATCAGAAAGCAAATGAAGACACCATTAAGGAGGTACTGAAAACGACACATGTTTGGCACAACATCAAGACATTTAAAAATGGTCTTGATACGATATTGGGAGAACGTGGAGTGAATTTGAGTGGAGGACAAAAACAGCGCATTTCTATTGCTCGTGCACTCATTCGTGAACCGAAACTACTTATTTTGGATGATTGTCTTTCTGCGGTAGACACCGAAACGGAAGAAATAATTCTGGATAATATCAAACCGCAGATTAAAAAGAACACCACGCTCATCGTCAGTCATCGCGTATCTTCTATTCGGAATGCCGATCGCATCTTAGTCTTAGATCATGGACAGAAAATTGAAGAAGGTTCTCACGAAGAACTTTTAGCTCAAAATGGTGTTTATGCAGATATGTACGCGAAACAACTTTTAGAAGATCAAAATGGTGGTGAAGATGACAAATGATTTTATCCATATTAAGGGAGCTCGAATGCATAACCTCAAAGACATGGAGGTTAAAATTCCGCATGGTAAAATGACGGTCATTACTGGACTTTCGGGGTCAGGAAAATCTACACTGGCTTTTGATACCTTGTACGCTGAAGGTCAGCGGAGGTATATTGAGAGTCTTTCCGCTTATGCTCGGCAATTTCTGGGTAAGCTCGACAAACCAGATGTAGACTTCATCAAAGGTGTGGCTCCGGCAGTAGCCATTCAACAAAAAGTGACCTCGACTAATCCGCGCTCTACGGTAGGAACGGTGACTGAAATCTATGATTTTCTTAAAGTGCTTTTTGCGCGCGCTGGAAAAACAATTTCTCCGGTGAGTGGTGAAGAGGTGCGCAAAGATCAGGTGGCAGATGTTGTTGAGGCGGTGCAACAATTTCCGGCAAAAGCTAAATTTTTAGTGCTCGCACCTATTGAAAATTTTGATCGTTATGGAGTAGAAAAACAACTACAGTTATTTAAAGAACAGGGTTTTGCCAGAGTGCGAATCAATGGTGAGTTACAACGCATTGATGAAGCACTGAAAATCACTTTAACGGACATTCAGTCCATGGATCTGGTGGTCGATAGGCTCGCTGTGAAACACGAGGATGAAGATTTTTTATCACGATTATCGGATTCCGTTCAGACCGCCTTTCTTGAAGGCAATGAAATATGTGAACTGTTCTTCCCAAAAAGCGATGAGTTGTTCCATTTCTCTAATCGATTTGAAAAGGATGGGATGACATTTGTTGAACCTGATTTGCATTTCTTTACATTTAACAACCCTTATGGCGCCTGTCCAACTTGTGAAGGCTTTGGTTCCGTTATAGGTGTGGACGAAGATCTCGTCATCCCGAATAAAAAGCTGTCGCTTTACGAAGGAGCTGTCGCGCCCTGGAAAGGTAATAAGATGGGGAAATACCTGGATCGATTTATCGCGGCCACTCAACACCTTGAGTTTCCCATTCATCGACCCATCGAAAACTTGACAGCAGAAGAGTACGATCTGCTCTGGAATGGTAGAAAAGGGATCAAAGGAATTCGTCATTTTTTTGATTTTTTGAAGCGGAAGACTTATAAGATACACTATCGTGTGATGTTAGCTCGCTATCGCGGAAAAACACAGTGCCCCGATTGCCACGGTACGCGACTAAGAAAAGATGCGAATTATGTAAAAGTCGGGGGGCGATCAATTGCTGAAATTGTTCTTTCGAGCATTGAAGATAATCTGGCCTTTTTCGAACATATTGAATTAACAGAACACCAAAAGGCAATAGGTTCGCGAGTGCTTACTGAAATACAAAACCGATTGAATTGGCTGAATGAAGTAGGACTGGGTTATCTGACATTGAACCGACAAGCCAACTCACTTTCCGGAGGGGAATCTCAACGAATTAACCTCGCTACTTCATTGGGCAGTAGCTTGGTGGGGTCCATGTATATCTTAGATGAACCGAGTATTGGTCTACATCCAAAAGATACTTCACGACTGGTAGGTGTGCTTCAAGCACTGAAAAACCTTGGGAATACGGTGATCATAGTTGAACATGAAGAAGCCATCATGAAGGCTGCTGATGAAATCCTCGATATTGGCCCACTAGCTGGCGTTAATGGAGGGAAACTCGTTTTTCAGGGGACGCACAAACAATTAAAAAAGGCAAAAAACAGTCTCACGGCGGATTATTTAACGGATAAGCGAATGATCGAAATGCCGGCTCAACGACGACGCTCTAATGATCTGTTGCACCTCATTGGTGCGAATGAACACAATTTAAAAAACATCAGTGTTCAAATCCCACTTCATACGATGGTTTGTGTTACTGGTGTGAGTGGATCTGGAAAGTCGACGTTTGTGAAAGCTATTTTATACCCCGCACTTAATAAAAAGTTGGGAGTGCATGGTCAGAAAATAGGTGCTCACGATGAATTAACAGGTGATTTTTCTCAAATTGATGCGGTAGAATTTGTCGATCAAAATCCGATCGGTCGCTCAACACGAAGTAATCCCGTAACGTATGTTAAAGCATTTGACGATATCCGCGATTTATTTTCACGGCAAAAATTGGCAAAAATGCGTGGTTTGAAACCGGGGTATTTTAGCTTCAATGTGGATGGCGGACGATGTGAAATGTGTGAAGGAGAAGGAATCATCACAGTCTCTATGCAATTTATGGCAGACGTTCACTTGACGTGTGAAAATTGCGAGGGTCGACGTTATAAGGAAGAAGCACTTGAAATTAAATACCGCGAAAAAAATATAGCGGATATTTTAGAAATGGATATTGAAGCAGCGCTGGCCTTCTTTGATGAAGATGATCAACGCCTTGCTCAAAAAATTGCGGAAAAAATACAGCCGCTGGTGGATGTTGGATTGGGGTATCTCTCTATGGGTCAACCTTCTTCAACGCTTTCAGGCGGTGAAGCACAACGGATAAAACTAGCCTCCTTCCTCGCTAAAGGCAAAAAGCCTTCACCTACACTTTTTATATTTGATGAACCCACAACAGGACTTCATTTTGATGATGTGAGCAAACTATTGATTTCTCTTAATCGACTGATTGATGTGGGACACTCTGTCGTCATTATTGAGCACGATATGGACATTGTGAAATGTGCGGACTGGGTCATCGACCTCGGACCAGAGGGAGGAGAACAGGGCGGCCAACTTGTCGCTCAGGGTACGCCGGAAGCTGTTGCGCAAGTACCAGAAAGTCACACGGGGGCTTTTCTAAAAAAGAAGTTGTAATTGAGGATAAGCGCAATGTACATTACGTTATTTATTGGACAACAATACGCCGCTGCACGATAGACCCCGTTTTCAGCGTGAGTTGTGCCAGATAAATGCCCGTTTGAGGGTTTTTCATGTGAACCATTGTTGTGTTTCCATTTGTACTTTTTTCCGTCGCGATCGTTTTACCGGTTAAATCATATAATTGAATGGTCCTTATAGCAGTGTTTTGGGGTTGATCAATATAAAATGTTCCATCACAGGGTGTAGGATAAATGACAAATGCGTTGTGCTGAACAAAGGAGGATCTCGAAGACGCCGATTGATGTTCATGATAGGCAATCGTGCCGCCGGCGGCAGCCCAAATGAGTTCCTTCGTGCTATCACCAGTGATGTCAGCGGTATGGCTTTCCCAGATGAAAAGCGAGTTAGATGCGTGTAAAATGGCTCGTGCTGAAAAGTCCAGTATATTCGTTTGTTCAATATAGTAGGCAGTACCTTCCGTAGTGAAATAACAATCTTCATGCGCATTGAGTGTGAAATCGCCCGTTTTAAATCCACTTATTGTGTTGGCGTTAGCGGTAGAAAGTGTATCGTAAAAATTAAAAGTAACTGAACTGTTGTTTGATTGGTTCAGATATATTCCAATATCGGAAGTGGCGTGAAATAGAATGTCGGGAAGGGTGTCCGTGTTGGCATCTATGATGTTAAGAGCATTGATGGTGTGATGTTGGGTCTCAGAGACGGTTTGTGCCGTGAAATTACCGCTGCCGTCATTTATGTACGTTACCAGACCAATGGTTTCTCCAGTGATCAGGTCCAGGGCGCCATCACCATTTATATCTGCAGTTTGCAAGGCAAAGCATTCCAGTACATTAGGGGAGGAGGATGTGGTCAGAATATTTTCCATCGTAAAGGCTGCGCTACCGTCATTTCTGTAAAGATCAATGGAGTGCTGACCAATAGCCACGAAATCCAAATCATTATCATTGTCAAAATCAGCCACAGCAAACGCTTTGCCGAAACTTTGTACAGTACCTATGGCAGTGCGATTCTGCAGCGTGCCATTGTCATTGCTGTAATAGTAGATTTGACCCGAACTTTGCGTTAATGCGATGAGGTCTGTCCATCCGTCGTTATTAAAATCACCGCAATCGATGGTTATGGGGTCGTCAATTGCTTGATCAATCGTTGTTTTAGAAAAATTGGCGTTTCCGGCGTTGTGATACAGTGTGAGTTGGTCGACGCTGGAACCTTGTGATACGACTAGATCTTGTTCACCATTGTTGGAGAAGTCAGCTGAGATCATGTGCGTAATGCCTGCAGTATTGTTCCCGTCATCGATGATTTGCGGAGCGCCAAATTGAGTCCAACTGGAGAAAGACAATAAAGAGAAACTATACAGCAATAAGCGATTCATCATATAAAAGAGATTTCGAATGTCAGTTATTTCAAGTTATTGATAAGACGTCGTTTTGACAAAGAAAGTTGGGTCCGAGGTTAAATAAAACAGGTGATGAAAACTGTATATGTTATTCTGTTATAATTCAAATCAACAATTATATTTCCACTTCTTTTTGACCGGTGTTGAGATATATTCCATCACCAAATGCGCGTACATCTGCATTATTTTTATCTTTGCCGACGTTTAATTAAAAGGAGTAACATGATCGTAGTAACTGGAGCAGCCGGCTTTATTGGGAGTTGTTTAGTGAGTAAGCTCAATCGTTTGGGAATAACTCACATTATTGTTGTGGATGATTTTTCGAATACGGAAAAGGAACACAACCTCGTAGGGAAACAATACAAAAAACGCATACATCGCGATCAGTTCATTGAGTGGTTGAAGGAAAACGGCGACACACTAGAATCAATTTATCACATTGGTGCACGCACCGATACAACTGAATTTGATGCCTCTATTTTTGATGAACTCAATCTCAATTATTCAAAAGGCATTTGGAAATGGGCTACGCATTATGGAATTCCGCTCGTTTATGCGAGCTCTGCAGCTACATACGGTCTCGGAGAACTCGGGTACAAAGACGATCACGATATTGTAAATGATCTCAAACCACTAAACCCTTACGGCGATTCGAAAAATGACTTCGACAAATGGGTGTTGCGCCAGCATTCACATCCTCCTTTTTGGGCGGGTCTCAAGTTTTTTAACGTGTACGGTCCGAATGAATACCACAAGGGGCGAATGGCTTCCGTTATTTTTCATGCATTCAAGCAAATTACCCACACGGGTGCTATGAAATTGTTCCGTTCACACCGTGATGATTATCAAGATGGAAAACAAAAACGGGATTTTATCTACGTGAAAGATGTGCTCAATATTTGTACTTTTCTGATGGACGACAAACCGACGAGCGGGTTGTACAACGTTGGTTCTGGAAAAGCCCGAACCTTCATTGACTTGACAGAGAGTACGTTTGAAGCGATGGGACGAGAACGTGACATCTCCTTTATCGATACACCTGAAGATATTCGTGACAAATACCAGTATTTCACAGAAGCGAGTATCAACAAACTCGTGAGTGCGGGGTATAAAAAAGGATTTCATACACTGGAGCAGGGGGTACAGGATTACGTAGAAAATTATCTCATGGACCATCGCTATTATTAGTAGCCCGATCGTATTGGCGAGAAGTTGTTTCATTCACATCCCGTTTGGAGCAAATAGCAGCTGGTTATGATTTACGAATGAGGTACCCGTTTTCTTATTTTAGCGATATTGGGAGGTTATAGTTTACTATACTATTGTTTATGCTCAATGTGCTTGTTGTTTAATGAGAGTTCAATGGCGATGATCATCGCACATATTCCGTAAACGGGTACAGCAGCTTTATCGGTATCGAGGTAGTTGTTTAATAACCCGTGGAAGAAATATGTACTCATAGCGAGAATAGCAGTTAACAAGAGAATGCGCAATTCGCGATGATCTTCAGGATGGTTTTTTAAGCGGATGTAAAGTGTGATACCCTTGTAGAAAAGTGCAGCGACAAAGAATATGACCGTTAAAAACCCAATAAGTCCTGTTTCTGAGAGGGGACCTAAAAATTCAGAGTGAGCATTTCCCCGATCGCCAAAGTTCGTAGAAATAATGGTCAGGTTCTCAGGGTCCTGGTAGGGAGCATACTCAAAAGCATACGTGCCCGGTCCAAATCCGACGATGGGGCGTTCCATAAACATACTGAGCGCAGCATCCCAACGATTGAGTCGTTCGAGGTTAGAGGCATCTGAAGTAATGTTTGCTGCCGATTGTAATTTTTCATCAAACTGTGTGGTTGTATGTTCTTGAGAATTACGCGATAACTCCATTTCTATTTGTGGCCAAAAGATGAAGGTAAGCGTAATCAGTGCTATTCCCGTAACCAGCAAATAACGGAAACGGATGCGAAAGCGTATACAAAGCCAAACGATAAAAGCAAACGCAACACTTAACCAGGCTCCGCGCGTATAACTGAAGTAGAGTCCAATAAGCGTAATAACTAATAAGGACAGCAATAACAAATGTATGATTAATGGGTTTTTCTTACTGCCTATGAGACCGACAACAAAACACAGGTTCATGGCAACTGCTGCACCGTATATCGTATGGTCCTTAAAGAACGGAGACATCACCCAGTGTCCCTCTTCCTCACCGAATTGATATCCGGCATGACGGATTAATGTAAAGAGTATAACAGCGCTCATACTGATCGCATACAACCAAAAAACCTGTCGAATGTGGATCTTGTGCCGAAACAGTCCAACTCCGAGCAAGAGCAGCGGAATGATGTACCACAATTTCATGAGTAGAAATTTAAATGAAATGAGCGGCAAACTGCTGGTGATTGAAGTCATGAGCAGCCAAACGAGATAGCAACCCAGTGAAATCGTAATCGGGTTTTTCCAAAAAGCTAGTGGTATAAATGGTTTTCTCATTTGCTCCACGATCACCAACAAGAATAATCCGAAAAGTATAGGTTCCGTGGGGATAAACAAACCAACGCCGCCATTGGTGAATTCTTCAAGGTTAACGGAGAGGGGCGTAAAAAAAACGACCAGTAAGACCGTCGAATATGGAGCGTAAACACCCATATATAAAATGATCAGCACCAGCGGCAAGGTCAGGAGGTAATAATTATCCTGAAATAGCATGTATGTATTAGCTCCCAGGAAAAGAGCAACCAACACCAATAACCAGGGATGCGATTTAACCCAGTTCAATTTAAGTAGCTTTCTTGATTTCAGTCAGACGTGCTTTAATCAGCAGTATGATGATGGCCAATAACACTGCAGCAAAGGTTGTAACGATGACAATAATTGACCTTTTGGGTTTGGCTTTTTTATCTGACGGCACCGCCCACTCCACAACAAATTTGTGATTAAAATCCTCTTTGGCGTCAGATTCAGCTTGTTCGTAGGCTACTTCTTGCTCAGTGAGTTTTTCAATACGATACTCGCGCAAATCAGCCAATGCATCGTAGCGTGCACCGTACTTTAAGTTAACTTCGATGACATCTTTAAAGAACGCTTTGTCTTCGGGAGTTTTTGCTTCGTTCAGTGCGGAAAACAGATTGGCGCGTCCCTCGGCATTAATCACACCCAGGTCGGAAAGACTATCCATTTCGCGAATTAATCGTTGTTGCGCTTTATTGAGTTGTTCTAGTTTTCGTTTGTTAATTTCAAAAGCTGGAATAGTACGCTCCTTTACCAAATTGTTTTTGACGGTATCAATCAATTGTACGATTTTGTTGGCAATTTGAGCTGCTAAATCAGGGTTTTTATCCAGTACTGAAATGTCAATCGATCCATAGCGTGTGCGCTCGAAACTGATGTGATTCTCATAAGCTTTACCCAGTTTGTGGTGGTAGTTCTCATCATCGGGGTCAATTTCATACACTTCGGGTAAATTAAACCGGTCAATCACTTTGTTGCGAATTCGGGAAGATTGAAGAATTTGTATCAACTGTTCAGCCTGTTCTTCTTCACCAAAATCCATCGAGCTAGCTTTGGCGTTTCGCTGTTCACTAAATGACACCGTACTGGTTGCTGCTGGAAAAACAATGGCGTTAGACTCGTACAGAACGGGAAGTAGTAATGAGACCACGATGGACACAATGGCAGCAATTATTCCCGTTACAATAAGGGGGCGACGCTTTTTCCATAAAAAAACGAGCAATTCATTCCCTGCTTTATTTGATGCTTTATCTGCTTTCATAACTTTTGACATAGTTCTTGAACTGAGGTAGAAGTGTATTATTGAACTTGCAACTTATTTTACAAGTTTCATTTCTTCGACGATATGCGGCGCTTCACCATACACATCGATGAGCCAAAGTACATATCGAATATCCACCGATATATTACGGCATCGGGAAGCGTCAAACATATAGTCACTCATCGTACTTTCCCAGCTGCGGTCAAAGTTCAACCCGATGAGGTTTCCTTCACCGTCGATCACGGGTGATCCGGAGTTGCCTCCAGTAGTGTGATTTGAACCGGTAAAGCACACCCATAGTTCTCCGTCCTGGGCATAGTCCCCATAGTTTTTTTCCTTGTAAAGTTCCTCCATACGCGGCAATAAATCAAAGTCGCTTTTTCCAGTTCTATGCTTTTCAATCACGCCGTCGAGCGTCGTGTGGGGAAGATATTTCATACCGTCACGTGGCTGAGATCCCTCGATTTTTCCGTAAGTGATGCGCATCGTTCCATTGGCATTGGGCCAGTGCTTTTCGTCAGGAAACATATCGTATTTTCCGGCAACATAGGATTTCATAAGTTCATTTTTCGCATTATAATACATGCGTAAACGTGGTAACATTTCTTTGACAAACACGTTGTTAACGGCTAAAAATAGTTCCATTCCCGGATCTTTGAATACTTTCTTTTTCGCGTTTTTTTCAAAGTTGTTCAGAAAATCAACATACAACTCCTGGTTGACCAGGAAAGATGAGCTGTACACATTTTCAGCTAACGTGCTTGCGCTGTTTGATTGCAACAATTCAGGTAAATGATCATCTGGCAAAGCCTCTTTGTAATAGCGCGTCTGTAATTTAAATATCTCGCGATCGATGTTGACATTATAGTTCTTAAAGAAACCTTCGGCCTTATTTGATTGCGCTTTTTTGAGCGCTTCCTGAAATTCCTCCTTTTTATCACTGTTGTAAAGTTCGAGTAATTCTTTAATTTTTCGAGCGCGGTCGAACATTTCAGCCCCCACGTAGGTGTATTCGATATACATGCGGTATCCAAATTCATCTTTCGTGTATTCTTTAGCCATGTCATTAAGTGATTGAACAACTTTGCTGTAATTCGACTTCCATTCATCTTTTGTCTTAGCGCGTTGTACATACTCCGTTTCGTAGTCTTTTTTCTTTTGGACGGCGCTGGCTCTTTTCAATCCGTCAATTTGTCCCATCCATTTTTTCCAGGCGTTAGCAATTCTTGCTTGTTTTGAAGCGTACTGAATTTCAGTTTGCTCATCATCTTTAATTGCAGCATTGATAACGGATAGCGAGAGGTCGCGCATTTTTATTTGAGCCGGTCGCAGCTCTTGAATAATATGCTCCAATTCGTTGGAAATAGTATGTTGATTCGTCGTTCCGGGAAAGCCGAAGACCATTGTGAAATCATCTTTATGTCGTGGTTTTAACGACACGGGAAGAGAGTGTAATGGCTCGTAAGGTTCGTTATCCTCGTTATAGTCAGCTGGTTTGTTGTCTTTTCCGGCATAAATGCGGAACATGGAAAAATCACCCGTGTGACGGGGCCAAACCCAATTATCGGTATCTCCACCAAATTTACCCACCGTTTTCGGGGGGGTACCCACTAAGCGTACATCGCGAAAAGTTTCTTTGACCAAGAGGAAATAACTGTTGCCATAATCGAATGGTTTAATGACTCCCTCGTAATGCGTACCGTCTACCGACTTTGCTTCAATAAGAGCGATATTGGTCTGAATTTTTTGCTTGAGTTCGCGATCTGCAAGTCCCTCAGTACCTTGTAGCACATCATTAGTTACGTCCTCGATACGTACCATCCGCGTAGCTGTGAGACCAGGATTTTTTAATTCCTGAGATCGATCTTGCGCCCAAAAACCGTATTTGGCAATGTTATTTTCGAGCGTTGAGTGCGAATAGATTTGTGAGAAGCCACAATGATGATTCGTCAAAAGGAGTCCCTTGTCAGAGATCAATTCTGCAGTACAACCACCTCCAAAATGAATGATGGCATCCTTGATACTTGCATTGTTGGCATCGTAAATATCTGAAGCACTTAGCTTCATTCCCATTGCCTGCATGTCTGATTCAAATGCACCCAACAATGTGGGAACGATCATGCCTTCTTCAGCGATGCTAAACAAGGACCAAATGGTCAATAGTGCTGTTGCAATTATTTTCTTCATAGTCTTCGTTTTAATAGGCGTAAAGATACAAAGTGTTGAGAAAATATGCGTTCTTCTATGCATAAACCTTTTTATTTTGCAATTTTGTGGCGTGGAAATTTTAAATTTCATATTCAGAATAGGTGTTCTCCTGGCCATTTACAATTTCTTGTGGTGGCTGATCAATTTGGCACTGAGTGCTTTGCGGGGTGGTCGTAGAAAAATGTTGCCCGAAGCCTACTTGATCAAGTTGGTGCGTTACTTTTTTCTAGTAGATGTCACATTCTTATTCTGCCTGGATAACGGCCTCGGTGGAATCAACTTTGATCGTGTTTTAGTGGCTGGATTGGTACTGTTGATTTATTTTATTGGTAAACTTCAATCCAATCAAATGCGACGCTCGTTGCTCTCTGTGCGAGGCAATATGCCGGGAATGGAGGACATGATTAAACGCATGACGCCCGTCTTTAACGTACGTTATGAGATTGGAGTTATTTTAATTGCAGTAGCTACGTTTACGCTCTTCATTTTTTATCCGGCCTGGGCCTCAAACCCTATTTCCAACTGGTTCCTGGCAAGTATACTTGATATTGAGGATACGCCTGTATTTGGTTTTATTTTTAAAGTAATCGGTTTTTTCTTCATGGCGTCTATTATTGTAAAAGTGACGCAAGGTTTTTTATCCCTTTTTATCAGAGGTGATGTGAATAAAGATTCGGACGACAACGACGATGACGATCATTTCGATGACTTTACTGAGATTAAATAGTTCTTTTTGTGAAAGTCTGGTTGAATTATGTTGCTTGTCTAAAGCTTGGGGGCTTAGTCTCCCAAGAGTTGACTTACCACCTTTTCAATCTGCGGGACGACCAACTGAATGTCGTCATTATGAATCACGTAATCCGCTAGTTTGGATTTTCTATCGAATGACCATTGTTTATTAATTCTTGCTTTAACGGCCTCTTTCGTTGTGCTATCACGTTGCATTACACGTTGGATGCGCAATTGTTCTGGAGCGGTAACTAATATCGTAGCATCATAGGTAGTATAGGTCCCCGTCTCGAATATAATGGCGGCCTCGTTAAATACAATCTCGGTTTCTTGTACCTGGCACCATTCATGAAAACGTTTGCGAACAGCGGGGTGCACGATAGCGTTGAGTGTCTCCCGCAGCTGGTCATGTGCGAAGATCTGATCAGCTAGGTGTTTACGGTTGAGCTTCCCATTGTCGTAGGCTTCATCGCCAAAAGCATTTTTGATTTTATCGATGACAGCACTATCGTTTTCCATCATCGATTTTGCCGCTTGGTCAGAATAGAAAACGGGAAACCCCATAATAGATAAAACTTGAGCTATTATCGACTTTCCCGCACCAATTCCGCCTGTTAATCCTATTCGGAGCAATTCAGCGAGTTATATTTCTTCAACTTCAATCATTTTGAATGGAAGATTGATGATCGCCTGATAATCTTCACCAGCTTCTTCCATATCTTCATCATCTTCTTCAAAGTACCAATTGACTTTCACCTCTGTGTTATTTCCATCCAGATTCTCCAGTAATTTGAATAGGTCCAAGATACATTTAGAAGACGAAGTGTTGAAGTATTCCAACTTGACATCAAATGTTGTTACAGATTTTGGAGACTGACCGTAAGATTCTACCCATTCGTTGAGTGGTTTGTAGAATTCTACAGAATTTTCAGGAATTGAGCGTCCTCTAACTTCCAAAACACCAGATTCTTCATTGAAATTTACAGTTGGTGTTTTTGGTGAGCCTTCCATACTAAGATTTCCCATAATATTTAATTAATTTTTACATTTAAACAAAAGAAGTCATATTTCTTATCGACGGGTAAGAAACTGTACTCCAACTTATTCCCAGACTTTCGCGCAATATCAATCATTCCTAATCCTGCCGTACCTTTACTAGATACTTTTCCGTCATTGAGGGTCGCTTTATAGAGCTCGCGCAATTCATCTTTGCTCAGTTCGTTAATGTTGTCGAGTTTACCCTGCAAATTCTTTGTGTTCTCTTTCAAAATATAGTTTCCTGTCTTAACCTCATAATGATCGTCGTTTTTAGAGATCATTAATAATGCCGATTTCGAAAATAAAAAGCTGATTCCTTCGTCTTTTCCGTGAATGTCTTCGTTGTGGTGATACAAGTTTTGAAGGCATTCTACTAAAACGTTATACACTTTTTTCTTCGTTTTATTCGATTTTTCGACGTGATTGAGTTTGGATTCCATAATCTGAAGAACAGAGGTCAAGAGGTCAGGGGTTACGACACCTTTAAACGAGAGCATCGTATGGTCGCGCTCCATTGTTTTGTATAGCTCATATATGTTACTCAATGCCATTAATGTTTGCGCATTTTTCAAGATTAGTTAGACAAATATATCAAAATGTTCGATAAACACAATAAGTTCTTCGTTACGGGATTAAATTTAGTGTGTAGTGCGCTTATTCTGCAACGCTATTGCATTTTTGAGTTAAAAGAGTAATTTTGCAATTTAAAGGTGAAAGAAATGGAAAAACAAGAAGAGTGGTTTGCCTCGTGGTTTGATACCCCTTATTATCATATCCTTTATAAACACCGGGACTTCAAGGAAGCTGAGCGTTTTATAAATAATTTGGTACGGCATTTAGATTTGACAGGAGATGAGCGTTGCTTGGATTTAGCATGCGGAAAAGGCCGTCATTCTATTTTTTTAAATGAGCTTGGACTCGATGTGACAGGGGTAGATCTCTCTCCCAATAGTATTGCTGCTGCAAAGGAATTTGAAAATGAACTTCTGCGTTTCGATGTACATGATATGAGGAAACCCTATAGATTACACGCTTTTGATGTAGTGTTCAATCTGTTTACAAGCTTTGGGTATTTTGATCAACATGAAGACAATCTTGCCGTGGTACAGTCTGTTGCCGAAATGCTAAAAGATGGAGGAATAGCAGTTATTGACTTTATGAATGTTGAAAAATCTATTGCTAACCTCGTTCCTTCGGAAACCAAAACAATCGAAGGAATTGAATTTTCGATTCACCGTTCATACGATGGGCAATACATTAAAAAAAATATATCTTTCAAAGATAATGGGCGGTCATTTGATTTTCAGGAGCGCGTGCAAGCACTTCGCCCTGCTGATTTTGAGGCGCTATTTGAGAAGGTAGGACTGAAGGTGAAAGAAGTGTTTGGCGACTTTTCTCTTCGACCATTTAATGCTGAGACCTCTGATCGTTTAATTTATATTTGTGAGAAATAATGAATGAGTTTCTCGGAATTATTCTATTGATTAGTGCGGTCTTGTTGGGTGGTGGAATTGTTGTGCTACTTAATAAAATGAATCGCGGAAAGTTGATAAAACTATTGCTTTCTCTGAGTGGTGGTTTTTTGCTGGCGATTGCATTTATTCATTTCATACCAGAAATATATGTTCATCACGGCGAAGAGATCGGCTACTATATCTTGATTGGTTTTCTAGTGCAGCTTTTCTTGGAATATTTCTCAGGAGGTGTAGAGCATGGTCATATCCATGTGAAAAATAAAGTAGGAGTAATGCCCTGGTCGTTATTTATTGCTTTGAGTGTTCACTCTTTTATCGAAGGAATCCCGCTAGAAGGTCAATTTCACCAGGAGCTTGGAGAGGTGCTTCAACATCAGGTAGTTCATGATCACGGTCATAGTCATGATACCGCGCTAGGTGGGATCAAGGGCTTGCTTTTAGGTGTTGTTCTGCACAAAATACCTGTGGCTATCGCATTGATGACGCTATTACTGGCATCGGGATTTAAGAGAAGTAAAGCCTGGCTCGTTTTAGCCTTTTTTGCGATTATGGCCCCCTTAGGTGTTTTATTTGGTCATTTTGGCTCAGCGCGTGCTATTATAGATACTGAATTAGTTCTCGCCGTGGTTGTAGGTATGTTTTTACACATTTCGACTACCATTATTTTTGAAGCGGCTGAAAACCACCGCTTCAACTTTGCTAAATTGATCAGTTTACTGGCCGGTGTTGGACTCGCTGTCATTTCTATTTGATTGCTGTCAGCCCCAAACAAATTTTGGCGCGTAAAATTCGCTTAACAGCTTTTTCAATGCGCGGTTTAAGCTCATCATTCGAAGAGTAAGCTTCGAGTAATCGGTCGTGTGTAGCGCTGGCATCAAGCGGCATTAAAACGATGTCACATCCTGCTTTGATCGCTTTAAAAGCAGCGTCTTCGATCGAAGAAACGCCCCCCATATTCATAGCGTCGGTGACAACGAGACCTTCAAAGCCGAGCTCGTTGCGCAATAAATCCTGGACAATCGTTGTGGATATAGACGCCGGAAGTCCTTCAGTACCGTATTGTTCGTTGTTGCGAATCGCGATGTGCGCGATCATAATGCTGGCTACTTTATTTTTAATGAGTGGCGGGTAGTTGTTGACTTCCTTCATTTTTCCATCGATGTAAACGAGCTTTTTGTGCGTATCGCCCTCGACGAATCCATGTCCAGGAAAGTGTTTGGCTGTTGCAATGATATTGTCACTTTGGGTTGTTGAAATAAATGCGTTGGACCACGGTATAACACTGTCGGGTTGGTGGCCGAAACTACGCCAGCCTACAGTTTGATTGGGAGACATGTCTACTACTGGAGCGAAATTATAGTTGATTCCAATTTCAAGTAACTCATTGTTAATTTGTTGAGCGGTAGCTATAACTTCTTTTTTTGTTTGAAGCGTATTCGCTTTAGGAACATCAGGAGTGTTTTTGATTTTGCGATTAATGAGACTTGGTTCGGCATCGGCACTGTATAAAAAACGTGGAGCCTGCAGGGAATCATTTAAATCATTGTACTTTTTAACCCAGCTGCTGAATTGGTTTTTCGTACCATTTAACAAAAGTAAACCTCCAATTTTCTGTGCTCGTACTAATTTGTCAATCGTTGCTTCTTCTTGGCCGTAATCACCAATAGCTGGCATAATGAGTTGAGCTACGCGTTGATGATTTGACAATTCTGAAAATAGTTCCTCCACTTGTTTATTGAGCGCTTCGGATGAGCTGAGAAAATCATTGAGGGAAAAAGTAGGAGTTTTTTTAGAATCACTTATGGCTGCTGACTTTTTCTTGGTTTCTTGTGGGATTTCCTCCTGACTGTTTGAGCATCCATTCATAAGGAATAGTGCAGTAAAAACGAGTGTATATGTCTTGATTGAATTAGTCATAATTAAAAAATATTTTTACGTCGATTGATGGTGCAATACTTAGAGCAACCGGACAGTTTCGTGCTGCTCTTTCAATGCGTTGTTTTTCATCTGAAGACCAGCTGTTCTGGGATAAGTCCAGTTGTACCTTGAGTTGTTTGATTTTGCGCGGAGCGTTGCCCATCTCTTTTTCTATTTGGCCATCACAACCATGAAATGTAATCTGGTTTTTTTGGCAATAGATACCAATAATGGTTACCATACAATTTATATAGGCCGTTGCTAACAAATCGGTAGGAGAAAAGCAGCGCCCTTTTCCGTTATTATCTTTCGGTGCGTCTGTATGAAGTTCGTCACCAGACGGGATGTGAGTCGATGCTACGCGAAGGTCGTCTAAATACTTGGAAGTAATTTTTGTCATACTCGTGGATTATTACGTATCTTTGCTTTAAACATGACGTATAACAGCAAAATTACGTTTTTATTTGATACGCAGATGACTTTTTAGAATTATTCGAGAGTGTGTAAAAAACGTTTTGACTTTTTGACTGTTAGAAGTTTAAAGTTGACATGAAATGGCAGAACAAAGCGAAAATGCGAAAAGGAAAATAGCTAAGCCAAAATGGTTGCGTGTAAAATTGCCTACAGGAGAGGAATTTCGCAAGGTGCGCAAATTGGTCGATGAACATGAGTTGCATACAATATGTGAGAGTGGTAGTTGCCCGAACATGGGAGAATGTTGGGGAGAAGGTACAGCCACTTTTATGATTTTGGGTAACGTTTGTACGCGTTCTTGTGGATTTTGTGCCGTGAAAACCGGACGTCCTGATGAGGTTGATGAATTTGAGCCGGGTCGGGTAGCTCGATCTGTCAATTTAATGGGTGTAAAACACGCTGTGATCACATCAGTTGATCGCGACGATTTGCAAGATGGCGGTGCGAATATTTGGGCTCAGACAGTTCGGGCCATACGCAAACAGTCTCCAGGAACAACGCTTGAGACGCTTCTACCTGATTTTGCAGGAAAATGGGAGAATTTAAAGATTGTTACGGATGTAGCTCCTGAAATCGTTTCTCACAACTTGGAGACAGTGCGAAGATTGACGAAAGGTGTTCGTATACAGGCTAAATATGATCGAAGTTTAGAAGCATTGTTTCGCATTAAGAAAGCGGGGATGCGCACCAAGTCGGGTATAATGCTCGGACTCGGAGAAACACATGACGAGGTGCTGGAAACAATGCAGGATATGCGTTCGGTAGGTACTGATATTGTTACGCTAGGTCAATATTTACAACCGACACCTAAACACTTGCCCGTAGCGGAATTTGTTACTCCCGAACGTTTTGAAGAGTATCGCGTTCGCGGGTTGGAAATGGGGTTCAAATATGTGGAATCGGGTCCGCTGGTACGTTCTTCATACCATGCCGAACGCCATATTTTTGACATGAAGCCAGAAAAAGAAGTGGTATAGACATGTATAGTTATTTTAAAAGTTGAAATGCTTTACAATTTAGTACAGTTTATTTTGTATTAATTTTACATAAGTTTGAATTGCAGTTAACAGAAATTAAGAAATTAAAAATTTATGCTTAAATTGGCGGTTCAATTTTGTTATGAAACTGAATTTTAAATAGGATTATGAAACGGAACAGTATAATTATCAGTGGTTTGGGTGTTGCGGCGGTAGCAGTATCGTTATTGTTGACCAACGGTCTGCAAAATGACGCTTCCTCGAAATACACGAAGAATCGCGAATCGTTGAATCAATCTCAAGATGCCAACGATATGCGCGAGTGGCTGAAAAGTAAAATGATTGATGTAGAAACGGGCGAGGTAATCACCGAAGAACGGCTCAGTGAAGTCATGAGTAACTACAAACAGAACCGCACAAAAGCGATTTCGGTAAATTGGACGGAACAAGGTCCTGACAATATAGGAGGTCGTACGCGTGCAATTCTTGTCGACCATGATGAAAATAATGTTATTTGGGCTGGTGGTGTTTCAGGTGGACTTTATAAGTCCTTGAATGGAGCCGATACTTGGAGCCGTGTCGAGAACTTTCCTGGCGGTCAATTCATCTCATCAATAGAGCAGGATGCTGAAGGAAACGTTTATGTAGCAACTGGATCTTTAGATGAATCATGGGCTGGTCAAGGTCTTTTCGTAACACCAGATGATGGTGATACTTGGGAGCTTGTTCCAGGTACAGATAATCAATCACGAATAAATCGGGTTGCCGCTACCCAGCATAGTGGAACTGTTTATTTCACTACCAATGCAGGTTTGAAGAAATATACTTATGGTGGTACCGTGGACAATCACGCTCCTTATGCTGGTAATGGTGCCAGAACGTTGGCTTATTCCGATGATGGAGAGGTTCTTGTTGTTGCAGCTAGCAATAATAAAACCTATGTTTCAACAGATTGGGGACAAAATTTTGATGAAGTTTCGGGTAATGGTCCAGACGAAATTTCTCAGAGCGGTTTTTCACGAATTGAATACGCAATTTCTCCAAAGAAGTCAAATGGACAATATTCGATTTACGCGGCGACGACTTCAGCGAATAATCAAGGCCAGTGGATCTCACTTGACAACGGTCAAACATGGCACGAGCACACGCCTGCTACACCTGCTGATATAGCGAATGGTGTTATCGATTATCGTAATCAAGGAACATATAATTCCGTAGCTTCATTTGATCCTTCAGATGCGGAGCGTGTAATTGTTGGTGGTATTGATTTACACGAATGGAAACAGCAGATAAACAATCCGCCTTCTGGAGGTTGGAATAAAATATCCTTGTGGTTTGCGAATCCTACAAGCCCTTTATATGTGCATGCTGATAACCACGAGTTGAAGTGGGATAGCAATGAAAGACTTTATATAGGTAATGACGGAGGAATTGGTATTTCTACAGATAAAGCACAAACTTTTTATCCTGCTAATCGCGGTTACAATGTGACGCAGTTTTACGCAATAGCTTATGACCGTAATGGAGCAGTAATTGGTGGTACACAAGACAATGGTTCGTTGTACAACGATCACACGAATGCTACTTACCAGGAGTTTAGACAACTTTCTGGAGGTGACGGTTTTACAGCTGAGATTTCTTTCTTCAACCCAGATGTTATTTTTACAAGTAGTCAATATAATAGTATGAATAGAAGTGGCGATGGTGGTGAAACAGTAAATGCGTTCACTCCGGATTTGCCTGGTAATCAATATCAGCCTTTTGGCGAGGCCGGTGATCACCCGTTCCATACGCAATTCCATTTTGCTGAATTTTATGATGAAAACTCGAAAGATTCAATCACTTTTGTTCCGCAAGCGAATTATGATGTTGGAGATACAGTCCCTGTACCAAGTCTTGCTTCTGGTGATACTATTGATTTTGTTACCCCAGATCCCCTTTTCTATGATGATACATTGTTCTATGATCCAACATTAACAACAACTGAGTATGAAGTGGTAGATGATATTTCTGGAGCTACTTACGATCTAGGATTATATCCTTTTGATTATTTCCCATCTGCATCTGGAGCTTATCCACCGGTTGTGGGTGACACCTTGGAGGTTTATGTTCCAAATGGTCCTGATACAATTGAAGTAAGTTCCGTTTCTGCATACAGTAATTATTTTGGTACAAATGTAGGTGCAGGAGATACTTTAAATATGCGTAAAGACACGATTCGCTTGGGTGTGGCCTGGAGCAGTATTCGCGTACAAGATCCTTTCCAGTCCTGGTTCGTATTTAGTACGACCAAAAATGGAGGTGAGTTATGGGGAACGCGTGATGCAGCCCGATTATCAATTGCTGAACCGAAATGGGTTCGCCTTATCGATAACATCGGAAGTTCTCAGGTAGACGTAGCTTGGAGTCGTGATCTCAATCACATGTTCGTTACTTCAGGTGGTTCAATTTATCGTCTAGACAGCATGGGATCAATTTATTCAACTGATCCAGACTTCATTTCTAAAGCGAGTATAGATGTTGATCCTGGAATGACAGAAACAGAGAAGATCACTGTTGCAACCGGTAGTTACCAAGGTATTGGTGTTGATCCAGATAACCCTGATGATCTCGTTGCTGTTCAAGGTTTCAATGGTTCTGCTTATCGATCTTCTGATGCAACGAGTGCCGCTCCGTCAATTACGAGTGTTGGCTCTCAGGGAGGTGTGGCATTCTATGATGTGATTATTGATCGTGAAGACAGTGATTTATTGTTTGCCTCAACAGCTGCAGGTGTATCCGTTTCTGAGGATGGCGGAGCGACCTGGGACGATGTGAGTGATGATCAATTCTTTGGAACACCTTCTTACGAAATACGTCAGTCATGGAGGGGTTGGAATGAAGGAAATCGCCGTCCTGGAGAAGTGTATGTTGGAACGTTTGGTCGTGGTATATGGTCAACGGAAGCTGTTCTTTCTGTGAATGGTCCTGATCCAATTGCTGAGAAAAAAGAAGAGGATGCATTCTCGATGGAAGTTTATCCGAATCCATCTCGATACAACTCTACGTTGATCGTGGATATGAAGGAGGATAATGATCTCGATATACAATTCTTCAATATTTCTGGTAGATTGGTGAAAAGCATTACAATTACAGATGCGCACATCGGGCGAAATGAGATAATGTTCAGCGCCGAAGATTTACCACAGGGAACTTATTTGATCCGCGCGAAAAGTGGTCAACAACGTCAGACGACGAAGTTTGTTAAGATGTAGTGATCTGTAGATATTTGTTATATAGAAGTCTGGATGCGTAAGTGTCCAGACTTTTTTTGTTGATACCAGTCAAGCATTGAATAATTGCCGGAGCTAGGTCCACATGGAATGATAGAATTGAAGTTAGAAACTGCAATTTTATAGTGGGATGCATTGCAATGATTACATTGACTAGCAATATTGAATACTGCACCTGATTTTGTTCAAAACACAAATGCAAGTTCAAAGTGTTTTGAGCTTACAACTATTAAAGTGAATTTAAACCTCTTGAGAAGGTTCTTGAAAGATAGATGATAGAGTGATTGTTTAAAATTATTGCTTACTGATCGAACCAAAAAAGATGAAGTCAATACTGCTTCCGCTGATTTGGGTTAGAGCTTTCTCATTGGTGCTGCTTCTAGTTCTCATGGGGATTTTTAATACTCATTTGTACTCAGCATCACTAATGTGCAGGCAGGTACCACCTCAATTTTAGCTTTGTTGAGTAATTCAATGAGTTCCGGATTGTGGGTGCCCGGATTGAAGATTACTCGTCTAGGGGCTAAAGCTACTATATCATCGTAGTACTGAACTTGATTTTTTTTTGAAAGGTACAGTGTAACTGTATTAACATCGACATCTGTTGGAAATGTCCTCTGGATTTTAGTACCATTGACACTTCCTTCTTTATAGCCTATTGCTATTATAGGATGATTGTGATCCTGCAAACGACGTATTGCGATATTCGCGTAACGTGAAGGGTTTTCACTAGCTCCTAACACGAGTGTTTTCTTTTGATCAGACATACACGCAAAGTTAAGAAAAATATTGATGGGGTTTTAGCATACGACATGTATTACTAATGAGCAGCTTTTTAAAGATTTCGGCAGAACTGTTTCTTGCTTGATAGGTTGAGGTCGACATTAAGGAAGATGGAATAAACTACGAATAAGCATGCAAAACCTATTGAAATGACCTTAATTTCATCAATGAATCGATCGTATGTCCTATTGAACAAATAAAAAGTTTTAAATTTGTTTTCAAATACGAGAATTCAATGATACAACTATCAGATCGTTTGTTGGCCATGGAAGAATCGGCTACTATCGCCATGTCGCGGAAAAGCCGAGAACTAAAAAGTGAAGGGAAAGATGTGATTTCTCTCAGTTTAGGAGAACCAGATTTTCACACCCCTAATTTTATCAAAGAAGAGGCCAAGCAGGCAATGGATGATAATTATACCACTTATACTCCTGTGCCAGGATATCAGGAATTACGCGAAGCGATCTGTGAAAAATTTCAACGCGATAATGAATTACACTATACGCCAGATCAAATTGTAGTTTCGACAGGCGCTAAGCAATCGATAGCCAATGTGGTGATGAGTCTCGTGAACCCTGGTGACGAGGTGATCATACCCGCACCTTATTGGGTTTCTTATATTGAAATTGTGAAGGTGGCTGGCGGTATTCCAATTATTGTGAATGCAGATATCAATTCCGACTTTAAGGTGAGCGGTGAAGAATTGGCACCACATATTTCTGTTCGTACTAAACTGATCATGTTTTCTACCCCTTGCAACCCGACGGGATCTGTCTATTCAAGAGGAGAATTGAAGAGTATTGCGGATGTTTTGTCTAAAAATAAACATGTTGTCGCTTTAAGTGATGAAATATACGAGCATATTAACTTTAAATCAAAACACGAAAGTTTGGCTCAATTTGAAGAGATTTACGATCAAGTTGTTACGGTTAATGGTGTTTCTAAGGCCTGGGCAATGACAGGTTGGCGGATTGGCTACATCGGTGCTCCAAAAACGATTGCTGCTGCTTGTTCAAAGGTACAGGGACAATTTACGAGTGGAGCAAATGCTATAGCACAGCGTGCCGCAATTGTTGCTATGAAGAAAGATCCGAGCTTTTTGAGCGATATGCTGAATGCATTTAAAAGTCGCAGAGCACTGGTACTGGATGAACTCAAAAAAATAGAAGGCGTAAAGGTCAATGAACCGGAGGGGGCATTTTACTTTTTTCCGGATATTACCAGTTTCTTTGGTAAATCGGTTGACGATTACACCATAAATAACGCAACAGATCTTTCGATGTACCTGTTGGAAACGTGTCAGGTAGCTGTGGTAACTGGTGAAGCATTTGGGGATCCGCACTGTGTTCGTATTTCTTATGCAACGGATGAAAAAACGTTAAAAGAAGCCATGCAGCGAATGGACAATGCTTTGCAAAAACTGAGATAATGAGACCGCTACAGCTTTTTGAATTGTTTCCGAAAAAACACATTGTCGTCATTGGTGATGTGATGATTGACGCGTATCTTAAAGGTAAAGTCAATCGGATGAGTCCCGAAGCACCTGTACCGATTGTTAATTTTAGTGGACGCGAAGAACGTTTGGGAGGAGCTGCTAATGTCGCGCTAAACCTGACGAGTTTGGGGGCGAAGGTCACGATGGCTTCAGTTATTGGAAATGATACTGCTGGAGAGCAACTTCATGGTTTATTGGAGCAGCACAAAATTGGTACTACAGGTCTCGTAGCATCAAAAGAACGTCAAACAACGATCAAGACGCGTGTGCTTGGAAATAATCAGCAGTTGCTGCGCATTGATCAGGAACAAACAAGTGATATTGATGATCGCGCTGAAGATGACTTAATAGATGCCGTCAAGAAGTTGGTTGATGATGGATGTGATGCCATCATCTTCGAAGATTACAACAAAGGAACGTTAACTGAAAAGGTCATTGAACAAGTCATAGCTTATGCGAATGAATGTCAGGTGATGACTACAGTTGATCCCAAATTGAATCATTTTTTAACGTACAAAGAAGTGACGCTTTTTAAACCCAATTTAAAAGAATTAGGGGAAGGTTTGGGAACGACGATCGATGGTGGAGATCAAGATGCTGTTAAAGCTGCCATAGATGATTTGGAAGGACGCATAAAAAGTGAATATTTGTTTGTAACGATGAGTGAACATGGGGTGTTGATGCGTCATAAAAACGAATACTACAGCAGCGCTGCTCATCATCGGAATATTACGGATGTATCGGGTGCTGGCGATACAGTAATTGCTGTGGCGACATTGTGCCTAACTGCAGGTCAGTCGCCACAAAATATTGCCGAGATCGCGAATTTAGCCGGCGGAATCGTTTGTGAATATCCAGGCGTTGTAGCCATTGATGCGGATCGTTTGTTACAAGAGGTTCAAAAACTCGATATTCGATGCTAGAACAGTTTCGAGAGGCGGCGAACTTGCGGTTATACAATTCCAAAGACACCGCATTGAAGATTTTTCGGTGGGCGCATATATTAGTGGCGCTGTCGATGATCGGCGTGTTGATTTATTATTATGGTTTTCCTCAAACAACAGACTCGAGAGAGGCGCTCATGCGCATCATTGAATATAGCTTTATTTTCTATATTCTTCGCTTTATAGTTAAACTAGTCTACGATTTTCAGCCGCTTCATTATATTCGAAAGAATTGGGGAGAATCCTTGATTGTTCTGGTGCTGTTTGCTGAAGGTATTGCTTATAATTTTTTCGACACGTTACTCCTTTCCAAATTTTTCACTTGGCTTGGGATAGAGGGCTTTTCCGACTTCTCGAATGTTTTTGTACAGATCTTTTTTATCATCTATATCTTTACAGAAATTTTTAAGAAGCGCGATTTCAGGCAATGGTTTAAAATCCATCCTGGATTGCTTTTCACGATGTCTATCGGTAGTATTGTATTGATTGGTTCTGGACTACTCATGCTGCCTGAAATGACTGTTGCTTCGGTAGATGTCAGTTTCACGGACTCTATCTTTTTATCCATGTCTTCTACGAGTGTAACAGGTTTGACTACAATCGATATTGCTACCGCGTTGACTTTCAAAGGGCAGATGGTTGTTCTTTTTTTGATTCAGATTGGAGCTTTGAATACGATCGCTTTTGCAGCACTTTATTTGCTTATAGCAAAATTTGGAGTAGGGTTGAAACAGCATGATGTAATCGAAGATTTTGTCAATCAACAATCTTTTCTTGATACGGAAAACATGTTCGCTCGTATCGTAAAGTGGACCTTGGCTATAGAATTCATCGGATTTGTTTTGATTTATTTTTTACTGGAACCTGTAGGGTTGTTTGCGGCTCCTGCAGACCATATCTTTCAATCTGTATTTCATGCGGTCTCTGGATTTTGTAATGCGGGCCTTTCTATTATTCCCGGGGGGATGATGAATGAACAAGTAGTAGGGAACTACGGCTTTCACCTTGTAATATTGGTATTGTTTTTTTTGGGAGGATTTGGAATGATCTATTTGTTTGATTTATTTCAGTTAAAACGACTTCGTGAACGAATGCGTTATCCGTGGAAAACAGTGCAACTCGGAACAAAGATCTCGCTTTATTTCACACTTGGATTACTGATAGCAGGTGCGGTTATCTTCCTGATCTTTGAGTACGATAATACCTTAGATGGGAAATCAAGTCTTGGAACGATAGTGACTGCATTGTTTGAGTCTATGACCACAAGAAATGCTGGATTCAATACTGTTGACACATCCGCTTTAAGTTTGCCCGTTCTCGTGTTCTTTTTATTTCTGATGTTTATCGGTGCAGGTTCGAGTTCTGCAGGTGGTGGTATCCGCGTATCAACGTTTGGAGTAATGGTGGCATCAGTAATTTCTACGATCCGCAGGAAACCTCATTTAGAGCTGTTCAAGCGCACGTTGAGTAATGATTTAGTGTTAAAAGCATACTCCATCTTTGTGTTTTTTATTGTAGGGAATTTAGCTGGTATTTTTGTGCTATTAATCACGGAGCAAGGTGCTATAGAAGCTGGTCAATTTTCATTAATGGATATTATTTTTGAACATGTTTCGGCTGCGAGTACGGTAGGTTTATCAATGGGAATTACGGCAGAATTATCGACTCCTGGCAAATATGTATTAATTGTCGCGATGTTTATAGGTCGTGTGGGAACATTAACACTCGCCTACTTGTTTGGAAAGCAAGTAATGAGTAGAAAATATAAATATCCTTTGGGACATACAATGATAGGATAATGAGTGCAAAAGAAAAAAAGGTCGTAAAACCTTATAATAAATCGGATCAGTCCAAGAAAGAAGAAGTTGCTGAGATGTTCGATAACATCTCTGAGCGTTATGACTTTCTCAATCATTTTTTATCACTTGGTATCGATAAATTGTGGCGGAAAAAAGCGATCAAACTACTAAAACCTCTAGGACCTAAAAAAATTATTGATCTCGCTACAGGTACGGGGGATTTTGCTATTGAAGCTTTAAAACTCAATCCAAATCAGGTAGTGGGGGTAGATATTTCCAATGGAATGTTGGAGCAGGGTCGCATTAAAATGAAAAAGCGCGGTGTGGATAATATCATATCCATGGAATATGGAGATTCTGAACATCTGCCTTTCGAAGATGGAACCTTCGATGCGCTTACCGTTGGGTTTGGTGTGCGCAACTACGAAAACCTGGAAAAGGGGCTTGCCGAAATGTTACGCGTGCTCAATACAGGGGGCATGGCCGTTATACTCGAATTCTCAAAACCGAAAAAATCCCCTGTAAAGCAAGCTCTCGGTTTTTATTCAAAATATATTATTCCGCTGCTCGGCAAATCAATTTCTAAAGACGCCTCTGCGTATTCCTATCTCCCGGAATCTGTGCAGGCTTTCCCTGAAGGACAGGCTTTTAAAGAAATTCTTGAAAAGGTGGGGTACAGAGACGTTCGTTCTAAATTGGTTTCAGGAGGTATCGCGACAATTTATTACGGTGTGAAGTAATGGGGTTTGCGCCCCACCTTTTTGGAGTGTGCTCAAAATAGGGATAACTCAGATCTGGTTGTAAATGCTTCCAAAAACTTCATGCCTTTATAAGAATTTCCTTTTTTGTTCAGCTTTGGACTCCATACGGCTATGGAATACTGATCGGGATGTATGGCGATTATACCTCCGCCAACACCACTTTTTCCGGGAAGACCAACTTTAAAAGCAAATTCTCCGGATTCGTCGTAAAACCCACATGTTTGCATTAAAGCGTTTATCCTTTTAGACTGTCTTTCGTTCAATATACGCTTATTACTCGCTATATCACGACCATCATGGGCTAAAAATAAAAACAATTCCGAGAGGTCTTTCGTACTCATTTCCAGAGAGCATAGGTCGTAATAAAAATCGAGCACATCGGAGGGTTCATTGTTGATCTGACCGAATGATTTTATGTAATTACACAAGGCCACATTTCTATAACCCACCTCTTTTTCTGATTGCGCTATTCTACTTGAATAATCAATTGTTGTATTGTTGGAAATGGTCCGAACAAAATCGATAAAATCCGCTTTCGGGTGCTTTAAATGGCTCAAAAGAATATCTGATACCACAATTGCTCCTGCGTTGAGAAAGGGATTTCTTGGAACACCTTGGTCAGCTTCAAGCTGAAAAAGGGAATTAAATGCGGTACCCGAGGGTTCTACTCCGACTCTATCCCATATTTTATGATCAAGGATCCGATAGGCCAGTATTAATGAAAGAACTTTTGAGATACTTTGAATGGAAAATTTATCATAACAGTTGCCGATACCGAATTGGTCTCCGTGTATTGTAGAGATATGTACTCCAAAATTGGACGGATCAATCCGCGATAATTCAGGAATATAAGATGCCGTCTCGCCCCGATCTTCTAACTGCTGAATATTTTGATAAATATCGCGAATTAAGTCTTCAAAACTCATTGGTTGTATTTAATTAAACGGTTGGAAGCTCCATGAACACTACTTTGCTTAAAATTAAGGATATTTTTTGAAGTTTTCGATAAAACTAAGCTTTACAGTTTGTTCGGACGCAATGGAGCGCTTTCTTTTGGTAAGTTCAGGGATATTCCCAGCCGATAAATAGCGTAACAAAGAAAAAAATGTACACAACAAAAAATAAGTAATCGGTAGGCATGACGTACCTCTTATCGTGCATATCCTTAAATGAACTTCTTTGAGGACTGACAAGTTCTTGATCTTGAATTAATAAGTTCAAACATCTCAAAATTTGAAATAGTACTAATAAGGGCAAGGTATTTCTCAAATTAGAAGCATATTGTATGAGGGTCAACGTTGATTGATGGTCTGCTAAAATCAAGTTGAAAAGTACTAAATGGAGTCCTCCGATGCCTAAACACAATAAATAGAACGTCAGGTTCCGCAGCGCTTTATAATAAAACAAATACAGTCCGATTTGAGAAATAACGCAGTATGCTAAAATGTACTCACTATCGCGTTCAAAAATGAAGAAAAGTACAAAAGTGATAATCAGGTATATCCCGATGGACCATTTTTGGGCTGTTGTCAGACCTTTAAAATAAAAAACAGGGTTTGCCATATTATCCTATTCAATTACCGGTTGACGTTTGAGGCTTAGCAACCAATGCTGCCATTCAAAATTAGCGATAATAGTGATAAGGGCTTGTTAAGCCTTATCGAATCCAGAACTACCTGATGTTCCAAGCTCTGTATTGATTGACGCCCCAAATCGGAAACTTGTCATCAATAAAAATCATAAACGGACTACTAATTTTGTAGGTAGTTGTATTAGGCTCCAACTAAAATTTCGTAACATTATTTCTTTTTCTGTGCTATAAATATAACCCCTAGTAAGACCATTAATCCACCGACAAAGAATAAGCTATAAGACTTGATTTTTAGTAGTTTAATCTGCGCCGCATATCCTTCATCCAACATTCCTATACTATTCCTTAATCCATCTTGAGGAATCTGAAAAAAGAAATAGAAACCTAACAATACTGCAATAACACCCAGGCTTAGAATCACAGCGTTATATTGTTTAATTATTATTAAATAGATAAATATTAACAAGATAGAGGCGGGGATGATGTAGATAAGATATTCAGTCATTTGTTAGTTGTTTTATATTTTACTCGTATTCGTAGTGTTTATTTTAGAATGATTCGCTTTCAATCAAAAAAGTAAAAATAGAAACTTAAATGGGTCATTCACCTCAAAGGTTAATATTTTCTTTTCTGAGTTTGAAATGCTTCTATAGAGAAGGTGTGTTATTGACATCAGTTCTTCTTTTAGAAATGAGCCTGGGCATGTAAACAGTCACTTACCTCTTGAAAAGGGCGCACTTCTAAAGTATTTTATTTGATTTACAATGACCATCAACTAGTGAAGGGTTAAATTGGGAAATATCAGATATATTGGTCTGAATAAGCGGTAGGCTAGAGACTAATGGTGAACGCATCAAAAAAGCCTCTCTTTATTGAAGGACTTTTAATACGCTTGTCATCATCTTATTCTTACAAACATGAAGTAAATCAGTTTCTAAAAATAGGTGCTCTTAATTTGAAAATATATTTTTACCGTTCGTCCAATTTTCATGAAATTCATTTAATCTATGTCTAAAAAACAAAAATGGCCAAATCAATTTACCTTTATTCTTGCTGCCGTGGGAACTGCTGCTGGTTTGGGTAATATGTGGAGATTCCCAATGTATGCCTATGAGTATGGAGGAGCAGCTTTCATTCTTGCCATCTTGGTAGCGAATTTAATTATTGCTTATCCTTTAATGATGGTAGAGACAATCATTGGTCAAAGAGGTCAGGCGGGACCGCCCGTAGCCATGGAAAAATTGAAGAAGGGAACGGGTTGGATACAATGGATAGCCGCTATATCTATGCTTGCGATACTGATTTACTACGTTCCGGTTATGGGATGGGGAGTGAATTATTTCTATGAATCGTTTTCCGGTGATTTTTTAAGTAACCCGAGTACGTATTTTGCAGAGGATATTTTACATCTATCCGATGGAATATATGAAGTGAATGGTATTGTTATTGGAATTTTAATTGCAGTGATAGTGAGTTATATCCTCATTATCTTGAGCCTAAGAAAGGGGATAACATCGATGTCAAAGGTGATTAAATTTACGGCGACAGCTCCGTTCGTTATTCTGTTTATTCTTTTAATTCGAGGACTCACATTACCAGGTTCCGAAGCAGGAGTGAAAGCATTCTTTCTACCGGACTGGAGTCAATTGTTAAGTCCGGAATTATGGCAGGCAGCAATAGGTCAGAGCTTTTTTAGTGCTGCTGTGGCAATGGGCTATTTCTTGTATTCAGGTGGAAGAAGAGGCAAAAATGCAGAAGTTCCAAAGACTTCTTTGTGGATCCTCGGAGGAAATATTCTGGTCTCCATATTATCAGGCTTAGCCATATTCTCAACGATCGGATTCATGGCCCAAGAACAGGGAGTAGGTTTAGGTGAGGCGGCTGTAAGTGGTCCAATGTTGGTTTTTTCCGTGTTACCAACTGCTATTTCGATGCTACCCGCTTTTGAAATTGGTTTTGCAGTATTATTATTCATAACGGTGATCACGCTGGCCATTGACTCCATTTTTGGAATGTTTGAGTTGGTGACAGGATCATTTATGGATCTTAAGAAAAAGCATGAAAAAGAATTTAGAACATTTGTCTCCTTAACGGGTATTACATTTATACTGGGTATCCCTATATGCTTTGGCTCAGGCATGTATTATCTAGATATCATGGACCACTTTATTACGGGTTATATGCTGGTGATCGTAGGGATGCTGGAATGTGCTGTCGTGGCATACGTCGTTGGTCCAGAGAAACTACGTCAATGGGTTAATAACACAAATACAGGGTTGCGCATCGGTAAGTGGTTTAATATTGTTCTCTATATATTACCGCTAATACTTTTGACGCTATTGATAATTACCTTGTCGAATGAGGTTTCTACTTTGTATGGGGGATATCCACAAGAAATGATTTACTTACTGGGAATCGCACCTATTTTCTTGATTATCGTGGTGTCTCTTCTTATCTATTTCTTATTTCAAAGGAGGAAAGCGAAGTAGTAAGTGGAGGTTTTTATCGCGTATACGGACCTGGACCTTCCCCTCAACACAACCAAGTTCAAATGGACATGCTAATTCTATTTGATTGGTATTTGGTTCATTCAGCCAAGAATCAACAAGGTGGTCGAAGGCAAAAAATGAGATAAAGACCTAATTGATGTGTAACCATATTGGTCGAATACGGTTATATACTCAATTTTACAAACCTAAACAAAATGAAAGCAGTACTTACGATTGCAGCAGTAGCATTATTAACCTCAGCAGTGAAATTACCGAAGTTGGTAAAGAAGCAGTTCACCTACGTACCATCGGGAACTACAATTTTACAAGATGAAGAACGATCAGTTCAGTCTTTCTACATGTCAAAAACAGAGGTAACCAATGCGCAATACAATGAGTTTTTAAAATCCCTAAATAAAAATGGAACCGAAGCAGAGAAAAAAGCTGCTCGTGTTCGAAACGAGAATTGGCTGGAAGATTTCAAAAATCCCATGGCGGAATATGCTAAAAACTATTCTACTCATGAGGCTTATCAGAGTTATCCCGTTGTCAATGTAACGTATGAAGGAGCTCAACTTTATTGTGAATGGCTCGAAAAACAGATCAATGCATCCTGGGAGGGAAAGAAAATTGAAGTACGACTACCAAATCATGCAGAATTCATAAGAGCGGGAGCAGGAGATAATCCACAACATCCTTATGCGTGGGATGATGTTTATTTGAGAGAACCTCAGGGAGACTTTCGTGCGAACTGTCAGGTGATTCGTCAAAATCAGATCACACGTGATGCATCTGGAGAAATTGTTGTGGTAAAGCCTCTTCGTATTGATGGAGCTAAAAATAGGAGTGTTGATCTAACAGCTCCTTCAGAATCCTATGAAGCTTATAGTTATGGATTTCACAATATGAACGGAAATGTTGCAGAAATGATCAGTGAATCGGGTGTTGCAGTAGGCGGTAGTTTCAACGATTTTGGAAATGATATTCAGTTAAAAAGCCGCTCTGAATATGATGGGTCTTCTGTCTACGTTGGATTTCGACCAGTATTTACGATAGTAGGTGAGGAATGATTGAATTTTAACGATCAGTCCATATGCAGATAAGATGTTCTGCCCTTCGGATACGAGGGAGTCGTTTGAACCTACTGATATTTTGCCTTTGATTTTATGAATTACCTTTTTTACGCTTGCTAGTCGCAGACCTGTACCTCGTTGACTACAGCAGTCTTTATTTTTTTGACACTGCTAACAGAGCAAGTATATTATTGTTTTATAAGTGACGAATATAGACCATGTTGTTTAAATCTTCACTCATGTCGTCTTTTCAAATAAATAGTTATAGTTTTGACGATCAAACAATTACCATTCTGCTGCTATGATTGGATTACATTCTAATAGCTTACTCAAAAGGATATTTTTATTCTTCACATTTATCGGTGTTTCTGTCTCTTTATTTTCTCAGGAGATTAGTTATTCATACCTGAACAGTTTTGAGGCTGCGTATGTTGAACATGTTGATCTAGAACAACTGAGGGTGCAAAAAGAGATGTCAAGAAAAGAATTCTCAAAAGTGAGATGTGAAATTGACATGTTCATCTTGGAAGCTGCCTTAACCTGTTTTAAATCAAAGGGTGAAGATTGTTATACAGATAAAAAAATCGCTGCTTTAAAGAGGGATGTACTGCATACTATTGAAGCTTATAAATCTGTTAAGGAACACGATCATAACTATGACTTTATGGATTCTGTCGTACATGTTCCAAAGCGTATTTCTAAAGAGTTGTATGGCGACACAACTGATATTCAGGTAAAATCTAATACTTGTTTAAATGCAGACTTTGAAAGTAATAACTTAAACAGTTGGTTGGGAGGATTCGCAACCAGCGGAGGAGAAGCCAATATAAACCCAGGGTTCGACACCGATCCAATGAATAGTAATACGGGGAACCATACTATCATGGGGCCTGGAGCAGGAACGGATGGGCCAAGTAATAATAATCTTCCAAGGGTGTTTCCAGGTGGAGGAGATTATTCGCTTCGGTTAGGTAACCAGCAAACGGGATACCAAGCGGCAAGAATTTCATATTCTTTTACAGTAACAGCCAATACTGAGCTTTTTCTATATCATTTTGCAGCTGTTATGCAAGATCCTGGACATTCACCAGCCCAACAACCGTTTTTAAGGATTAATTTGATCGTTGATGGGGTCAATATACCCTGCGGCGAATATTTTCAGGCGGCTTCAGGTAGTGCTCCTGGATACTTGGATGGATCGGGTAGCGTGAAATATAAACCCTGGGAAACTGTGAGTATTGCATTGACTAATTATATAGGACAAAATGCGACCATAGAATTTACAGCCGTAGACTGTGCGCAATCAGGACATTATGGATATGCTTATATTGATGCTGAATGTATGGCTATGCCTAATCTGAGCAATGATACATTAACCTGTCAGCAAAGAGAGGTTACCCTTCAAGGTCCTCCTGGAGCCGATGAGTATATTTGGACAGGTCCTGGTATCGTTGGCCCTAGTAACACACAAGATATCACTGTAAATCAAGGTGGTTTATATGAGGTAGAAGTTATCCCGGTTCAAGGACCTCAGTGTTCCTATACATTGCAAACAGAGGTGATCGATAGTATTGGAAATGTAGATGCTGACTTTTTAGCTGTTTCAGATCAGGTTTGTTTGGGAGAAACAATTAGTTTTCAGGATGAATCGATACTAACGCCTAATGCGGGCAGCATAACCGATTATTATTGGTCTTTTGATGATGGAACAGTTTTGAACTCAAATGCCCCTGATTATGAGTATACGGCTTCTGGTATCTACGATGTGACTTATGGTGTTTTTACAAGTGGTGGGTGTACTGATACCATTACTAAAACAGTTGAGGTTTCACCAATGCCTGTTGCTGATTATTCAGTAGATGCTGTATGTTTAAATGAGCAATCAGAGTTTTTGAATAACTCAAGTGTGAATAATATAAATGGTAACGTGATTGATAGTTACGAATGGAGCTTTGGCGATGGAACGACCTCAACAGACCAAAATCCGGTAATTACATATAACGGCGAGAATATTTACAACACGCAGTTAATCGTTACAACGAATAATGGTTGTAAAGACACCTTGACACAATCAGCAACCGTATGGCCGTTACCTTTTGTTGATTTTTCCCCTACAGATGTTTGTTTAGAATTCGATACAGAATTTACTGATGAAACATCGATCTCTAATGCAACTACCAATAATAGTTTAGTCGATTGGCAGTGGGATTTTGGTGATGGATCCAACTCTACTCAACAGCATCCCATCCATATGTATACGAATGACGGAGTTTTTAATGCGAATCTGATTGTTACTTCAAATAACGGATGTGTTAATGATACAACTCTAGAGGTAACGGTACATCCTAAACCAGAAGCTGGTTTCACAGGGGTGAATTTAAAAGGCTGTGCTCCGATTTGCCCTGAAGTGACTTCAACTGCTGCAGTGAATGAACCATCTTCTATTGTAGATTATGAGTGGAGGTTGAGCGATGGTACCGTACAACAAGGTTCCAATAACATCTTTACGGAGTGTTTTGATAATGAAACGAGTAGCTCCATTTTTTACGGGTTAGAGCTGGAGGTGACAACGGATATGGGGTGTAGTGATGTCCATGCGGAAGCTAATTATATTGCTGTGTATCACAACCCAATAGCTAGTTTTTATTACTCACCAGATAGCCCGGATATTATAGATCGTAAAGTGGATTTCACCAATACGTCATCGTATGCGGATAGTTATCTTTGGACTTTCTATGAGGTGGGAAATTCAACAGCTATTAATCCAACAATAGAATATCCGACAGAACCAGGTGAATATCGAGTCCAATTGGTTGCGTCAACTGTTGAAGGATGCACAGATACAGCCTGGGTGGCAGTAGATATATTGGATCGCATCATTTTTTACGTCCCCAATACATTTACACCTGATGACGATGATTTTAACGAGATCTTTAAACCTGTTTTCACATCAGGGTATGATCCTAATGATTTCAACTTGTTGATCTTTAATCGATGGGGTGAAATTGTATTTGAGTCCAACGATGCCAGTGAGGGGTGGGACGGAACATATGGTGCGGAAAGCAATCAAATCGTAAAAGATGGAACATACGTTTGGAAAATAGAGTTTAAAGAAAATATGACAGATGAGCGGCATGTGCACACGGGACATGTGAATGTATTGAAGTAGGTCTGTCGTTGAGTTATTATTTAGGTTGCTGGAAGTATCCATTATTAATAAAAGCTTGGGGAACAGTGCTGTGCCTATTCAATTCAATTGACCTAGCATAAGAGCGCTGATGATTCGGAGCACACGGCAGAAAGGAGAATGAACTCCCGCTTTACGGGACTATATTAGTGTTTATATGTTATGTATCCTCCCAAGCAACTACACCTCCCAGAACTTCTTGAAATTTTCGATTTTTACAGCTTCGATATGATCAGGCAGGAGTTCGTGTAGCTTATTTACCTTGTAGTCTGCGATATTTTCAAGCACATATTCAAGCCATTTTTGGGGAT
>CAJXMN010000010.1 GCA_913056215.1 uncultured Flavobacteriales bacterium | reverse complement strand
CTTTCAGCGATTGACACTGCAAAGGTGGGACAAGGAAAAAGCTATAATCGGTTATTTGTCATTTGTTGTCGACTAATATTCGACTGTAGTCGTTTAACACCTCCTTTAATATTGGAAACGCTAAGTATACTTAAATGAGAAGTCATTTAAAAAACCAAGAAAAAAGAAGCTCTAATTCTCTTTTTATTGTGTTTTAGTAGCCGAAGACCCTGAAAAAAGTGTGTGTTTTTTTAAAACCGAACTATTTTTTCTGAAAAAGGAGTGCGAAGAAGTTAATGTTTGATTATCTTATCCACTCAAATGTTTTCAGACAAAACGCGAAAATACCGTATTGCTGATTCAAAACAAGCTTTTCTTGCTAAGTTTGGAGATGATAAGCACAGAGTCGAAAAGTTCCTTTTTGATGAGGTGATATTTGTGCGTGATGGAGATGCGGTTTATGCCTTCAAAAACAAATGCCCACATCAAGGATCAAAACTGAACGGTTGTTGGATAGATGAAGATCGAGTAGTCTGCCCTATGCATCAATACAAGTTTGATGTTGAAAATGGACGTGGTCACGGATTGTATTTGGAAAATTATCCACTGGAGGAAAACGAGGACGGATTTTATTTGTTGCGAACCTATTTCAGTTGGTTTGGAGAATGAAAAAAATGACATGGAAATAACAATAAACAGAGCAAATCAAGATGTATTATTTGAAGTAAAGAACGCGAGCAACGCAACGGCTTTTGTCGATGGTGCACCAGCAATTGGTGGTGTCGATGGTGGAATCCGACCTATGGAAATGGTACTGGCAGCAGTTGCTACGTGTAGTGCTTTCGAAATTGTAAACATCTTAAAAAAACAACGCCAGCCGTTAGAAGATTTGTCAATGAAAGTCAAGGGATCGCGAGAAAAAAAGGGAACGGCGAAACCTTTTTCTCATATTGATGTTGCATTTTATGTGAAAGGAGATGTCGATAGAAAAAAAGCTGAACGTGCAGCCGATTTGGCTATTAACAAATATTGTTCTGCTAAGGCATCGTTGGACCCCTCAATTCAAGTGAGTTACAGTATAAATTTTGATACAAAATGAAACACGCATATCGCGACTTCCTTTATGACAATTATTTGAACACGAGCCGCTGCGTTTCGATGCGAAAAGTGGGTGGCTGGACGAAAAAACTCTTGGGTGTTTGTTTCCCCGTATCGAATGATTTGACGTTCGATGGGCCTGACAACTTTGAATCGTTCATGGATAGCCTCGAAGCGGAGCTCATTGAAATTCTTTCGTGTAGCCTCAATGTTTTTGAACATGATGTAAACGGCATTGTACGTTCGTTCTTTGACGAATTACCAGAAATCAAGCGCAAATTAGATACGGATGTACAGGCCATTTGTGAAGGAGATCCGGCTGCTCAGAGCGTCGAAGAGGTGGTGCGATCCTATCCGGGAATACAGGCAATTGCGGCTTATCGTTTTGCACACTTTCTATTTCAGCGTGAGGTGCCAATTATTCCCAGAATGATTACCGAATGCGCGCACAGCAATACGGGGATTGATATACACCCTGGAGCAAAAATTGGAAAGTACTTTTTTATCGACCACGGAACGGGAATTGTTATCGGTGCCACGGCAGTCATTGGAGAACGGGTTAAAATTTATCAGGGCGTCACGCTTGGAGGGTTGAGCGTTCGAAAGGAAGATGCCGACGAAAAGAGACACCCGACCATTGAGGATGGTGTTGTTATTTATGCTGGAGCCACTATACTTGGAGGAGACACGGTGATTGGGCGAAATGCCATTATCGGAGGTAATACGTTTATTACAAGAAGCGTAGAAATCGACACAAAAGTTTATCATAACCCTTCACACAAAGAACACTAATAGAGATGAAATTAACTGAAACTATCGGAAATACCCCATTGATCGAAATGGAGAACAGTAATTCCAAAAAGGGCGTTAAAATTTACGCAAAATTAGAAGGCCATAATCCCGCGGGAAGTGTTAAAGACCGTCCTGCCTATAATATGATCGCTGCAGCCCTCGACAGAGGGGATATAAAAAAAGGTGATACAGTTATTGAGGCAACCAGCGGAAATACGGGAATCGCTCTTGCTATGTGTGCACAACTAATGGGTGTTAAAATGGTATTAGTGATGCCGGACAGTGCCACAGAAGAACGTAAAAAATCAATGCGCGCCTACGGAGCGGAATTGATTGAAACTCCAGGTGAAAAGACAATAGAGTTTTCTCGAACGCATGCCATGGAGCTAGCTGAAAAGCACGGTTATTATTTACTTAATCAGTTTGATAATGATGATAACTGGAAAGCACATTATAAAACTACAGGACCAGAAATTTGGAAAGACACAGACGGAAAGATCACCCATTTTGTTTCTGCTATGGGAACTACAGGTACGATTACGGGCGTGTCAACATTCTTAAAAGAAAAAAACCAAAACATCACTATTATTGGTGCCCAGCCTGCAGAGGGAGCCAAAATAGCTGGAATCAGACGGTGGAGCCCCGAATTGTTGCCTGCAATCTTTAATCCTGAAAAAGTAGATGAAAAGAGAAATATTGGGCAAGATGCTGCCTACCAAGGAGCACGAGATTTGGCACAAAAAGAAGGTATTATGGCAGGTGTTAGTGCGGGAGGAGCGTATGCGTTGGCTTGTGGTCTCGCAGAAGAAATCGAGGAAGGCGTTATCGTTTTCATTGCTTGCGATCGTGGAGACCGATACCTGTCAACAGATTTGTTTTAAATGCCACAATCATTAAGTATGAACAAAACAGCATTTATTACCGGAGCAACAAGCGGAATAGGAAGAGCTACTGCCAGAAGATTGGCTGATGATGAAATTCGTTTGGTTCTTTGTGGCCGACGTAAAGATCGCTTGGTAGCATTAGCTAAAGAACTGAGGGACAAAACAGAACTACATACACTCCAGTTTGATGTCAGGGACAGAGAGATAGTGGATAAAGCAATAGCATCTTTGCCCGAAGACTTTTCATCCATTGATATATTGATCAACAATGCTGGAAATGCTCATGGGTTGGACACCATTCAGGAGGGAAACACCGACGATTGGGATGCTATGATGGATATCAATGTAAAAGGCTTGCTTTACGTATCAAGAGCGATTATTCCTAAGATGATTGAACAACAGTCAGGTCACATCATTAATATTGGATCAACTGCTGGAAAAGAAGTTTACCCGAAAGGGAATGTTTATTGCGCCAGCAAACATGCTGTAGATGCTATCAACCAAGGTATGCGTATGGACTTGAACGATCACGGCATAAGAGTAGGGGCTGTGAACCCTGGTCTGGTAGAAACAGCGTTTAGCAACGTTCGCTTTAAAGGTGATGATGATCGCGCAAAAGATGTTTATAAAGGGTTTGACCCTTTAAAGCCAGAAGACATTGCGGATATTATTCATTTTGTGGTAACGCGTCCTTATCATGTCAATATCGCAGATTTAGTTGTTCTACCGACCGCTCAGGCGAGCAGCACCATAGTTAAAAAAAGCAATTCATAACAGGAAGTTTTTCGGGCCAAATTGCGAATAGAAAAAATCCAACAACAAAAAAAGATATGAAGGAGAGGCATTCACCCCCTTCATATCATAAAATTAAAAAATTAAAAAGTTCAAGAATTCTTAAGCTATTGCCTCTTCATCTTGCTCTTCAGCATAGGATGAAACTGCGGGGCATGAACACATCAAGTTGCGGTCACCATAAGCGTCATCTACGCGCCGAACAGATACCCAGAACTTTTGCTCTTTTAAATAGGGTAAAGGGTAAGCAGCTTCCTGAGGAGAGTATTCGTACTCCCAATCTTTGTTGATGATGCAATCCGCCGTGTGAGGGGCATTCTTCAATATGTTGTTTTGCTTGTCGGCAAAACCGGTTTCAATTTCTTTAATTTCTTCCCGAATACTAATCATGGCGTCGCAAAAACGGTCGAGTTCTTCTTTATCTTCTGACTCTGTCGGCTCAATCATGAGCGTTCCTGCTACTGGGAAGGAAACGGTTGGCGAGTGAAAGCCGTAGTCAATTAGTCGCTTAGCAATATCACCGACCTCAATGCTTGCCGATTTTTTGAACGATCGGCAATCGAGAATCATTTCGTGAGCGACGGTATTGTTCTCGCCCGCGTATAGTATTCCGTAGTGGTCTTTGAGGCGTGCCCGGATATAATTGGCATTAACAATTGCCATTTCCGTAGAAGATCTCAATCCTTTTGAGCCTAGCATTTTGATATAAGCGTAACTAATCAATAAGATCAAAGCACTTCCATAAGGCGCTCCAGATATACCATGAATAGCATTCTTACCTCCAACACCTTCGATACTCACACTTCCAGGCAAGAAGGGGGAAAGGTGTTCAGCGACACCGATAGGGCCCATTCCAGGCCCTCCTCCTCCGTGAGGGATAGCAAATGTCTTGTGTAAATTGAGGTGACAAACATCGGCTCCAATATTTCCAGGATTGGTTAACCCAACTTGAGCATTCATGTTTGCTCCGTCCATATAAACTTGACCTCCGTTATCATGAATAAGTTGTGTAATCTCCATAATATCAGCTTCAAACACACCATGTGTAGAAGGGTAAGTGACCATCAAAGCACCGAGGTTTTCCTTGTGTTTTTCAACTTTTTCCTTTAAATCCTGGATGTCAATATTTCCTTTATCATCACACTTGGTAACAACAACTTTAAAGCCAGCCATTACAGCAGACGCAGGGTTGGTACCATGAGCCGAAGATGGAATAATACAAATATTGCGTTCCGGATTATCGTTGGCTTCGTGATAAGCCTTAATTACCATCAATCCGGCATATTCACCTTGAGCTCCTGAGTTGGGCTGCAGTGAAACAGAATGGAATCCTGTAATCTCACACAAATCATTTTCGAGTTCTCTAAACATATTATGATAACCTCTAGCCTGACTTACTGGTGCGTAGGGGTGGATATTAGCAAACTCGGGCCATGTAATCGGCATTAATTGCGCAGAAGCATTCAACTTCATTGTGCAAGAGCCAAGTGGAATCATCGAGTGAACAAGTGATAAATCCTTATTCTCTAGCTTTTTAAGGTACCGCATCATTTTAGTCTCTGAATGATACTTGTTAAACACATCGTGTGTGAGAATTTTCGTTTTGCGGGCGAGCTCTCTATTGACTTCTGAAGTAACAAATGCCACTTCCTGTGATCTCTGATGAGCAGCTAGTTCCAATACACCGACGAGACCTTTTACTTCTTCTTCATTGGTGCGCTCACCAACACTGATTGTGAATGTTTGATTATCCACATAACTCAGGTTAATGTGATGCTCTTCACAGACTTTCTTCAGTTCATCACACGATATGCCTTCTGGTGTTTGAACCCAGATGGTATCGAAATAGTCATCGTGTAAAATTTGATATCCGATCTTTTCTATCGCCTTATGTATGGTAGCTGTTTGGTTATGAATGGTCTGAGCTATTTCTTTCAATCCTTCCGGACCATGATAAACGGCATACATTCCTGCCATAACGGCTAACAGCGCCTGAGCGGTACAAATATTTGAAGTAGCTTTATCGCGTTTGATGTGTTGTTCGCGTGTTTGAAGGGCCATACGATAAGCAACATTACCGTCTTTATCTTTGGAAACACCTATGATTCGACCGGGAACATGTCGTTTAAAAGATTCCTTCGTGGCAAAATAAGCAGCATGTGGTCCGCCATATCCCATTGGAACTCCGAATCGTTGTGTTGAACCACATACAACATCTGCTCCCATTTTACCAGGAGCTTCCAATAGAACGAGGGACATTATATCTGCTGCAACCGCTACCTTTACGTTGTTTTCAGATAAATTAGTGATAAACCCACGGAGGTCTTTAACACGACCAAGCGCATCGGGATACTGTACGAGCGCACCAAAAATTTGATCATCGTTTAAATCAAAATCTGTCGGATCGCCGAAAATCAATTCAATTCCTAAATGATGAGCCCTACCTTGAATTACATCTATAGTTTGAGGATAACAATATTTAGATACAAAAAACTTGTTTTTTCCCGCTTTTACATCGGCACGTTTGCGTGCATTAAAAAACATAATCATGGCTTCAGCGGCCGCAGTGGCCTCATCTAATAAAGATGCATTGGCTATTTCCAGCCCTGTAAGATCCATGATCATTGTTTGAAAATTGAGCAGGGCTTCAAGCCTTCCCTGTGAAATTTCCGCTTGATACGGGGTATATGCAGTATACCACCCAGGGTTTTCCAAAACATTACGCTGAATAACCGGAGGAACATTAGTTTCGCTGTATCCTAATCCAATGTATGACTTAAAAACTTTGTTTTGAATTGCCAACCCTCCAATATGGTCCAGAAATTGTTTCTCAGTTAATGCAGAACTGATGTTAAGGTCAGATTTCAACCGGATTCTTTCAGGAATCGTTAGCTTCATTAATTCATCTACTGAATCGATTCCAATTGTATTCAACATTTCTTGCTCTTCTGCCGCCGAAGAACCGATATGCCGCTTAGAAAATGCACCCATGACTGTTACTTTTAATTGAGACTACAAATATACGCTTTCTACGATGCTTCAAAAATTATTTATAAAATATAAATAGCATCATTGAAATGCTGACACTCTAACAAACCTAAGCGACAATTGATGATAGGTATACGGATCAAACCTATAAATTGTCATATATAATACGGTCTCTTTTGAGCCAAAGGGGTCAGAGGAAGGGACTTAGAACTCTAATCAATTTCAGATGTTTGATCGATCGCAACAATAATTCCCTTTCTTTGTCATTCTTTTAGATGCATTTGATACGATTTATTATATATAGTAATATTTTGGTTAGTCTGGCAGCAGGAACGTTGACTTACTCTGTGAGTTCGTATTTCTCATTTTCTGATGCTCTCTTTTATGGCTGGTGCGTGACACTCGCGACTCTTTTTCTATATAATCTTCAGCGTTTAATGCGCTTTGAAGATGTGGAAAAGCAGGCCTCTGACCGTCACAAATGGCTTGTTCTTCACAGAGGAGCAATTACTATTCTATGCGTGCTAGGCGCTGCCGGAGGAGTGGTTACCTATCTTTTGTTGGGACTGTCCAACGATGTTTACCTCATTATTGCGCTGACATTAGTGGGATTCTTTTATGCTTACAGCGGATGGCGATTTAATGCTTTAAGGGAACTACCTTATTTAAAAATCTACCTTATTGCTTTTGTTTGGACCTTGGTGAGTGTTGTTTGGCCCGTTTATCGGGAGGGTGTCTGGAATGAAGATGTCTTGATTATGTCTTGTGTTGTCTTTTTATATATTTTAGCAACGACCATTCCTTTTGATATACGAGATTTGACATATGATCATGAACAACAGAAAACGATTCCTCAATTATTAGGTAAACAACGTAGCAAATACACGAGTGCACTTCTGCTTCTATTCAGTGCAGGAACATTGATTGGGTTGAACCATTTGTTTTTGCTTAACCCACTATTTTATAGCGCATATTTAGGTATGATTGCATTGATTGCATACTCAGATGACAAAAGAGCGGAAATGTATTTTTCAGGCTGGATTGATGGTTGGATTATTGTTTTCAGCACCATGTTTTTAGTCACTTGATGTGCAGAGTAAAGTATAAATCGCCAAATGATCTGAATAGCCTCCGAAATAATTCGACCCTCCATACGTGCGATTAGGCGTTTGCGAACCATCGTCTTTGGTGTATAAAAAACGATCGTCATCCACGATATAAGCACTTTGATCTAATAAATACAATCCGTTTTTTTGAATTAATGGTCGTGAGACAATCATTTGATCGAGGGCGCCCCAATTACCGCGGTAATTATGTGTTCCTCGATTTGTTGCGTGTTGTTCCCAAAGTAGGTTTATGAGAAGAGCTTTACTTTCAGGAGATCCGGCTTGAAGCACTTTACTTACCGAACGGTTGGTGGGGTAATCATTGAAGTCTCCCATGATGATTATAGATGCAGCCGCGTCATTTGCTTGAATACTATCGACCTTTTGCCGCACAATTCTTGCTGCACGAATCCTTTTATATTCACTTTGAGCTTGTCCACCACGACGAGACGACCAGTGATTAACAAAAACATGCAGAATACTGCTGTCTTTTGTGATACCTTTTGTATATAGAATGTCACGAGTTTTGAAATCGGGTTCTTTCGCTATACGCACCTTGATCGCTTCTTTATGAACGACGTGGAAGCGTTTGTGGTCAAAAGCCAGCGCTACATCAATGCCACGATGATCCGGAGATTCGAAGTGGGCCACGCGATATGTTGTGTTTTTTAATCTTCCAGTTTGCAACAGTTCGTGAACTACAAATCGGTTTTCTATTTCTGCAAGACCAATGAGCATGGGGTTTTTGGGGGATGCTGCAGTAAGTACTTGAGTGAGGTTCTCCAATTTCTTCACATAGCGTTTGCTGTTCCACTGTTTTTCGCTGGAAGGTAAAAATGCTGCGTCGTCTCGATTTGGTGCATCTATGGTATCAAATAAATTTTCAACATTGTAGAACACAATAGCAGAAGTGTCGACGGGATCTAACAATTCATGAGGGAATTTGGTTCCTTTTGAAACTGTAGAGTTTGAATGCGAATGTTGTTCCTTGCGTTGTTCCTTGCGTTGTTCCTGACAGGACAATGTAATTATCAATATAAAGAAAACGTAAAGCGGCTTGTATTGCATAATGTTGTTCAATGGTTAGAAACAAAAAAAGGCACTACGTTATGTAGTACCTTTTATAACTAAGTTAGGACTTAATTATTTTTCTGAAAGCGTACAATCCCATCCTGACTGACCTGCATTATCGCAAGAAGCTTCGGCATCATCTTTCTTTACATCGTTATACGTGTAAGTAGCTGAACCAGTAGCTCCACCTTGCTCATATGTACATTCACATTCGTAGTCTTTCTTACAAGACGCAAGAGAGATCATCGCTACAGCTGCTGCTGCAAAAAACATTTTCGTTTTCATAATAAAACTTTTTAGTGATTATTTAATACAGGCCGAAATTAACATTATTTGAGAAAAGAAAAACAAAACTTGTTAAAAACTTTTTCAAAAAAGATGTATACAACTGTTATTCAACAATTTAACAATAAGGGTTTACTAACCAGGAAAACGTATCTTTTGGAAAGCTTTTTTAAAAAAACTGATTCTTATTCTAGTGTTCAATAAATCGATGGTGGGATTTGCTGCTAGCGGTAAGTGTTTAGTTATGCAGCCCACCTTCAATCCAGTCTAGCGCGGGATAACCCAACTCACTATTTTTCCATAGATGACGGATTTGTCCTGATTTGATGTAAACAAAGGTTGGAAAAACGCCACCAGTCAATTGAATTAATGCTTCAGAAGGTTTATGTACAAGGTAGTTGAGTTGTGAAGAGTTGGTGCCTTCGATATAATTATCAATAATGGTTCGATCTGCAGTATTCAATGTGAGTGCGATATCTATATTTACGTCGCGCTCAGCCATAATGTTGAGTTGCTCTCTCGTAGCCTTGCGACAAAACGGACAGTTTGAGTCAACAATTGCTACAATACCATTAAAGTTAGGTTTAAAGGCTTCCACAATCTCAAGGAGTCGGTGGTTATCTAATTCACGAGCAGTTCCTTTTTTTACAAAATCAGCTGAATAGATGGGGTTTATAGCAAACATGATCCCTAAAAAAGACAAGGGGAAAATGAAAGCTAAGAATAATTTTAACGAGGGTTTTTGGAAGCTTCGCACCAGACTCGTCATGATTAAAAGACTCATCAACAAAACAATTAACCATGGAAGAATTTTTGAAAAAGTCCAGGAGAAGTTGTTATCAACGCCCCAAGACACGATAGATTGGTCATAGAAATAAGTTAAAACCAAAATGGCGAAAGCAACGATGCTAAAAAAAATACGCATAAGGTGATTGAATTAAAGACTTAATTTCTTTTTTAAGGGCTCAGGCAAGGCGTCTTTATGTATGTAGATATTAATTGTTTTTAATTTAAAATAGTTTTCGGAGACGTACAAGTAGCCCTCGGGATGATTGTTGGTACCCCAAGAATTTTTGACGAGAAAATATTTTGTGCCGTTTTTTTCCTTGTACAATCCCGTAATGTGCATACCGTGGTCATCTGTTGTCGTTTTATTGTTATACTGTTCTTGTCGCAATTCTGGAGTAATTAGTTGTTCTTCAACTGGTGTATAAAAAGCATTGGAAGATTTATCAGCTCCAGCGTCAGAAAAGTTTTGGTTGTCGTTTCCGCTAACATTAATAGTACTTTCATCTTTTGGAACGATGGCTAAACCTTTTCTGAAATTAAATCCTTTTTCGGATACATCGGCGCCCCAAGCTACAGTATAACCGTTTTTCAAGGCGTGTTCAGCAGCCTTTTGAAGCTCTTTGAGCGAAACGTTGTAACTCGTTCCCCATGACCAATTATCCTGTATGGCTAACATGCATTGCTGATAGGGTTTAAAATGATTGAAAGCAGTGAGTGATACGTAATCATCCATATTCAATGCTGTCTCTTTAGCAAAGCTTTTTGGCGTAAATTGCTTACCCCTGTAGGTAAAGGAGGTTGGATCTTCCCCAAGATAAGCATCTAAAACACCCGAAAAACCAGCTTTCCAGGATGGAGACAACGGTTTGTTTCCTTTATTGTTGACGTGTTTTAAAACGCCTTCCATGTATCCATTTAAACCGCGATATAATTCTTTATGATTGTGTCTATCAAGCCCGTAATTTAATCCGTTGTAAACTTTATTGGGTACGATACCATAGTTTCGAAATACCCAGGGTATGTCATGAAAAGCGCCTCCCTGAGCAAAATTAATTTTACCATCCATACGGATATACTTTTCCGCTTTTCCTTCGTAAGCTTTTCGAACAACATACATTTGGGAAAGAACGGGAGGGTTCTCGTTGCCTTTTCGAATCATTTCAGATTCGAAAAAAGAGAGGGCTGAAAAGCTCCAGCAAGTACCCGTATAACCTTGTGATAAGACAGGTGTTGCATCGTGACGAGCAATTTCAGTGAAAACGTAGTCAGAATGCTCTGCATTTGTTGTTTGAGCATAACTCAAAGAGAAAAAGAACAGGCCAATGACGGAAAGAAAGTAATGTTTCATGCTTAATTATTTTGATGTTGTTTCATGCTTAAGAATCCAGGAAGACCATCCCTCGTTCTTGAGTTGATTCAATGTTGCTATGGCTGCCTCTCTTGTTTTCTTTTGAGCTGCAGAAACGCGATGCAGCCCGTTGTGAACGTCGATAATTTCACCATCATAACCAGCAGCTTTTAATCGTTGTATCATCTCATTGGCATTTGATTGCTGTTCAAAGGACCCTACAATGGCGTGATAAGCTCCACCCGGGGTGTGAGTAGTACTTTTTTCAGCAACCCTATTTTTAGGGTTAAAACGTACTGGGATGAACCGGTCTTTATCAATTGGGTATGAGAAAACATCACCACTGTTTGGTTGTAAGTGAGAAGTAATTGCGTGCAATGTGCCTTCCGTTTTCACTGAATCCTTTTCGATCTTAATATTATTGGTGTTTCGCTCATACTGGGCAGATGCATTGTCCTGAAAGGGGTTGAAGTCCGATGCATAAATAACACCAGACTGCAATACATCCGTTTTCATTTGAATCCAAAAACTGTAAAAAGCAACAGGAATAATGGCGGCAACAGCAGCGATACGTACCACTTTTTTAAGTGTGTTGCGCTCTTTTTTAGTAGCAGGATGTTCCATAACGTCAGCGTTTGTGTGGGCACTTGTAGTCTTTATTCGCTCCACTCTGGTTGGCGCTGGCTTCAGTATTTTTTCACGGGGAGAGTACTTATTGTCGGGAGCTGGTTGAATCTGTTCTTCTGCGGGAATGAACTGTATGTTTGCCATTCCGTAAGAAGATAAAAGCAAGTTGAAGAAACGATCTTGTTCAAAAGCAACCTTACCATTATTGTTTTTATATAAATAGCCAACATTTTGAAAAAGGACACGTTCACCAATGTTCAATTGACGCTGGATTTTTTGTGTATCTGTTTTGACGCGCAGATAAGCTTCTTCATAAGAGATGTTTTTTTTGCTTGCAATAGCATTTACAAGAAGCCCGTCATTATCAGTTAGGCTCCTGTTAAAGCGCAGTGCTTTTCGGGGAGGAGTAATAACACCATTGGCGGGTTCAATTTTTGCAGAAACGGTGCTCGCCACGAATCCTCCAAAGGCAGGGATAACAACGCAATCGTTTTGCAGCAAAAGTGAGCTTAATGTTTCATCGAAAAAATCCATAGTAACAAAAATATGAAAATTCTTATTCAACTTACGATAAAAAAGGAGCGATGGTTACTTATTCTTTCTTTTTTCTGAGTTCATTCAAGACAACAGCTACATCTTCAGGTACATCGATGTTGGGTGTTTCGATATTCGTTTCTGTAACACGGATAGAATATCCGTGAAAAAGCCAACGCAATTGTTCTAGCGACTCTGTTTGTTCAAGATCGCCTGGAGGAAGAACGACGAGTTTTTTTAATGTTGTTTTTCTAAACCCATATAAACCGATGTGCTTCAGAAAAGGCTTTTGAGTAGCCTCTTTTTCATAGGGGATTGGACTCCTCGAAAAATAGAGCGCATTCCCAGCGAAATCACATACAATTTTGACGCGGTTGGGGTTCTCCATAACCGATTTATCGTGTGTAGCAATCCCCAATGTCGCAATTTCGACCTGTTCATCGTCAAAGCTTTTCAATAATTGCTGGAGTTGTTGAGCATCAACTAAAGGTTCGTCACCTTGAATATTTACGACAATTTCATAGTTATCATATGTTTCAATTACTTCGCCACAGCGATCTGTTCCACTTCGGTGTTCGGAATGGGTCATAACCACGTTTCCTTCAAAAGCTTCAACATGACTTTTGATTTTATCGTGATCAGTGGCCACTACAACTGTATCAAATAAACCCGACCGTTGAACGCCGTCATAGACGTGTTGAATCATAGATTTTCCATCCAGATCTATGAGCGGTTTTCCTGGAAAACGACTCGAATGGTATCGCGCTGGTATGATTGCCAATTTTTTCATCGTTATAGTTGTGCTTGAAGTCGTATTAAAAACTGTCGCGGAGCCTGTATATCTCCAGGTCGCGTCATGTATTCGCGATTAAATACATTATTTATGACGAAATTAATTAAAAAATGTTTATTGATAGTGTACCCAATGCGCGTATCAAAAACGAGAGCGCCATTATTGTTTCTCTCCCGATAAGACTTCAAACCGGGCAGTATTTGCGTCGTGTTACCGACAACATTAATGCCTGACTCAAAAGTTGCATCAATGTTTTCCATGAAAGAATTGTAACGACCACTAAATCCGAGCATGACCTTTTTGTATTTGAATTGAATATCTCCCTTTGCTAAATGACGAAAACGATATTTTAAAAGGCGGGAATTAGTGTCCGATAGTCCTCCGTTTCCATTGGAACCGTATATGTAACTGGAGTCAGGGTCGATGAGTACGGGATTCATGTAGGTATAACCCATCAGTGCCGTCACCTCCACAGGCCCAATAGAGCCTTTCCCGTTAATTGAAGTTTCTACTCCTGTGATGCGTGCTTGTTCAGCATTTTCAGCACGGAATCCAAACCAATTGGCGGGATAACCAGGGTCATTAGGGTTAAAACTAATGGGAACAGAATCGGGTTTAAAATACCCAAATGTGAATTCCATCATTTGATCGTATTCATTAATAAACCCTGCGACATCGATAAACCCTTTGAAGTTGGAAATAGAAAACCCTTGTTTTACTCCAAGTTCAGCAGACCACCCTCGTTCGGGCAATAACTCTGAGTTCGGAAAAATATTTAATGCACCAACAGAAGTGGAAGCATAGCGCTCTGCTACCGAAGGATATCGAATAGCCTGACCAAATGATGCGCGTAAAAAAGTGTGGTCGAGTAGTTCATAATTGGCACCAAGTCGAAAAATAGGGCGCATTGGAAAAGTGTTGACAGAATCTTTGGTTAAAAACGTGCGCGAATCGGGCTCCCGGTCATTTTGTTGGAAGTACTCGCCGCGTATACCTCCAGTCATATGTAACTTTCCTATATCTTTTTCGAGTTGAGCATAGAGGGAGTAATTGCGCGATTGATGATCACCGTAAAGTTCAGACTTTACCACGTTGAAACTACTGGTTATACCTCCAGTGATGACAAAGTCATGCTTCATATTACGTTCAAATTTGTAGTCCGAATAATACATCGTCGCTGTGGCACTTTGTCCGTCCTTTGAGCGATTTACTGTTTGATACAACCGATTCTGAAGCGTATGTTTGTTATCGAAACGGTCGTAAAATTTAATGTAGGGATCAACCGTGAACCTGAGATTATCCGTCACGGAAAGCGATGAAGAATCACTCAAGGGGTTTACTGTTCCTCCTGAAGGATAATAACCTAAACTGTCACTTTCCCAGATGATAAACAACCCTTTTCGTTCAATATTCGCCGAATAATTCAACCCCGCCTTCAGGCGATTGAGCCGTTTCGGTTTAAAAATAAAACTACCGTTAAATCGAAATCGTTCTTGCTCTTCTCCCGCACGGTATCCATCTGATCGATAGTCATAGACCGAAATGGTATAACCAAATTGGTCGTGCATTTTACCGTGATAAGCGGTGAATTGATTGGCTAATAGTGTTTGGTTAGACCATTGCAATCCTATTCTGCGTGGTTGATCATAAATAGCCGTCTGATAACTCAACTTTGTTTCACCTTCTTCAGTAGGCATTTTGTTGCGGAGCGAAATGATCCCGTTGAGAGCACCGCTACCATATAACACCGAAGAGGCTCCTTTGAGGACCTCAATTTGAGATAAATTTTCGATCGGAATCGATTGCCATTTGGCGTCACCTGCATCAGCTGAAAGTAGCGGAACATCGTTCCAGACCACTAAGGTCCGGCTTCCTGCACCATAAGAAAAACCGCTTCCCCCTCGAATACTGACTTGCCCATCCATTGCATAAGCTCCGGGTGCTTGATCTACGGCTTGTTCCACATTATTAAAAGCTTTATTTTCGATAAGTTCAGGCTGTATGATTTCCAGGGACACTGAAATGTCCTGAATTTTTTGTTCACGGCGCGAAGCAGAAACAACAACAGCATCCAGTTCTTGAGAGAGCGGTTGTAGCTGAATACGCAATGTGTCTTTTGGTAGCTTTTTAATAACGATCGTCTTTTCCTGGTAACCGATCATGGTAATCGATATGGTATCTGGAAAAGAATGAACAGTGATAGAGAACGAACCGTTCCAATCGGATCGCTGTTGAACGCCCGACGTGGTTTCTATTCTTGCTTGTGCTACTGGTTGTTCTGTTTCATCGACAATAATTCCGTTTATTTTTTGCTCATAAGCAATGAAAGGAACCAGGAAAAAAAGCAGACAAAAAGGTTTCATGTATTTAAAATTTTCTTTATCTTAGAAAGGCCTAATATAACCTAAATATTTTGAAAACAACAGAACAACACCACCAAGTCGCCCTGTCTCTGCTAGAAGGAGTGGGTCCAAAGTCTGCACGTTTGCTCGTTGCTTATTTGGGCAGTGCGACTGCTATTTTTGATGCCGAAACAAATTTGAGAACAGCTGTTCCTGGATTTTCTAAGGAGCGTTTCAGAAGTTTGAATCGAACAAAAGCACTCAAAGATGCAGAAGCTGTGCTCAATTTTAACGAAAGAAATGCTATTTCAACAGTGTTTTTCGCTGATCAACAATACCCCTATCGGTTAAAACAATGTCCTGATGCACCTGTTGTATTGTATTCCAGAGGTGATGTTGAGATGAATGCCCGACGGTCCATTGCTGTGGTCGGAACACGAAACATGACGACTTACGGTAAAAAATTGGTACATGAGCTAACGGCCTCAGTTGCTCCATTTAACGTTCAGGTGGTATCAGGTTTAGCATATGGTATTGATGGAGAATCTCACCGCACGAGTTTAAACCATAACTTATCAACAGTCGGAGTACTTGGACATGGCTTAGATCGGATTTACCCTTCAAGACATCGAAAAATAGCTCAAGAAATGCTTCAGCAAAAGGGTTGTGGACTCGTTACAGAATTTCCGCACGGTACGCGTCCCGATCGGGAAAACTTTCCTCAACGCAATCGTATAGTAGCAGGAATGACTGACGCAACGGTTGTGGTGGAAAGTGGTAAAAAAGGAGGGTCACTCATAACAGCTTACCTTGCAAACGACTATGTTCGAGATGTTTTTGCGTATCCAGGTAACATCGGAAACGTATACTCTATGGGTTGTAATCGTTTAATTGCGGATGACAAAGCCCACCTGGTCACTTGCGGAAAAGATGTGATGAAAATGCTGGGGTGGGAAGAAGAAATGAAAGAACAACTGGTACAAACAGATATGTTTGAAGGGTTAAATGGTGACGAAAAGAAGATCGTGAAAACGCTGAAAGAATTTGAAAAGGTTACTCTTGATGTCCTTTCTGTTAAACTCAAATTGCCCGTTGCGGTTTTAAACGCATTGTTGTTAGGGTTAGAAATGAAGGGGCTTGTAATGATGTTGCCGGGAAAGAAATATACATTAGGCCAATTATAAAGACAACTGCACATACCATATATGGCAGAGCAGTTGTCTAAAATATGCTTTAGCAGTACTCTTTATAAGCTTCTTTAAGGTTTTCGGCAATCATGTCAGCCGTACCACCTTCGATATGATGCCGTTCTAAAAAATGAACGAGTTTGCCGTCTTTAAAGAGTGCAATCGAAGGAGATGAAGGAGGATAAGGAAGGAAATACTTCCTTGCTTGATTAGTAGCTTCGCTGTCAACACCTGCAAATACGGTTGCTAGATGATCGGGCTTTGCATCACCTTCAAGCGATTGCTTTACACCTGGTCGGGCGTTACCTGCCGCACAGCCACACACGCTGTTTACTACGACGAGTAAACTGCCGTTACCGTCCTTTATTTTAGCATCGACCTCGTCAGCCGTGGTGAGCTGTTCGAAACCTGCAATGGTTAACTCTTCTTTCATTGGTGCTATCATCTCTGGAGGATACATAATATTATTGTTTTTTAGTTCTTATTTTTAATGATTCTTAATTACAAAAGTAACAACCCTAACTGAAATTTGTGCATAAATGAATGAAAAGTATCATTTCTTTACTAATTCAGTGCGATTGAATTTTAAAGCTGGTCAATCCATTGGGAAATGTTTTTTATAAAACCTTTTAATATTTACCTCATCATCCAGTGCTTTTGAATTGAATAGGTGTTGGATTAATTGGTCAGAAAAATAAGGTGCAATCATATAACCTTTCGTACCCATTCCATTGAAAATAAAAAGATGGCGATGGAGGGGGTGTTCACCAATGAGAGGTCGACGATCCGTTACCGTCGGTCGGATGCCGGCTTCTTGCCCCGTTACAGTGATAGGAGCATCCGCTAATTGATGGTATTTATTCAGAAGTTCATCTCGAGCATCAACAGTTGGTGATGTATCTGTGGTTTCCCAGGCGAAGGTCGCACCGAGTTTGAACCCTCCCTGCTCAAGCGGAAGAACGAAGCATTTACGATTTAAAATCTCAGTTGTTTTTAGCTGTTGAGATGTAATAGAGAGCACCTCCCCTTTTGTTTGTTGAAGGGGTAAGTAGCCAAAAAACGGATTGAATTTGCCGCGAAATCCTTCCGCAAAAATGACATGAGAAAAGCATTGTCCTTTGTAGGTTTTTTTTTCAGGATTAAAATGGAAAAAATCAAAGTTTTCATAGCTCAGGTGTCCTTGATTTTTAAAATAGCGGTGATTGGATTCCATAAACAACGGAGCATCGATATAGCCAGGGGATTGGACAAAACCATTTCCAATTGTATTTTTAACGTATTCTGGTGTGTCTGCAGGTTGGTTTTCATCTAAAATATATTGTTCAAAATCAGGATCTTCGTTTCGATCTTTCCAATAATTTTTTTCGTCGTTAGTAGAAAAAACGCGACGTAGTTTGCGGGAAAAAAAGAAGCGTTGATCAACTTTTTTTTCAACTGTGGGATAAAAATTCTTGAGGTAAGGAATGAGTTCATCACCGCGCCATGTTTTCTTCATTTTTCGAAAAACCATCGGATTGATCATACCAGCTGCTACTGCTGAACTTTCGTTTTGTCCAGTATCAATTATTAGAAAATCGATGTTCTGATCATCGAGCTGATGGGCTAAACAAATTCCGGACAGCCCTCCACCAACAATTAATACGCGATTTTCCATGATTCTTTTACTGCAAAGGTAAGAAATACCAGCATTTCAAAAGAAATATTGAAAGGGGGAGAGCACGCCTACATAAAAACTATAAAAGCCGTTTCATTTTTTGAAACGGCTTTCGGTATATAACTATATCGTTATTTATTATTTGAGAAGTGTTACATGTCCGGTTATCACTTTTCTTTCGTCGTTATCTTTAAGACCGAATTCGATTTTATAAACGTAGGTGCCTTCTTTTACGAGTTTGCCACCATAAGTCCCGTCCCAACCAATATCAGGGTTGTTTGATTCGAAGAGTGTTTCTCCCCAACGATTAAAAATTAACAGCTTGTAATCACTTTTGTCAACTCCAGCGGTGATTACAGGTTTAAACGTTTGATTGAATTCATCGCCATCGGGTGTAAATGCGTTTGGTACGTAATATAAGTTTTCCTTAAATACGATGATTGTTTTCATCGTGCTGTCCGGGCAACCATATTCTGATGTAGCAACCAACCACACATCATATTTAGTAGATATTGAAATATCGAATTCGTGCGATGGATTTACTTCGGTATTAACAGGAGATTCATCACCAAACTTCCAGGCATAACTTGCCGCATTTTCAGTGTTGTTTTCAAAATCAACCGTTGGTCCGGTAAAACTATTCAAGATCGTTGGATCGGCTTCAAAACTGGCATCAGGAATAACGTCCCCTACTGTAATTGTTCTCTTTAAGAAGGTCACATTACCACAATCGTCAGTAAGACTATATGTTCTCTCCACGATTTCAGGACAATAACCACCATCAGAATCATCACCCTCCCATTTTAAAACGGGCGTTCCGCAATTGTCAGCGGCATTGGTAATAACATTGGTGTCGGGCTCTGAAAGCACATTTACCTGTATATCCGGAAGTGGATCTGCAGTTGGAGCGGTGGTATCATTGACTATGACTACCTGAGTTTCAGTGCTCGTATTGTCGCAACCATCTGTATAAGTCCACGTTCTAGTAAATGTTTCTGGACACGATAAACCGTCGGAAACTTCTGTACCGTCAAGCACACCGCTTCCTGCACAGTTATCCGTCCAATCCAATGAAGTCATGGGAGTTACATTTCCATAGCACTGTACAAAAACGTCAGACGGTGCAGGGTCTATTACTGGTGCAGTGGTATCATCAATGGTCACCGTTTGAGTGCGAACCACTGAATTACCACAAGTATCTGTCACGGTCCAGGTTCTGGTAAGGATTTCTGGACAAGTTGTGCCGCTTGAAGTTTCAGTACCTTGAGCATAACCACTGCCAAGACAGTTGTCAGACCAACTCAGGCTATCCATAGGAGGAATGTCGGCATAACAAGAAACTGTTGTATCAGAAGGTGCTGGGTCCATGACCGGAGCAACGGTATCGTTAATAACGATCAGGTGCTCTAGATCAATATAGTTCGAGCAGGTATCTGATACGCGATAAGTATGCGTTAAAGTTTCCGGGCAAGTATTTCCGTCAGATGTTTCTCCCTGAAAAATAACAGAGGGGTTTGCAGTATAATCATCATCTTCATCTGTAATGATCAACGAGTCGGGTACGGGAACATTAGCATAGCATTCGATGTTTGTCGTATCCGGTGCAGTCGCAGTCGGTGGTAAATCAACTTGATAATCCACAGGGTAGGGGCAAGTTATATTAGAAGTGACCCAGCCACATGAAAGAGAAGGGTTGACTACATTGAGAGAGGTCTGTTGACACACAAAATCTCCGGCATTATTATTATCTGCATTCCCTATTCGAGATATACTGTAAGGTGTACCCCCCACAGCAGAACAATTAGAGGCACAAGAGTTACCTACCCATTCACCTCCAAGAGTTATGTTGTATCCATTAATAGTTACATTAAAGGAGGCGAGTTCCGCAGTGGTCCAACCCCACGCAACAAAATCAGCTACGTTACCAGCATCATCTATTATAATCGCCCACCCTGGTTGGTTCGGGTTCCAAAAGATGTTAGATCCCCAATAATTACCAGAGTTATTGTCATCCGTTTTCGAAATTATAGAACAAGGAGCAAAAGAGTTAGGTAAATTCCATATAGTATTATTTACAGAATTAATATTTGAATAAGAATCACTAATAGCTGCAACCCAACCTGTTGTATTTACATTGTTTGAATAAAGGTTTGAAATTTCTAAATAATCCTCACTTCCACCTCCACCGGCAAAACCTTCCAAACCTGCTTCGGTAATTAAAATTGAACCAGTAGTGTTATTTCCCGATGCAACGGTACCCTCTACGTTCAAATAAATCGTATCGTCTGCCGATGCTGAAGGAATTGTATAGTTTCCTGTGGGAGAAAGTTCATTTCCTGTGAGATCCGGAGTGTCCCACCAAGACAGTGATGTACTGGATGAACCCGTAGCATTGAAATTAGCAGGAGCGCCGTAACAAACAAAAGAATCGGCGACTATTGTTGGTGTTTCAATAACTTCCACTAAGAAGGTATCCGACACAACAGTCGCTGGGCAAGCAGAACACCTTGCATAAACGGTGTACGTGTCAGTCGTTGTAGGCGTAACGATAAACTGATTGTTAACTGACCATGGTTGAACAATTGTATTTGTCGATGTTTCAACCTGGTATTCGTAATTTCCTGAACAAGTCCCTTGGCCAGCAAAGTCAATTGTGTCTGACTCCCCTTCACAAACACCTGTTGCACCAGGAGTAGGATCAACCTGAGTTGGACCACACTGAGCAGAGCTGTAACTAACAAGACCCAGCAGGAATAATATTAATGTAGCGTATTTATAAAAATTCATGGTTACAGTATCTATTTAAAAATATGATCAAAATCCTCTTTAAACATCGTGATGTCTAAGTCGAGCTCTTTTGCTTTATCTATTGATGTCTTTAATGCTTCTTTATTAGCTTTACGCTCACTTTTTTTGTCACTTGCATCGTAAAACGCATTCAAGTCTTCATAAATAGATCGAACAACCCCTCTCGCCTTTTCTGATACAGGATCATCAATATCAAAAGATTGTGTTCGAAGAATTTCGTCCACGGCCATTTGGCATTGCGTATTCTCTGTTGCATGTTGTTGTGCGAATGAAGCAGAAAAAACCATGAGAAAAAAGGATAAAAAGAGCACTTTCATAATTTAATCATTTACAAGTTTAAGATTTCATAATTGATATCTTCTGTGTTGTAGACGTTAGTAATAAAGAAAGGTTGCTTCAAATTGCACCTAATGCTGCGATTCGACGCTTTTATCATAAATGACATCAATTCGTTTTTGTCAATTGAAAACAGTGAGTCTACTCTTTTACGCTATGAATTAGAAAATATAGGGTTGATAAGAGTAAGATTACAAGATCTTTTTATCGATATACTTTGAATTTAACAAGCGCAAGGCACCCATGTAATCGATTGAAAAATGAATGCGATCACCGACTTGCAAATCTGTATCATTATCGCCGAGGTCTACAACGTACATATCAGAACTTCCACCGGCAATGGAAGCATTTTCTAATTGAGGTTCAATGTGATCTTCGTCGACATCGAGTAAGCCCAAATCCACGATAGCACGATACCCCATTTCTAACTTCCCCGCTTTCACTTTTTTGCGTTTTCCCTCCAGAGTTGTACCCATTTTTCCTGATGGAGAGGTGGGTTTTTTATGCATCTCAATAATGTCTGCAGAAAGGGTAAATATTTGATGTTCCATTTCGGGTAAAACGTTATCGTTATAAACATCGGTTCCGAAAAACAGCGTTTCTCCTACTCTGAAGTGATTGATACCTTTCGGGAGTCGATTCTGAAAGATTAAAGGAATAGTTACAGACGAGCCCCCAGAAACATATTTAATTTTTTTATTGAATTTTGCTTCCACGAGCTGCTTGTATAAAGAAAGCTGTATTAATTTATCTTGATTGGGAAGTACACCACTCATACAAGACAAGTTTGTTCCTACCCCTACAACATCAATGTGAGATAATTCAAAAACGGAGGCATAGAAATCAACAAATGAGTCTCGCATTACACCTTCTCGGATCTCCCCCATTTCAATCATAATAATCACCTTGTGCGTAACGTCCTGTTCTTCTGCTGCCTTTGAAAGTGCCTGAATTGTGGATTTTTCTGAATTGAGGCTAATATCGGCGTATTTTACAACATCGTTCACCAATTTCAATTGGGGGGGTTTAATGAGTATGGTTTCTGCATTGGGCTGGATGTCTTTAATTACTTTCAAATTATCGATCCGCGAATCGCAATACTGATTGAGATCAAAATCTAAGACTGTTTGAATCAAATCTTTGTGCCCACAAAGTAGTTTAGTGGTGATAGACCATTGGATATCATGCTTCTTAAACAAGGCATCCAAATAATCAAAGTTTTTACTGAGTTTGTTTTTATCAATTGTAAGCTGCGCCATGATTTATTTGGATAATCGCATTTCTAAATATTTGTTTTCATAACCTATTTTTTCATAAAGATGCAGTGCGGGATTATCTTCTTCCACGTGAAGCGCAATAGCTCCTTCAGTGACTTCGGCGGCTTTTTCCATTAATTTTTCACCTAAACCTTTTCCTCTTTGGTCGGGCCCAACAGCGATGTAAACGAGTATATGTTCTGGAATATACCCCTTCATTCCTGTATTATTGATGATCACAGCGCCACCTATTTTGTCTTCTTCGGAGGCCAAAATTACTTTCCCCCCAAATGAAGATATATTTTCAAACGCATAGTTCAAGCAACGCCGTATATCTGCTTTCGGATCACCAAATTGCTCGAGAGCTTCGTATAGAAACTGTACAATGTCATCCTCCGAAAACCGGTCGAGAGGATTGTTTTTATCATAAACACTTATAACCATAATCAACTGTGCTTTTTATAAAAATAAACAAAAAAATTAAACGCAAGTTCATGAGTGAGTTAAGAAAGAACCGGTAATTGTTCTATTTTGCGATCCAACCTCTTTTTAATAGGTTCTATATAATTGCGGAATTCTGGTAAAACAGCATCCTTCATTGGTTCTGATTTAGGGAACTTTTCTGCACGGTGATTAATTTGTCTTCCGTTTTTCCAGAATCGATAACAGACATGAGGACCAGTGGCAGCTCCAGTAGACCCTACGAAACCGATGACATCTCCTTGTTTTACGCGTACACCGGGCCGAATCCCCGACGCAATTTTACTCATATGAAGGTATTGTGTGTCATATGTCGAATTGTGTCGTATTTTGACATAAATACCATTACCGCGGCTTCGGGCAGCGCGGCTAATTGTACCATCGGCTGTTGCTAAAATAGGAGTGCCTGTAGGAGCAGCATAGTCTGTGCCTAAGTGTGCCCTGCGCGTTTTGTATATGGGGTGAAAACGATTTCTGTTGAACGATGAACTGATGCGCGCAAACTTCACGGGGGACATTAAAAATGGTCGTTTAGTCTCTCGACCTTTCTCATCATAATAGCCGCTCACTTCTCCAGTACTATCTTGAAAATGGAAAGCGTAAATGGGGGCATCGTTGTGTTCAAACCAAATGGCATTAATCTTCTTCACTGAATAGGGAACACCATCAACAGATTTTTGCTCGTAAAAAACAACGAAGCGATCACCAGGCTGTAATTTAAAGAAGTCGATACTCCAGGCCAGCACGCCTTCAATGGATTCTGTTAGCGCAGCAGCCATGACGTAACTGTCAAATGATTTACTAAGTTCTGAAGAGAGGTTGGAGTTAGGATAGATCATACCACTAATTGTTTTTTCTTCAACGAGAACTGGGCGATTTTGACGGTTGATCTGAACTGAATCGTTGGTAAAGTCAAATGTGATATAAGAAAACACGTCGGGTTCATAAACCATGTGTTGAACCGTTCTTGTCGTGTCCCCTTTCTTAGTCAGTACCATGAAAGGTTTTCCCGCATTGATATATTTTAGAGCAACGCTGCTGTCTTTAGCTGCTTTTGCTGTGGTATTAATTGTATACTGATCAAGATTATAAGGCAGGAGCAAATGGCTCCATGTCCAGCCGTTTTTTACGGTATCATAATATACATCATACGAATCGAGGTTGAAACCAAAGCGCATGTTTTCTTGAACCACAGGCACTGTGTCCTGAGTAGGCACATCATCTGGAACCTCTTGATTAGAGGAGTTGCACGACCCCATGAAAAAAGAAAAGGCGATGAATAGAACGCCTAAAATTAAGAAATTGCTAAAATATCTTCGACCCATGATTTTCCCCATTCCTCTTTTTCTTTTTCAGACCACAAATCTGGATAAAAAATTCGTTTTTGAAAGCGTGGAGGCAAATATTTTTGCCAATTCGTGCCGCCTGTTGCAGCTACATCGTTCGGATCTTTTTGCAGATAACGAGCCGCAGATTTGTAATGTACTAAAGGCCAGTTGATATTAACGTTCACATCGTTTTGTTTGAGTGCTCGAATAACATCTTCGCGTTCGCGGTCAGATTTTTCAAGGCGTAGATAGCATTGCCACAAATTGTTTTCGACCTTTTCCTGTGCGTATTTAATGAATTCCGCACTGTAGCGCTCCTCAAACTGTTCGAGCGTTAACGTTTTTTTACCAGAAGCCAGCTCTGTAGCCCCCTCTTTCCAATAAATATGCTCATACATTTCTGAAATAGATGAGGTGTTGTCGAACTTGTGACGAACATCCTTGTGAACTAAATTTACAAAGTCTGTGGATGCCATTTCCACTAAACGGTATTGAGCAGACTGGAAACCACTGGCGGGTAATAACGACATCCGGAACTTTAGAAATTGTTCTTTTTCCATACCTTGCACCATGATGTCAAATGACTTTGTAAGCGCTTCAAAATAACGATTAATGCGGGTGGTGCGCTCAACGAGGAAATCAGCTGAGAGGTGCTCCTGTTCGGAAATTTGGTCAAACTCATGTAAACACAATTTGAAATAGAGCTCCGTAATTTGATGATACACAATAAAAATGATTTCATCAGGAAAACTGGTGCGAGGCTTTTGAAGACTCAACAATGTATCTACGGCAATATAATCCCAATACTTTACCGTGTCTGCATGCAAAAGCCCATCTAAATAGGAGCTCATATCCTGACCTAATGCGGCATATTTATCGTTAATTTTTTCGAGCTTTTCCCGAATTTCCGGAGTGATTTCCATGCTTTTTTGGTTTTATGTAACGCACAAAGTTAAAAAATAGAACTATTGCAAGCTGATGACAATTCGAAATATTACAAGAATTCAAAATTAGGGGGTTACCTCGAATGCAATCAAACATTAAAATACCTGTTTTTTGAAAAAGTGCGCTGGAGTCCAAAACAAAATTAAGATTAAGTGCTTTTACATAGTTTAAGATGATGAATATATACGCACACGTAAAAAGAGAACAGTACAAAAATTTTGTTAATTTGTTACGTGATTAGTACATTTATCCCAAGTATGCGAGTTATCGGAGTTCTATACAAGTGTTTAATGCTGTTTTCAGTGCTATTTTACATGGCAATCTGGGGAAGTTCGCTCTTATCTCAGGGTCAATTGGTGCTGTCGGGTGGGTCGTTTGTTACAATGAGCGGAGGAACAACCATTACTCCTGCATACGTTGTTTTAGGAAATGCTTCACCAAATGCAATTACAACTGTTGGATCCGGAGGCTTCATACGATCCGAAAGCGAATTTCATAAAATCAAGTGGTTGATTGGTAATAACACGGGCACTTATACAATACCGTTCATTACGAATTCGGGTACTTCAATACCGCTCACTTTTCAGATAACTGCGGCAGGAAATGGGAACGATATTGAGTTTTCTACTTACCCCACCGCAGTGAATAACACGATATATCCATCCATGGTAACGAACGTATTGGATCAGAATACCGAAACTACCGATAACTCTGACTACATGATTGATCGTTTCTGGATCATTGATGCTATGAATTATACGACGCGACCTGATGTGAATATTAACTTTGGATACGATCCAGCCGAATGTGCAGGTAATATTTGCGCACCGGGAGCCTTACTCGCCCAACGGTTTAATTCGAACACCAACAGCTGGACTGACGGGGGGCCTGGAATGAACTTGTATTACGGTGTTGATAACGGTACGGACGCAGTAATGAACGCTACTGTTGCAGGTTCAAACTTGTACGAAGCATGGAATTTAGTAGATGATAGTAATCCACTGCCAGTAGAACTGAGTTGGTTCGCTGTTGAATGTGAGGACGGAACTCCAGTCGTAGAGTGGGAAACAGAAAGTGAACTGAATAGCAAACTATTCAAGGTTCAGAAGAGTTTGAGTGGTAATCATTGGAAAACCATAGGGACTGTTGAAGCAGCAGGAAACTCGAGTAATAAAAATTATTATTCATTTGTGGATATTAATTCTTCTATAGAAGTTGCTTATTACCGATTAGTTCAGGTTGATTTTGATGGGAAACAAGAAATTTTCCCGATTGAAAGTGTACAACCATGTCAGCCATTCGAGGATCTTTTTGATGTATCATTGAATCATCAACTCAAACAAGTCGTTATTAGTTCTGAGCTGAAGCGCTCAGAGGAGGTAAAAATTCAATTGTACGACGCCAATGGAAAAGCTGTATGGAATTTCGGGAAGTATCATTTAGATAAAGGAAATAGTCAAAAAGCCCTGGAGATGCCTCGTGTTGAAACAGGTTTTTACAATTTAAGAATAATGAACTCGCGAATCAACGTGAGTACTAAACTACTATTTAAACAATAATGTTATGAGATCTTTATTATTAATGCTGTTCGCATTTAGTGTAATGACGGGGTTTACCCAAACAGTTGGGGTCAACGAGACAGGAGCAGCTGGGGATAACTCCGCTATGCTCGACGTTGAAGCGACAGATAAAGGAATTTTGGTGCCGAGGATTGCGCTCGTGGCTAAAAATAATAATAATCCGGTGACGGCTCCGGCAACATCCTTGCTGGTCTACAATACGGCCACTTCTGGAACGGGAGCTAACGCTGTTCGGCCGGGGTTTTACTATTGGGACGGCACAGAGTGGATGCGTTTAGTTGACGATCGTCCCGATGTTTACGTGGGAAAATTTATCATCAATAGTACGGGTAATGTGAATATTACCGGTTTGCCTTTTCAGCCACGCTCGATAAAGTTTGAAGCTTATGGTAATGTCAGTGGAGATTTTGGCGGAAGTGCCGGTGGATATAATGTGGATTCAGATAACGGAACCAACAACAACAATGGCGGAATAAGTAACTCATTCAACTATATGACCGGTTATGCGACAAATTACGGGGTTACAGAACAACAAGTAATCTGTGGTGGAAGTCATGGTAATTCTATTAATGACATAAGCCGCTATGCATCAGATTCAGAGTGTATTGGTATACGCTATGGGAATCAAAATGGAAATTTATTAGGTTATTTGAGAGGTTCATTAACAAGTTTTAATTCAGGCGGATTTACACTAAATATCACTGATTATGAAACTGAAACAATTGTGATATTTACAGCTTATCAATAGGTTGACCGTTGAAAATCGCCAGCTAATATTACTCCTCCTTATCTGCGAAATATTACCTTTGTCCTCACAATTGACGAACTATGAATATTTTACTGTTAGGGTCTGGAGGTCGCGAACACGCATTGGCATGGAAGCTGAGTAGAAGTAGCACCCTCGAAGCGCTTTTTATAGCACCCGGAAATGCGGGGACGCGCAGCTTGGGCAAAAACTTGTCCGTAGACCCCAACGATTTCGACGCTGTAGAAAAAGCTGTACGCGATAACGAAATCAACATGGTTGTTGTCGGTCCCGAGGCACCCCTCGTCAACGGTATTGTCGATTATTTCGAGCAGGACGAATACTTAAAAACAATTCCGATCATTGGTCCGAATAAAGCAGCCGCTCAGCTCGAAGGAAGTAAAGATTTTGCCAAGGACTTTATGAAACGCCACAATATTCCAACGGCGAAATACAGATCGTTCACGAAACCCACATTGAAAGAGGGGTTGAAGTTTCTTGAACAAATGCAACCGCCTTATGTGCTCAAAGCAGATGGGTTAGCTGGGGGTAAAGGTGTACTCATCCTCGACGATTTAAAAGCGGCAAAAGCTGAACTCAACAACATGTTGGTGGAAGATAAGTTTGGCAATGCGAGCAAAACGGTCGTCATTGAAGAATTCTTAGAAGGCATCGAGATGTCCGTTTTTGTGCTCACCGACGGCGATGGATACAAGGTTTTTCCCGATGCAAAAGACTACAAGCGGATTGGAGAAGGAGATAAAGGCCTGAACACGGGAGGTATGGGCGCCGTTAGCCCCGTTCCCTTTGCAAAAAGCGGCTTTTCAGATAAAGTATTAAATCAGGTGATCATCCCTACAATTAAAGGGTTGAAAAAAGATGGTATGACCTACAAAGGATTCATCTTTTTTGGATTAATAAATGTCAATGGAGACCCTTATGTTATTGAATATAACTGTCGCCTTGGCGATCCAGAGACCGAAGTAGTACTGCCACGGCTCCGTTCCGACCTTATCGACTTGTTTGAAGGAGTGGCCACACAAACGTTGTCGGAAAGAGATGTTGAATTTGACCCTAGAACTGCAGCGACAGTCATGATGGTATCCGGAGGTTACCCAGAGAAATATGAGAAAGGAAAAACAATTTACGGTTTGAATGGAGTTTCAAATAGCATTGTTTTTCATGCAGGAACAGCCGCTGACGGGCCAGCTGTTACTACTGCTGGCGGACGCGTAATAGCTGTCACTTCTTTAGGTAAGGATGTTGCCGCTGCGCTGGAGACGACGTATGAGAGTATTGAGAACATCGAGTTTGAAGGAGCTTATTATCGAAAGGACATTGGAAAAGACCTCATGTAATTCATGAAATTTTGTATTTTCACAAGTTATGGATCCCACTAGTTTGGTCATTATTCTTATTGCGCTTGCAGCATCCGCTTTCTTTTCGGGCCTGGAAATAGCTTTTGTAACTGCCAACCGTTTAAAAATTGAACTAGACAATCAAAAAGGATCGTTTGCAGGACGAATTTTATCCAGTTTTGTTAAAAACGACAGTCGCTTTATTGCTACAATGCTGTTAGGAAACAATATTGCGTTGGTTGTATACGGGATCTGGATGGCCCGTCTTTTGGAACCTTCAATCATCCATTTTGTAGGAGAGCATGAGGCCGTCGTCTTGATCATACAAACGATTATTTCAACCCTGCTGATTCTCGTTACTGCTGAGTTTTTGCCGAAAGCAACCTTTCAAATTAATCCAAATCGACTACTGCACTTTTTGTCATTGCCATTAGCTTTTATTTATTTGCTACTCTTCCCACTTACCATGTTCACGATGTTTTTAAGTAATGGAGTTTTGCGCGTTTTTCGAATCGATACTAAAACGGGAAAGACGGCCTTTTCGAAGATCGATCTCGATCATTATGTCCGTGACCTAAACGAACGTATGGAAGCAGAAGGAGAGCTGGATAACGAAATGCAGATTTTGCAAAATGCACTCGGATTTTCGAGCATCAAGGCAAGAGATTGTATGATCCCCCGGACAGATATTGTCGCGTTTGATGTTGAAACGTCCGTGGCAGAAGTGAAAGAAAAATTTATTGAAACAGGCTTATCAAAAATTGTGATTTATAGGGATACAATCGACAATATCATTGGGTACGTTCACAGCTTTGAATTTTTTAAAAAACCACAGCGCACGAAAGAGGTATTGATCCCTATTTCATTTGTGCCCGAGGCGATACCGGCACGTGATTTACTCGAACTCTTCGCCAAGCAACACGGTAATATAGCTGTTGTTGTCGATGAATTCGGCGGAACTTCCGGGTTGGTAACTATTGAAGATGTCGTGGAGGAAATTTTCGGAGATATCGAAGACGAACACGACCACGAAGAATTATTAGAACAACAGGTTGATGAATATACCTACTTGTTTTCAGCACGGCAAGATATCGATTATTTGAATGAAGAGTATGGTCTCGAGCTGGAAGAATCATCTGAATATGAAACTCTTGGAGGGTTGGTGTTACATCACTTTGAATCTATTCCAGAGGAGGGCCGAGTGTTGGAGCTGGATAATTGTTCGATGCGCATTGATGCTGTTTCCGACCGAAGAATCGAAGTTATTCGCGTAAAGTGCATAGATTAAAATGTCTAGCAGATTTTTAACCGTGGACTTCCTTTCTTTTTTTCATACATAATGTTATATTCGCAACCTTAAATTAATGAGAAGAAAATGGCTTTAATCGGAAAAATACGAGAGAAATCGTGGCTATTGGTAGCTGTGATAGGGATTGCGATGTTAGCATTTATTTTGGGAGATTTCGATGTGTTTCGAGGAGGATCTCAGGAAGATGTTTACGGAATAGGAACTGTGAATGGTGAGAAAGTCAATAAAGACGCATTGAAAGAAATGGAAAATAATGCGCGTCAGAATATGTACCAAACCAAACAACAGCAAAATCCTGGTAAACCTGTAAACTTTACAGAGCAGGATGAAAAGAGAATCGCTAACCAGGCTTGGCAGGCAACCGTTGCCAATAAGTTGGTGGATAGCGAATTCGAGAAAATTGGTTTAGTGGTAGATGAATTTGAGCTGGAAAATGTGTTGTATGGTCGCAAAGGCTATGATCCTTCGAGTGTATCAATGCAATTTAAAGACTCTGTGACAGGAGAGTTTGCCCCAGACCAATTGCGTCAGGCAATTACGCAAATGGAGGAATCGAACGATCCTCAACAGATTCAGCGCCTCGAGGGAATTATGGAGTACATTCGCGATACGCGCAAAAATGAGAAATATGAAACGCTCCTCGCTGCAGGTGTGCATGCTACGACATTAGAAGGAAAAAACAGTTACGAGGAGAAGAAGACCGTCAAGAATGTGACTTACGTATATCAAAACTTTAGTAAAGTACCAAGCGATGCAGTTGGAGAAATTACGGAAAAGGAGATAAAAACGTACTATGACAATCACAAAACGGAAGAAAAGTACGAACAAGAGGCTTCCAGAAAAGTAGATTACTTTGCTGTACAGGTAACTCCTGGAGCAGAAGATACAGCGCGTACAGAAAAGTTGCTTCAACGCGTAAAGCCAAAGTTTAAAGAAACCAATAAAGATTCTGCTTTTGTGATGCGTTTCAGCGATAAGAAAGAGTTTCGCAATGATTCAACTTTTGTAGCACGACCTGAAGGTTCGGGAAAACAAGGGCCAACGTATCCGAAATCAATGGCCGATGCAATTGAAAACGCTGAACCAGGCGACGTTTTTGGTCCGTACACTTCGAAAGATGGATTAAAAGTATCAAAAGTTGTACGTTTTGTGGAGGAACCTACAGCAACCGTTCGACATATTTTGTTGAATGCAAAAGGAGAACAAGCTGTTGCGGCTGCTGAAGAACAAGCGGATAGTATTATGAAAGTGATTCGCAACAAGGACAACTTTGAAGAAATGGTTGAACAATTTAGCGATGATCCTGGGTCAAAATCGAATGGAGGGAAGTATGAAGATTTCGCTGCAGGTACGATGGTGCCCGCTTTTAACGACTTTTCGTTTAACAAGCCGATCGGAACACTTGGAAAGGTGAATACGAACTATGGTGTTCATATTATTGAGGTATTGGATCGCAAATCAACGAAGCGTCCGATTTTAGCAAATATTGTGAAGCAAGTAGAGCCTTCTAAAAGAACGATGAATGATGTTAATTCAAAAGTCTCAAACTACATTTATGAACTTGATGAAAAGTTAAGTGGAAAAGCAATAGAAGAAAAACAAGCTGCGTTTGATTCTTTTGCAATCAAGCAGGGCTATACGGTTCGAACGCTTAATTTAAAGGATGACAAACCAGTTGTTCAAGGTTTTGGGGACTTGGCTGAAGGTCAGTTATTGAGACTTGCGTATGGCGAAGGCGTCAAAGAAGGAGCATTAAGTTCTGCACCGATTCGTGATAAAAACAGAGTTGTTGTAGCGATGGTTGCTGACATTATTGAAGCGGGTATTCCTGAATTTGCGACGGTTAAAAAACAAATGAAGTCAGAGGTTCGTAAAGAGAAACAAGCACAATACCTCATTGACCAGATGGTAGGAAAAGAAGACCTTCAAGCTTTAGCAAGAGAAATGGGAGCAAAAATCGAAAGTGAAGGACTTACTTTTTCCGCGAGTAATGTTCAAGTAGGGCGTGAACCACAAATTATTGGTACAGCATTTTCTGGATTGATCGATGGACAGAAATCTGTGCCGGTGAAAGGAAAAAGTGGCGTGTTTGTTGTCCGTGTGGATAATACCAAGCCAGCACCTGAAACATCTGATTTCTCTACAGAAAAAACACAAATTGCCTCGCAGCGAGAAACACAAATTAAACAGCGCTATCGTTCGGCATTGCTCAATGGTGCTGAAGTTATTGATAACCGTAAGCTGAGAAAGTACGGTATTCGTTAAGCGGTTAAGTAGCGCTAAACAAAAGCATAAATATGAAGCCCGCAATTGACTTGCGGGCTTTTTTTGTATACTTCGGTGTTCCAACAGCTCCATTTTATATGATAATCATTCAAGACCGACAATTTTTGCACTCGAGTATTGCAAATAAAACTAGTTATCATTACATTTGCCGACTACTTTCTATGTGCATCGAGGTATGTAGATGTGGAGGTCCTATAACTCAGCTGGTTAGAGTATCTGACTCATAATCAGAAAGCCCCTGGTTCGAGTCCAGGTGGGACCACAAACAGAATACAGAGTGAAGAGAGTGAGTATTGAACTGCTCACTCTTTTTTGTTTATGATCATTACCTTTTGAAATGAATGTCGCAATGATTAAAACCGAACACCGATTACACAGACATCATCAATTTGCTCAAGCTTCCCTTTCCACTCGTCAAATGCTTGGCTCAACAATTCATGCTGTGTATTCATTTCCTTGTTTTTAATGCTAATCAGGTATTCTTTAAACCGTTTGCTTTTGAATTTTTTACCGCCCTCAGGAATATGAGTAAGGTGTTCTCCGCCAAATTGATCAGCATATCCATCTGTAAATAAGTAAATCTGATCACCGCGTTCGATGTTGATCTTGCGAGTGGTAAAAGAAGTGGCGTGGCTGTGCCCACCTACGGGTTGTTTATCGGGCTTGATCGTTTCCAAATGCCCTGTTTTTTCACGGATAATCCAGAGCGCGTTGTTTGCTCCGGACCATTGTATTTCTGCAGTATCAGATAGACGATCAGATTCTTGAATAGCTACCAACGAAATATCCATACCGTCATTTACGACCTCGCCACTTTTATTCAATTGTTCAATAATCATTTCGCGGGTGTTGTCCAAGATTTTTCCTGTATCTGTAATCCCCGCTTCAAGCACACATTTTGAAAGTGCGTTGGAACAAACCACGCTTACCATGGCTCCAGGAACGCCGTGGCCGGTACAATCTGCCGCAGCAAAAAAGATATAACCATTGGCGCGTTCGAGCCAATAAAAATCACCACTTACGACATCTTTTGGTCGAAAAAGAACAAAACCGTCGACTAAATTTTCAGTAAGGGTCTCCTTAGGAGGAAGAATTGCTTCTTGGATCCGCTTCGCATAGTTGATACTGTCTGTAATTTCTGTGTTTTTTCTTTCAACAACATCTCGTTGCATATCCGCCGTTGCACGTTGTACCTCAATAATATTTTTCTGTTTTTGCGAAACGCGAAAACGATTGAAAGCAAACAGACCAAAAGCAATGGTAATCGAAAGTCCCCCAAAAAGCACATATTGTTCATTGCGTTTGGCGCGCAACTCAGCCTTCTGTTTGTCAATAAGGGCTTCATTAATGATTGCTTTATTATAATAGCGTATACTGTCTTCTGCAATTTTACGTTCGTATTTGTATTGTACTTCGCGTTGAATCGCTGCTTTTTTCGTTTTAGCGTTGTGCAGGCTATCATTGAGTCTTGCAGAGCGTTTGAAATAGTCGAGCGCTTGATCGTAGATGCCGCGTTTTTCGTAAATTTCACTCAGTAAAAGAGCAGCGTTGCGTAAACTGGAAGGATATTGAATTTCTTGAGCTATACCCTGACTGCGTTTTGCAAACGTCATGGCTTTATCAAGCTTACCCATGTTTTTGTAGAGATCTCCCAGATTGAATAATGTAAAACAAAGGTCTCTTTTTTCCCCGTTCTTCTCGCGTATGGAAACGGCTTTTTTTAAATTAATCAGTGCGAGCTCATAATCCTTATACATTTTGTGAATATCTGCGTAGTTTTCATAGCACTGAGCCTGTCCCAATTCATCATCCAGTTTTTTTCTTATTGTCATGGCACTATCGATATACTTCTTGCCTAGGGTGAGCATCGACTCCTTAATATGTACCTCTCCAATACTATTCAGGCAATAGGCGACACCGATTTGACTCTTTAATTGTCGCTCTAAAGCCAGACTGCGTTTGAAATACTCGATGGATTTCTTATTGTCATGTTCGCGATTATAAATGTAAGCGATGTTATATAGCGTAATAGCTTTCCCTCTCAGATCACCCACTTTTTCCCGATATTTAAGGCTGCGATCGTAGTATTCCAGTGCCCGCGTAACATCTCCTTGATCTTCAAAGGCTAAAGCGATGTTGTTGAGAGCGGTTCCCTTTCCTTCGTCGTCCTGAATGGAATCGTAAATAGCTAAACTCTTGAAGTAATAAGTCAATGATTCTTCAATGTTGCCGCGGTCACTGTAATAAACACCCAGATTGTTAAGTGCATTGCCGCGATTTTTGCTAAAGATGAGTTGTTCGCGATCGGAGAGCGTCGATTCTTCCTTATTATTGACTAAGGTTAGAACTCTTTTTGAAAGGGGCAGCAACGTATCAGGGTTATAATAATAGAGGATTTCTATTATTTCTTTATAAGACTCAAGGACAGAGGTGTCCGGCTGATCTTCATCTGCTACAATGCGGTTCAACGAGTCCATTAGTGATTGGTCGGCGCCGTAATCTTGAGACCTCGCGACCAAAGTACAAAGCAAACCGATAATAAAAAGAAGGTTTTTCACAAAATAAGTTTTAGCGAGTATAAACTTAACAATAATCTATGGATATTAAAGTAACCACCAAGAATTCAGTAAATTGGTTACGCCTGTTCAATCGAACTGCGATTTGGTAATACAAAGCATGGCGTCCTCATTTTTGTGTTTGTGAGAATTTTATTCATTCGGGAAGAGTGTAGAGTCTAAAATTTACAATTATTTAGAAACAGCAACTCAAAAAAGGGGCTTTTTTGGCGGTATAATTCCCATATTTGCAATTCAATCAGATAAATTATGGATTTTTGGATCAAAGCAGCACAACTCATTTTATCCCTAGCGATACTCATTACGCTACATGAGTTTGGACATTATATTGCAGCACGGGCATTTAAAATTCGCGTTGAGAAATTTTACCTCTTTTTTGATCCTTGGTTTTCCTTGCTCAAGAAAAAGATTGGTGATACCGAATGGGGAATTGGATGGTTGCCACTGGGCGGATATGTGAAAATTGCTGGCATGGTCGATGAATCCATGGATAAGGACCAAATGAAAGCCCCGCCAAAAGAGGATGAATTTCGGTCAAAACCGGCCTGGCAGCGGTTGATTGTAATGGTTGGTGGTGTTACCGTTAATGTGATTTTAGGATTTTTCATTTACATTTTGGTCGTAGCAGCCTGGGGTGATAACGTTATTGAAAACGATACACTGAAGTATGGAATAGCTGTAGATCCAACATTTCAAGAACTCGGTGTAGATTTAGAGGATGGTGACATCATTACAGCCGTAGAGGGAGAGCCCGTTGAGAACGTCAGACAGATAAATATTCAGATTTTCTTGCGAGGAGCACGTCATTTGACGGTGAGAAAGCCGGATGGAACTACACGTCAGCTGAAACTCGCTGAAGATATCGATGATCAAATGTGGGAGTCTGGTGCAATTATGGCGGTTGGACCCCGAGTCCCAACAGTGGTAGATTCTATCATTGCGGGAAATCCTGCGGCACGGAGTGATTTGAAAAAAGGGGACAGCATTGTCGGGGTGAATGGTAAAGAAACACCTTATTTTCACTTATTTCAAAACGCATTGGGTGAAAAGCAGGAAAGCGATTCGGTATTATTCAATATTGCACTGTATCGTGACGGTCAGCCAGATACATTGCCTATATACGGTACGTGGAATAGCGATGCCAACCTCTATACTTTTGGGTTTGTAAGAAAGCGTCCCAATTGGCTCAAGAGTACGCATCGCGACTATACCTTTGGAGAGTCGATCTCCAGAGGATTTGAAAAAGCGCGCTGGACTATGCACGACTACGCCGCACAACTGCCGTTGATCTTTACGGAGAAAGGTGCGCAGAGTGTGGGCGGTTTTGGTGCAATTGGCAGCCTTTTTCCCGCTGCGTGGGACTGGAAAGTGTTTTGGGCGAACACGGCATTTATTTCACTCATACTAGCAATAATGAACATTTTACCGATTCCCGCACTTGATGGAGGACATATTGTGTTTTTATTATATGAAATGATTACGGGAAAAGAGGCGCCACAAAAAGTGTTGGAATATGCTCAAGTTATTGGGTTTATTTTACTAATGGCGCTGTTTTTATACGCCAATGGAAATGATGTGTATCGTGCATTTTTTGAATAATGTTTTCTGTCAATAACATCAATTATCACCGTTCACAAGGATTTAAAGCAGTGTTATTGATTAGTTTGACGATTTTCGGCATCAATTTTGTAAATTTGAATAGAGAATTAAATTAAAACTGAAAAACAATGAGAATTTTAACACTAGTAGCAGCACTAATTGTTGCAATGAATTTATCCGCTCAGGCTACGATTAAGTATGACGTAGAGATGGATGCTGAAGATCCAGAGATGCAATCTCAGGTGGCTATGATGAAAGGGAGCACAATGGAAATGTTCATGGAAGGAAAGAAGTTTTGCCAAGTCATGAATATGGGTGATGGTCTCATGAAAACAACGACAATAATTGATAACGACGAAAATCGCGGCCTTATCCTTACTTCTGGGGTTATGGGTAAAAAAGCCATTACTTTTGACAATGAGGATCGCGAGGAAGATCAAGAAGAGCCAGATATTGAATTGTTGAATGACACCAAGGAAATCATGGGTTTTGTTTGTAAGAAAGCGATCATGTATGGCGAAAACGAATCTGAAATGGTATACTGGTATACAGAAGAAATTGAACAGCCAAGCAACAGCACGAAGTACATGAATAAGAAGATACCTGGAATGCCCCTGGAATTTAGTGTAACGAGTCCTCAAGTGAGCATGAAGTTTATAGCTAAGGACTATTTGGATCACGTAGAAAATCCAGAAGAAGTCTTTAACCTTACAGTTCCAGAAGGATACACTGAAGAAACGTTAGAGGAAATGCAGGAGAAGGCTAAGGCACAAAGTCAAGGACAAGGAGAGGGCCAGTAAAACATGAATAAGCATATTATAATATCAGCTGTAGTTTGCGCTACAGCTTTTTTTTGTGGTGCTCAGCAGAAGCGCGGCGTCATAGTCTACTCCATTGCTGCCGCTTCGGATTACCCGGAAATGTATAGCGAGGTGGAACAGTTTGATAAAGGGCAGTTATCGTTATCCTTCGATAGGACAGGATTGCGCTCTACCTTGGAATGGGGCGGCTATTTCTCTCGTTCCACGATCAATCGGAAAGGGAATGACTCTACGCTCGTTCTTATGGATAATGGTGTGAAACAGAAAGCTGTTTTTTTTACAGCGGATGATTTACCCTCAGAACAACGGCTGGCATTGGCCAAAAGAAATGTAGAGCTCGTTGATGGCGAGAAAAAAGTGCTCAAGCGACCCTGTAAAAAAGCTATTGTGACTAACGCGAATAGTACCGAGACGATCATTTGGTATACGCCGACCATCCAGCCATTAGTGCGAAAGGGCGACTACCTTTTTGAATCAATTCCAGGCGCACCTTTAGAAATCATTACCCATAAGGGAAAAATGCAATTACATTTTCTAGCTGAGCACATAGATGGAGATGTCGATGATGCTAAAAACCTCTTCAAAATGGTGATCCCCGAAGGATTTGAATTGCAAAAATCGTTAAAAATCAACCCTTTCACTCATGAACATTGAGATTAAGACGGTGTATAAAGGACTAATATTGGTGCTGGTTTTATTTGTCGGTTCGGGATGTAAAAATATTGTAGATCGCTACGACGAGCGTCTGAGCAATCAATATACCAATGCAGGATTCGTTCAAAAAACCATGAATAACGATCGGTTTAGTATCAATTATTGGGATAACCAGAAAGAAGGAGCCCCTGTCGTTGTGTTTGTTCACGGTTTTGGCGGTGATGGCAAGATTTCGTGGTGGGAACAGGCCGAAGCTTTCCTGGAAGACTACCGCGTTGTTATACCCGATATTTTGTGGTTTGGACAAAGCCAATCTTCTGAACAACCGACACTCAATGCTCAAATTGAAGGCATCAATGAGCTTCTCCAACATTTAGCTTTAGAGAAGGTACATCTGGTTGGTATATCCTACGGTGGTTTTATCAGTTTAGGTATAGCACATCGCTACCCCGATCAATTGAGCTCTCTGACGTTGGTGGATTCACCTGGACCCATTGTGTCGACAAAAGATATCGACAACTTCTGTGAGCAAGTAGGCGTGGATAGCATACAAGAAGCTTTTGTTCCCGAATCTGCAAAAGGCGTTAAGCGACTCATGGACTTTTCATTTGAGCAGCCACCGTTACTAACGGATGGTATTCGTGCGCAAACATTGGGGCATTACTTTAGTCGAAACCCTAAAGAGCAGCGGGAATTGCTGCGTGAACTCCCTTCGAACCGGCAAGCGCTTGGTGGTCCGATTGCTGTAGAAACCCTCATCCTTTGGGGAAAAGAAGACGTTATATTTGATGTGCATCAAGCGCATGAACTCGCCGAATTATTATCCGCCCGGATTGAAATTATTGAAGGAGCGGGTCACGCATTGCCGTTCGAGCGACCAGATCTGTTTAACCAGCAACTTGAGCGTTTTATTCGCACAGCGGAAGAATAGATTTGTAGTCCTTTCTTTGTATTTTTGAGTCAAGCAACACAGACGACAATGGAGAAAAAAACGATAATTTTCGCGACACAGAATAAAAACAAAGCGAGAGAAATACAGGGATTACTTCCACCTTATTTTGAGGTAAAAACGCTGGCTGACATCAATTGTGACGACGATATTCCGGAAGAAGAGGATACATTGATGGGAAATGCACTTCAAAAAGCAAGGCACGTGGCAAAAAAATATAAAATGAATTGTTTTGCCGATGATACGGGGCTTGAAATTGATCACCTCAATGGTTCGCCAGGGGTGAAGAGTGCGCGCTATGCAGGACCAGAAAAAGATGACGAAAAGAACATACAGAAAGTGTTGAAGCAACTCCGCGATTCAGCGAATCGAGCAGCACGTTTTAGAACAGTCATTGCACTTATTCTCGACGGAAAAGAATTTACCTTCCAAGGTAAAGTGGAGGGAGATATTGCACGTGAAAAACGAGGTGAGCAAGGCTTTGGTTACGATCCTATATTTGTACCTGAGAAAGGAGAGAAGACATTTGCTCAGATGGACAAAAATGAAAAAAATCAATGTAGTCACAGAAGTCGAGCAATCCAAAAATTGGCGGCATTTTTATCGCAGCAATAAAGTTTATGGCAAAATCAAAAGTAAAAACGGCTTATTTCTGCCAGAATTGTGGTCATGAAGCACCGAAGTGGCTCGGTAGATGCCCCTCGTGCAACGAATGGAACACCTTTGTTGAAGAGGTTATATCCAAAGGAAAATCGGAGGTTACAGCGTTTTCAAAATCAGCTAAAAAATCAGCACAGCCGCGAGCAATTCACAAAATAAAAGAAGTTGCTGTGCAGCGCGTTCAAATGAAAGATGATGAACTGAATCGCGTGTTGGGAGAAGGGCTCGTTCCAGGATCTTTAGTCCTTTTTGGCGGAGAACCGGGAATCGGTAAATCAACGCTCATGCTGCAGATGGCCATGCAGGAAGTGAACCAAAAAATACTCTACGTTTCTGGTGAAGAGAGTCAGCAACAAATTAAAATGCGTGCGGGTAGAATTGGGAGTCTCAATGAATCCTGTTATTTACTTACTGAAACACAACTCGAAGCCATTTTTAATCACGCTGAACAAATGGCTCCTGATTTATTGGTGATCGATTCTATTCAAACCATTCACAGTGAACATATCGAAAGTTCTCCGGGTAGCATCTCTCAAATACGTGAATGTACCGCACAGCTATTGCGATTTGCAAAGCAGACGGAAACGCCCGTGTTTTTGATTGGACATATTACCAAAGAAGGTTCTCTGGCAGGCCCAAAAGTGCTGGAGCACATGGTAGATACTGTACTTCAGTTCGAAGGTGATCGCAATCATGTATATCGCTTACTGCGATCGATTAAGAATCGCTTTGGTTCAACCAACGAGCTGGGAATATATGAAATGTTAGGTGATGGCTTGCGACAAGTGGAAAACCCTTCAGAAATTTTAATTTCTAACAATAAAGATCAGCTGAGTGGGAGTGCAATTGCGGCAACATTAGAAGGGTTGCGACCCATGCTAATCGAAGTTCAGGCCCTGGTGAGCACGGCGGCATACGGAACGCCACAGCGCAGTGCCACAGGTTTTGATTTACGCCGATTGAACATGTTGTTGGCCGTGATGGAAAAACGTTGTGGATTTAAACTGGGGGCGAAGGATGTTTTTCTCAATATCGCTGGTGGAATCAAAGTGGATGACCCTGCGATTGACTTGGCAGTAGTTGCTGCAATTCTCTCGTCAAATGCGGACATTGCCATTAATAAGAACATTTGTCTTTCTGCAGAAGTTGGACTTTCTGGAGAGGTTCGCCCTGTTAACCGCATTCCTCAGCGTATTTCAGAAGCTGAAAAGCTCGGATTTGATAAGATCCTCATCTCCAAAGAAAATAAGGGAATTGAACAAAAAGATTTTTCTATTGAGTTGGTAGAGTGTTCCAGAATTGAAGAAGTCCTGCGCGAGTTGTTTGGATAATCCCTCGTAATGCGGCGATTGTTGACAGCATTGTATCGCTCAGGGAATTGTGCTAGATAAGAGTGCGGCATTTTTGGGAATCGGTAAAACAAGCCGAGGAACCACTTGTTCCCCGGCAAAAAATTGTGTTAAAACGGAACCGTTACGGCTAAAATAAAATTGCGTCCAGCACCGGAAAGCCCCGAACTATAAGGACGGTAGCGTTGATCTGTAATGTTCTCCACTCCTCCGCTTACTGTCAAGTGATCACTTACGGCATACATGATTTTCAAATTAAGTGTATACCAACTTGGAGCGTATGTTTGTCCATTTTCATCACGGGCGTATATTTCGCTTTTTCCCCGCTCGCTCACTGATAGGTTTTCATGACTCCTTTCGCCTTGATATTGAGCATAAAAATCAAACATGAGTTCGCCAAAAGTATAGCGAAGACGTGTTATACCAAACCAAGGTGCTGCATGACGAGATGGACTAATGGAACCATCACTCATCTCTTCGCGACCGCGTTGATAATTAAAGCGTGACCGGAGTAAAAAACCGTTAGTTAGGTTAATTTCTAATCCAGCCTGGAGCCCGTAGACGGTTGTCTCGGCTGCATTTTGTAGTGCTTGAACCTGGCTAAGAGAACCATCATAAATGATGCTGTCGGCACCGTTCAGGGTAAAATCCCGCCGCACCATCGCGTTTTCCAGGAGCGTGTAGTACCCTGTGAGATCGAGCTTCACGAATTCACCAAAAACTTTTGTGATTCCAATATCAGCATTGTAGGCATACTCTGCGCTTAACCCCGTGTTGGGAACGACAACAGAACCCGGTTCGGAGTCGAAAACTTTGCCAATATCATCTACATTCGGGGAACGAAAAGCCGTTGATGCATTAAAACGAAACACTGTGTTTTCATTCCATTCATAGACGGCACCGATCCCACCAGTTAACGCTCCATTATTCAGATTGGCATCAGTGAATGGAAATGGATAAAAAGTGGTGTCGAAAGTAGCATCTAACAAATAATGCGTGTAGCGCGCTCCTGCCTGAACGGTGAGATTTTCACCAAATTGGTGTTCGTCATTGAGATAAAGTCCTGCCGTTTGCCACGAGGACTCCGGATAACGGGAGGGACCAGGAACAGAAGTTTGCTGGCCTATATCCTCAATTTTCCCCTCGGATGAAACGTCGTTGAAGACGTATTCTACTCCATAAAACAAGTTGTTATTGGACCCGATCGCTTTTGAAAAATCGACGTTTGCCGAGTAGGCTTGAACATTTTCGGCCCTTCTTTCGCGGAAAAAACTATTTAAATCGCGTGAAATGCGGCTTTCTTCGAATGATTGTTGAGCAAAACGGATACTCATTTGATCATAGAATAAATTGGATTGGCGATGGTGTATCGTGAGTAAATTCATCATCCATTTTTGAGGACCGTAATCCCACTGGCCATAGCGCGGATCACCATTTTTCATGCGGTTGTGACGGTCATATCGACCATAAGATGAGGTCTCTGAATAATGAAAAGCATATTTTAAGTCCCAGTATTCATTGGGTGCAAAGCGTACTTTTTGCATGAGATTCATTTGATCATATGCCGAAGGTACTTGAAGTAATGGGTCATCTTGATCTACAAGGACATCCATCTCGTTGATCCGTTCGATATGGTAGGGTTTTACGTAATCTTCGGGTCCGTGACTGCCCTGGCGCAAGTGGTCAAATTTATTGGATGAAACACTTGTAACCAACGCCCACTTTTTCCAACCTACGTTGATATCAAAATGCCCTGTATTTTCACGATTGGCTGACGAATAGCGCATGAGGGCTTTTCCTTTAACAAGCGGTTTTTCCCCATCAGCAAAATCGGGAGTGAGGGTTTGAAAACTCATCACACCGCCAATCGCATCACTACCATAAATTGTAGAGTTGGGTCCGAATAAAATTTCTGCATTTTCCATAGCAAAAGGATCCAGTGAAATGACATTTTGGATATTTCCTCCGCGGAAAATGGCGGTATTCATGCGTACGCCATCCACAGAGTAAAGCAAACGGTTCGTTGCAAATCCACGAATCATTGGACTCCCCCCACCTTGCTGACTTTTTTGAACGAATACCTCTCCCGAAGTACCCAGTAAGTCCGCTGCGGTCTGGGGATTTTGCAGTGCGATTTCTTTTGGTGAAATACTTGAAATTTTGATCGGTACATCAGATGATACCTGACTCCACTTGTTGGCAGAAACTACGACTTCGTTCAATGTCAAAATCCGCGATTGTAAGGTCACTTTAAAATCGGAAGCTTTCAATTGCTGATAAGAGAACTCTCGCGTTTCATATCCGTAGAGCCGAATGATAATTTCATTGGTTCCTTTAAAATGACGAATATCTGCTTGACCATCTTTTTGCGTGAAGACTTTTTTAGCCACTCCTTTTCCACCAATTTCGACCATTTCTAATGGCTCTTTGGTTTTTTGATCGACAACGGTGAGTGACTGAGCCGTTGTCAATGATGCAATGCAGAGCATCATTAAAACTAATAATTTATTCATTTTTATTATTTTTTGAACGTTTATAGTTGAATGACGAACGAATGATTCCAGATTTATAAATACCGAGGATATATGTCATACGGAGTAATTGAAGCCTTCGTTTCAAAAAAGAAACCAGCCTTTTTTTAATGCTGCTCGAGAGCCCATCGGCACTGAGGCAAAAACGAGTGATGATTACTACATTACTCAGAACAATAAACCGTCAGGGTATTAGCACCTGGTGGTCATCCAAACAATTCATAATCTTTGTGAGTTATACGTTAAGGTATAACAACGATAATCAAAAAATAAGCGAGTTACGAGGGGGTGGTGTACAAACCTCTATTTCGGGATCTGTATATGGTGATAAATAGGCGTAAATATGCTGGTTTATGGAATAAACAGGAGGTGTGAGCTGAGAAGAGAGAGGATCTACAAAAAGCTGTTGCATAAAAAAGGAGAGTTGTCGATCTGATTTCTTCTTCACTGGGGAATCGTTGAAATAGATGGAGGAAAGCTGCGTCAATTTGCGATTCAACAGGGTTTCTTCGTGATCCCACCATACGTGATAGGTCACTTCGTGATCTGAATAGCTGCGCCTCACGATATCGTACATTTCTCCGCCGTATTCAAATTCCCGGGCATGCTCCCATTGCAATTTCGTGGTGGTGTCTTCTATTGGAAAAGTAAAAGCCATCAATTCGTCATCGGAAACCGTTTTCATCAGTTTATGTTTCGCGTTTTTTCTTACGGCCTCTCGCTCGATGGAAAGCCACCCAAAAATGGTGGCAAAAGGCAGCAATAGGGCCAACACAAAGAATATGGAGATGAATGTGCGCATTATATTACCATACCGGATAATCCAAACGAATATTTTGAACGCGAGTGGTCGGTACTTGTTTGCCGTGCGATAGTTTGCCTACCTTTTCAATCAAATAGTTTTGCAATTCAGAGACCATGATGACGCCATCGTCGTTGAGGTCGGCTGTTTGGTTCGTAATACCGTTAAGCAACGAGTAGGTAAACAAGCCATTTTTCCAGTCGTCGCCCTCCATGGCAAATTCGACACCGCCAGCACTGGAAATAACCGTAGCGCCCGTACCTTTCCGGATATCAGCAAAGAGTAGGCGTGCCATTTTTCCTGCAGATGCTCGGGTATCAGACCCTTCACGGAGTTTCGGTCCTACCGCTCGGAATGTTACATCATTAAAAGCCAAATCGTCGTCGCCCTCATCTTCTTCGACGACGGTTACTTCATCTTCGTCCACTTCACCCGAGTGACAAGTGTCCATAATCAGCAATTTTTTAGCAGAAGCAATACCACTGAGTACTTCTTCTAATTTGTCGTAAGACAATCCGCGCTTTTGTGGAGCCAGAAAGTCCATGTCGTGTGTTCCGTAGTAGTAGGCAAAGTTTTCGTCCAATACACCATGACCAGCTATGTAAAAGATCACCTGATCATTGCGATTTGTTGCTTGAAGAAACTCCTTAACAGCCTGAAACTTTTCTTTTTTCACCTCTTTGTTGGTAATGTTATAAGTGTGAATCTCGTTAAACCGACCATTATCGTAGTTGTTATACAATGCTGTCAAATCTTGGGCATCTTTTGCTGCATAATTTAAATCAAAACGATCATCGGCATAATTCGATGTGCCGACCGTAACCAGGTAGAGGTCGGGTTTGTCACTCCGGGAACAGTGAATGGTAATACTTTCGGCCAGACTCTCTTCTCCTTTCGTATTAACGGCATATACGTTCACTTTGTTCGTTCCTTTGATCAACTCCAGGTTGATTGTTTTTTCAGCAGATTGGCCCTCAAGTTCGTGGTGTTCGACGGGCACATTGTTGATGGTGATTTTTAGCTTTTCTAACGGATTTTTTTCACTCAATGCTTTGATGTGGAATGCAACCTTTTTTTCCGATTGTGAAAAAGGAATTGCTGAACGATTCGTAATTTTTAATTGAGGAAGCGCAGAAAAATCTGGTGTAGAGGCATCCGTTATTTCGAGTTTTTCTAATCTTCGCTCGTGGGCATTTTTGTACAACGCGACGTATTCTTCGTCGGGACATTTAAGCGCCTTTAAAACGAGGTCAGGGCGATTGTAATAAGCATCAAACTGCTCAAATGGATATGCTTTTCGACCAATGCGAAACGAAACCAAATCAAAACCCTCTTTATTGACTTTGTAATAATTATCTGCCGTTTTAATGATGGTGTTATCTCCCTCACCTATGAAAGTGGCCCGAAGGTTTCCCGATGCTACGTCATAGAGGCGAAACTCTCCATTTTTCAGCGACAGACCGACGTAATTGCGCAAGGATGCATCGACGGCATTGATCATACTACGATTAATAGGAAAAGAAACCAGTTGCTGATTGGAAAGGCTCTCAATGTAGCCTGTGGTTTCGTCAAAACCAACCATAAAATTTTGCGGTGTGCCCAATTCGTAAGGTCGACCAGGCATTTTAAGTTTGTTGGTTCCTAGAACGTTAAAATTCGAGATATTGTAACCGCGAACACCGTCAAAACCTTTCATGTAGAGGGTTTTACCATCTGAAGAGTAATTAATGAAAGCGTTGTTCCCAGCACGGAAAAGGTTATTTCCCGCTGTCTTAAATATGCGGTTAAAATTATTGTCCCAAATAAAAATTTGACCGCGTCCCGTACAGACGGCAAAATTATCACCCGTTGGATTGTAAGAACCAGAAATGGCATTGTTAAGGAATTCGCGATCTGCTGTTTTGTTTTCTGTAGCTAATTTCTCTTTGAGCTCTCCTGTTTCTAAGTCGACAATAGAAACGGCTTTGTCGCCTGCACCCAAACAGATGATGTGCTTTTCTTCGGGATCTGTCATGAAATGATTAATCCGTTCTTGCTGGTGTTTGGCAAAATGCATGTACTCCAGACTTTCGCCGTCATAGCGATAAATTCTGATTTCATCTTTCTTTAATTTTGTCATGAGGTAATTACCCTTCGCTGAGAATTGCACGAGCACGGGCTCTTTCCTCACGCGATTAACTGTTCTCCGCACCACGCTTTCTTTGGCTTTTTCTGCAAGCTTGTTTACATTGATAATTCCACTGCTGGACGAATTGTTTACCTCGTCTTTATCTTCCTTACCCATGAGCGCAATATCCTGTTCGCGTTCGGGCTCCTGCAATTGAAATTCAAACATTTTTTCGGCAAAATCGACATCCCAAACGCTTATTTTGCGGTTTTCTCCGAGTAGAGCAACGACATTTTCCTGGGGATGAAATGAAAACTGATGGACGGGGTTCACACTACCCTTGAGTTCGGCAATCAATCCTTGACGAGACAAATCCCACAACTTGATACTGTTTTCTCCCGACTCCATTCCCTGAAAGAATGTTTGTTTGAAGCTGGAAGAGCCCAGCACACTTCCGTCCGGAGAAAACTCCAATACCTTAATCTCTTCAGACTCCACGGTATCGATCAACTGCATGACCAAATTACCTTCCATGTTGTAACAGTCGATTTGATTTTTTTTCTTGATAAAAGCAATCAATCCGTTGCCAGCGTGCACTTGACCGTATTGTTTCCCAAAGTTAAACCCACCGAGTGGCTTGAAGTTATTTGTCAAAGTGAGCGCATTCAATGAAACCTCTGTCACTGAGCCGTTGTCGTTAAAAGCTAACAGGCGATTTTTTGATGTCGAAATGTCGAGATCCTGAAAATCTGTTTTATTGAACTTTTTTTGAAAAGCAATAGAGAGATCGTCGAGGTTAATCTTAATGAGCTCACCAAAAGAAGTGCCCACGTAAAGGTGACTTTTAGTGGAATAACTGCTGCGCGGTTTTCCGCTTACTTCAATGGTTTTTTGATGCTTAAAGGAACGGTCAAACACCTTTATTTCGTTGTATAAACCCGCAAACATATAGTCGCCACTCATGTCGATCCAGGTTGGATCCTCTTCAAGTCTCGTAGAGTCTGAAATAGACCATTTATTCAGGTTCCAGCGAATCATGAGGTGGTCTTCGTAAAGTGTTAACAGCTCGTCGCCACCCGAATTGTAGGCCAGTGCTTCAGTGGGCTGGTCGTAGTCCTGAAGCGATCCAATAATCTTCTCCGAAGCAAGGTGCCAAACATGGATTGCTGGATCATCTTCACTGATATTTGCCAGATACTCGCCGTCTGGACTAAAAACAAAATTGGTGATCGTACCTTTAATCCGTTGTTGAGTGACCAACTCGGCCTCTTGACTGAGCACGTAAAAAGGTAAAATGCAAAGAATGACTATAAAAAACCGCATATTTTCATTTGTTTTCATTCAAAGGTAAGAAATCCTTTGTTGTCATAAAAAGACGGCTGTAATAATATGATTGTAAAATGGTTAAAAAAGGAGTGCTTTTTTGTTTTATCCTTGATAGAACAAGCTTCATCTACATTAATTGCTGCCTGTAATTGGGTTTAACAAACCGAACTCCGATCATAGGCAACCACAGCGTATTGAATCAGAATTTCGAATGTTGAAGAAAAAACGAGTTATTTAGGATGATCTTTATTGATCAAGCTATTTCTAAATTCCACAGTTCCGCGGTTTCACACTTTTAAAACCTTGCTCCGTGAAATTTTAAAAAAAACCACCAAAAAATTTGGAATTCTAAAATTGGGGAGGTAGGCTTGTAACCTAACTGCATTTAAAACAAGTATTTATGAAACGATTGAACTTAATCACCTTCCTCGGTGTAATTTCTTTTTTAGTATTTTCCACAGCAGGCGTAAGCGCCCAAACGATCAATTACTCCACCACTGTAAACGCGACCTCAGGTCAAAACTACAGTGTGGACGTATCGATCGAGCTTACGGACATTGTTCCTGCGCAGAGTAGTTGTAATAATGGCTACAATTATAATGTAGCGTTTAACTACGACATTCAGATGAACGGAA
>CAJXMN010000009.1 GCA_913056215.1 uncultured Flavobacteriales bacterium | reverse complement strand
TCAGAAAAACTTCAGAATAACTTTCCACAACATCCGTTTTTTTAAGCTTTTTGTTGCATTTACTAATTGAACTTAGCAGCATATACAACTGTATAACTCTATAGCTAAGAATTGTTTTTGCTACATCACTTGTTGATCGACATACCGCAGAAAGATTCTATTCATTGCTGAGGATTTCATCAGAACAGGCAACAATTTGATTGTCCAAACGTTCTATCTAAACTAGTATGAATAAATGGGGAGTAATAGGGTGTGGTTGGCTCGGAATGCCATTTGCGAAAAAACTTGTTTCGCAGGGAGCGTACGTAATTGGTACAACAACTTCTAGCGATAAAATAGCCTTGCTCGAATCCAATCAGATTCAACCAAAACTTCTGAGACAATCTGACTTCTATAAGGAATGGGACGCTTTATCAACGTTAGATTATGTCCTTCTCAATATTCCTCCGAGTCAATTTAAAACATCCTACGCAGAAGCTATGTCGAACATCGTCAAACAATTGAATCATCGCTGTAAAGTGATATTTATCAGTTCAACTTCTGTTTATCCGAATAACGATACGACCGTTGATGAAAAATCACCTGCGACAGGTACGGGTCGAAATGGCCAATATGTGGCGCAAGCAGAACAAGCACTGCGTAATATTAAAACCGATCAAATTACCATTCTGCGTTTAGCAGGCCTTGTCGGGGGCGACCGCCATCCTGCAAAATACATGCAAGGCAAAGACATCGGAGGTGCTAACAATCCTGTCAACCTCGTTCATCAATCAGATTGTATAACGGCCATAAATGCCGTTCAACAAAAAGATTGCTGGGGCGAAACAGTTAACATTTGCGCATCTGATCATCCCCAAAAAAAAGTATATTATAAGCACGTAGCTGAATCACTGAATCTCGACACAATAAGCTTCAATACTTCTCCTCAGTCTTACAAGATCGTTAGTAATCAGCACTCCAAATCTTTACTAGACATGGAATACAAATATGATTCACCGTTTGATTTTCCGATATAATATGGTAGAAGAAGTGATTATCGTTAAATTTGAAATATGTTCTTGAAAAAATTGATTTACATCTCAATTATTTTTCTGGCTTTCACCTCAAGAGCAGAACACATTGTTGGTGGCGAGATTTTTTACGACTGCTTGGGCAACAATCAGTATCGCGTAATTATTAAAGTTTATCGCGATTGCAATAGCACCGGCGCCGACTATGACTCTCCATTGAATCTAGGTGTTTTCCTCAACTCCGACAATTCGCTTTATAAAAACTTTTCAGTTGCCTATCCAGGGAGCGAAGTGTTACCCGTTACGTTCAACAATCCTTGTGTAACGCCTCCCGGTGACATTTGTGTTCAAGAAGCTATTTATGCTAAAGTGATCACGCTTCCTGACAATCCTGAAGGGTACAAATTGGTCTATGAACGCTGCTGTCGAGGTCCAGGGATCGTAAATTTGACAAACCCCGACGCTCAAGGTTTGACCCTATCTGCAACTATCCCAGGGACCAACTCTGGTATCAGTTGCAATAGTAGTCCACGATTTGACAACTATCCACCACTCTTATTGTGTAACAATGAGGAGTTGATTTTCGACCACGCAGCTACTGACCCCGACGGTGATGTTATCGAATATGAACTTTGCACACCTTTTCATGGAGGTTCGCAGGCTACTCCCATGCCAAGCCCGCCGAATAATCCACCTTACAATAATATCAATTGGGAAAATGGATTCTCGGCTACACAGCCCTTCGGAAACAATGGACCTATTAATTTGGATGCCAATACTGGTTTACTCACAGCTTCTCCCTCAATGATTGGTAAATTCGTTGTTGGTGTGTGTGCTAAAGAATACCGCAATGGTAACCTCATCAGCGTAACTCGCCGCGACTTTTTGTTTACTGTTTTTAATTGTGACATTTCCACCGATGCTGAAATTGTTCCACAAGAAGAATTATCGAGCTTCAATAGTTATTGTGACGGATTAACCATTGACTTCGAGAACACGAGTTACGGAGGAACAAATTACGAGTGGCACTTTGGAGATCCATCAAATCCAGGCCCCAACAGTACAGCTTACGAACCAAGCTATACCTATCCCGGAGAAGGCATATATGATGTTATGTTAGTCGTGAATCCCGGCTGGTCTTGCACGGATACTGCTTTTCAAACTTTCGAAGTTTACGAACCATTAAATGTGTTCTTCGATGCGCCCGATGGACAATGTATAACATCAAATAGTTTTAATTTTGAAGGTGAAGGCGATTATGGAACAGGAGCCACTTTTTCCTGGGATTTCGGACCCTATGCAAACCCTCCGAATGCAACGACAGAAGATGTTTCTGGGGTTGTATTTGATTCTTCAGGCTATCGCGACGTAACCTACGAAGTGGATTGGAATGTTTGCAATGAAAGCCATACGGATTCAGTACTGGTCTATCGCGAACCCTCCATTAATTTTGGGATAGAGCCGGGCTTATACTGTGCACCATTTCAAGCCGAGTTTATTGACAGTAGTGCAGCTGATGCCCCTATTGACTATTTTTGGGATTTTGGTGATGGCGCAACATCCACTGCATCAGATCCCGTACATATTTATGACACACCTGGTCTTTACGATGTGAGCCTCAATATTCAAGTTACGGAAGGTTGTATCGCAGACCTCACGCTCAACAAGCCTGGCCTCATCGAGGTTTTTCCAGCTCCAGTGGCTGGATTCTCAGTCTCTCCTGAAGAAACGGATGCCTTTAATACAGAGATTACTATAACCGATGAAAGTATCGACAGTCAAGGATCTTTTATTTACCAATTAAATGATTCAGTGGATACAACACAGCGTAATTTGACATATCACTTTTTATCGGGTGGGTATCACTATCCCTATCAAGTGGTAAAGAATCAATACGGATGTGTAGATACGGCAGTGCGAGAGATCTATGTTGAACCACAGACCACCTTTTATATCCCCAACGCCTTCACACCGAATCGCGATGGCTCCAATGAAAGGTTTCTACCCGTCATTTTTGATGTTTCAGAATATGAATTTAGGATTTTTAACCGTTGGGGCGAACAAATTTTTTATTCCACCAACCCCAACGTGGGATGGAATGGAACCATTGATGGCAATTTCGCCCCGGACGGTGTTTATATCTGGCGATTGAAATTCAGGAACCACCGATCCATCTATGAAAAGCATACTGGACATTTTACCCTCATACGCTAAATGAATCGCTCAAAAAAAGTGTTGCGGCAATGTGATCAGCTTGTAACTTACCTGTGTCGGTCAGGTAAATGGTATTTCCTTTGCGCTCTAAAAGTGAGTAATCCTCAAATGTCTTGAGTTCTCGCATAAATGACGAAGGAATATCATGTATATGCTTCAACATTTCTAAAGAAACCCCCCATTTTGTTCTTATCCCAGTCATGATCAACTCGTTAAATTGATCTACTGACGTCAACTCCTCAAAAGAATAAGCACACGTATCGCTGGAAACCTTTTTAATGTAATCACGGTTATTGGCGACATTCCATCTGCGCGATGTGCCGTTGAAAGAGTGTGCTGAGGGTCCAATCCCCAAATAATGCTTGCCACACCAATAATTGGAATTATGAATGGAATAATTGGATTTTCGAGCAAAATTTGAAATTTCATACTGCTCATAACCAGATGAAGATAACTCTTTTAAAAGTAGTTCGAATTGACGAGATTGAGCTTCCTCAGACGTGGCAGAAACTTGTCCTTTTTTAATCCAATTTGCAAGCGCTGTCTTATCCTCAATCGTAAGACAATAAGCTGAAATATGTTCTGGTGCGAGTTTTAATAGTTGTTCAATATTTGCGCGCCAATCGTCATTCGTGCTATTCGGCAATCCATACATAAGATCTACAGTTAGATCAAATCCGTAATGTTGAGCGAGTTGGATGGCTGCTGTTGATTCCTGAGCTGAATGAGCACGATTCATCCATTCAAGATCTTCAGAGCGAAACGACTGTACACCTAAACTAAGTCGCGACACTCCGACGTTTTTTAACGTATTTAGCAACTCATGCGTAACGTCATCGGGATTCACTTCAAAAGTAAATTCTTTGACATGTTGAGTTGGATAAAATGAGTCTACCGTTTGTAAAATGCTTGTCAGCTCTTCTTCCTCCAACAAAGAAGGCGTACCACCACCAAAATACACCGTTTCAATGGATTGTTCTTTAAAATATTCCCTTTCATTTTCGAGTTCCTTGCACATAGCCTGAATTAAGGATTTTCGATAAGATGAAAAAGTAGTGCTAAAGTGAAAGTCACAATAGGAACAAGCCTGCTTACAAAAAGGAACATGAATGTAAATACCCGCCATAGGACAAAACTACGATTTGTTTCCTAAATTTATAACTGTTTTCATTCGAGTCGAATTTTTTTTGAGAACACAGGGTTGAATCGAAAGTATTTTTATAACTTAAATATAAATTCACGAAATTTAAATTGTAAGAATTATGAACGAAACAACCACAACCCAATCACCTGCAGAATTTACAGAGAAATTCATCAATGAAACCAATCGTTCAGTTTTTCTGACTGGAAAAGCTGGAACGGGTAAAACAACATTACTCAAAAAAATAATTGACGCTACACATAAGAATACGGTGGTTGTCGCTCCGACCGGAATAGCAGCTCTCAACGCTGGTGGTGTTACGATCCATTCGTTCTTCCAACTACCTTTTGGAAGTTTTTTACCTACTGATGAGCAACCTCCTTTTATCTCTGACCGCATACAAGTGCACACCAAGGCAACCCTCATGCGTAACTTTCGGATGAATCAACAGCGAAAAGCAATCATTAGAAATCTCGAATTACTTATTATTGACGAAGTCAGCATGCTCCGAGCAGATATTCTGGATGCCATGGACCATGTATTGAGAAAAGTCAGAAGAAATAATACTCCTTTTGGTGGAGTTCAACTCCTCTATATTGGAGATTTACTGCAACTTCCGCCTATCGTGAAACGCGAAGAAAAAGAAGTTCTTAAAAAATTTTATCAAGGTCATTTTTTCTTCCATGCAAAAGCCGTAAAGGAACGTCCCCCACTCTACATTGAATTGGATAAAATCCATCGTCAGGACGATAAGAGCTTTATTGAAATTTTGAACCATTTGCGCAATAATTATGTATCTGACAGTGATGTTGAAGTTTTAAATCAATATGTGAGACCTAAATTTGACTCCACAGAACATGAAGGGTTTATCACCTTAACGACACACAACAGGAAGGCAGAAGAAATGAACGCCAACTCACTGTCCGCATTGAAGGACAAAGAATATAAATATAACGCTGAAGTAACAGGAGATTTTCCCTCTCATATGTTTCCGCTCGCTGACACACTACACCTGAAAGTGGGTGCTCAGGTCATGTTTGTCAAAAATGATTTGTCTTATGAAAAACAATTTTACAATGGAAAAATTGGACGTGTATCAAAACTGAGTGAGGATGGTATTCACGTTCATTTCCCCGAAGAAAATTTGACCATTGAAGTAGAAAAATACGAATGGGAAAATGTAAAGTATTCACTCGATGAAAAATCTGGTGAAATACAAGAAGAAGTGAAAGGAACGTTCGTTCATTTTCCATTGAAATTGGCATGGGCAATAACTGTGCATAAAAGTCAGGGATTAACCTTTGAAAAAGCAGTTCTCGATTTGAATAAAGTATTTGCCCCTGGTCAAGCGTATGTCGCTCTTTCTCGACTCCGTTCATTGAAAGGGTTGGTTTTGCTCAATCCCATTCGTTTAAACGGTTTAAGTAATGACCAGCACGTTGAGAACTATGCTCAAAATAAGGCTTCGGCGAATGACCTTGCCGAGCAGCTGGAAACGAGCACAATCTTATTTTTAAATGACAAATTAGCTGAAGCTTTTAACTGGGATCAAACCGTAAGTAAGTGGTTAGCGCTCGAACACGCTCATAAAAATGCCAGTGAACGCTCGGAAATGGGTAAAAATGCTGAATGGTTTAGTGAACAAGTTCAGTTATTACTCCAAACACTCGAGCCTGCGCGAAAATTTCGCAATCAACTGTTTCGTATGTGTCAACCAACAACCTTTGATATTGATGCCGTATATGAACGAGTCGAGGCAGCCTATCAGTATTTTATAAAATATTTGGAGCCTGTCTTTCGGGAAAATTTAAAACAATTACTCCTACTCGGAACAAAAACAGGAACCAAACAATATGTTGAAGAACTAGGTGAACTTGATGAGCAAATCACGACAGTAATCTTGGATTTGAAAAAAGCCAGAGCTCTTTGTGACCAAATGGCACGTGGCAATGATCTCACGAAAGAAACTGTTTGGAATGAACAAGTCAGAAATTTCAAAGTAGCAAAAATACAAGTGGTTAAAGATGAAATTCGCCGTGAAAACCCCGATGTAAGGCAATTAAATAACACTGTGGTCGATAAAAAAAAGGCAAAAACAAAAAAGAAATCGAAAAAATCCACCTATGAAAAGACCTTCGAGTTATTTCAAAAAGGCTGGAATATTGAGGAAATTGCAAACCAAAGGAGCTTGACCACCAGCACAGTAAACCGCCATTTTTCCAAACTCATCAAAGATGAACGAGTAGCAGTTGGGGATGTACTGGACGAAAAAAAATTACAGTACCTCAGAGAACAATTAGGGTCCGAAATGGAAGGGAGCCTCAGTGAAGCAAAGGAAAAACTCAAAGGTGATGTTTCATGGGAAGATTTGCATTTATATCACGCCAGCACCTTAATTTAGTTCATTAATATGCTTTACAAATTTTGATAGGAGCGTAATAATATCTTCGTAAGCGGAAAAAGTGAGCTCATCGTAAGTGTCGTGTACATCATGATAATGCTTGTTTTCTCCCATGGTATAGATGAAAAAGCTAGGAACACCTTTTTTATGAAAATAATAATGATCACTGTTGGCCGTTTCTCCCCGTGCTTTGATGGTTGTTAAATGGTCATCATTGAGCGATTTTAACTTATCAAATGCATCTGTGTGCACTTTACCGTTCACGGCAGTAATACCATTTTCCCCACTTCCCATAATATCCAGATTCAATAAAAAGTGAATGTCTTCGAAATCCATTGAGGTATTTTCAACAAAATACTTGGATCCTAGCAATCCCGCCTCCTCACCAGCAAAAGCAATGAATAATAGGTTATAATCACATGGGTTTTTCACAAAATGGTCAGCCAAAGAAATCAACATAGCTGTTCCGCTAGCATTATCATTAGCTCCTGGAAAATAGGTGCTTTCATTGGTACCCATTCCTCCCAAATGATCATAATGTGCAGTAAAAACAATAGTGTTAGCATCATTTTCTGCGGCGGGTAGATAACCAATCACATTCTGACTGGTAAAATCTTCTTTAAACTCGGCGTCAATGTGAAATTCAATCGCGTCTTCAAATTCCACTTTGGATGCTTTAACAATCATGATCGCATGGTCATATTGGTACCGACCGACAGACCACGTAAACTTTTGATTGGTAGTGAAAATCACATGACCAACTTTAGCCAACCCTTGAAGTTCACGTATCAATCTATTCTCGGTTTTGGGATCTGCCCCATTCAAATCAACAAAGAAAGTGTTAGCGCGATCTGAACGAACCTCCTGAATGGCTCTTCGCAAACGCTCCTTATCTGTAACTACAGAAGTGTCAAGGTAGACTGCTTTGGTCTCAGCTACTCCAGCGCCTGATGTACTCGCGACAATGAAATCTTCTCCGGTCTTAAGCGCACGATTATTCACCGTTAATGCAACGGTATCGGGAAACGTATTGACACTATGGGTAAAAGGCTGTAAATAAGAAGAATCTTCTAAGAAAGGGTGTAGACCGCTCGCTTTAAATTGATGCGCTAAAAAACGAGCTGCTTTATTGACACCGTCTTTAACGTAACCTCGCCCGTAAAGGGTATCGCTACATAATACCTTTGTCACACTTCGCGCTTTCTGAGTTTGGGCTGATGCTCCCCAAAAAAGTAATACTGAAATTATTCCCAAAAATAGATTACGAATCGGCATATCTTCTGCTTATTATTTTTACAAACTCTTCCACCGAGCTATTTTCCTCGTCCCATTCATATTTAGTGGCGATCTGACTTAACAGCTGATGTGCCTCCTCATTGGATGAGAGCTGATCGAGAGTAGAGAGGTATTCATTAAAAGCCTCATGGTTTCCATCAAACAATTCTGATATAAATTGTAGTTTATCGTTCAGTCCAATAGCGCCTTTCAGAGAGTTTATTTTTGAAGCCCCCAGTTGATCTGAAAGAGTACTTTTATGCAATCCCATGAAATGTTCATAAAACGATTTAGTTTCTTCCTGATGCAACTTGGGAAGATCATTTGTTGATGTTGAAGTTTCTAAATTCGACTGCTCAGTTGTATTTTCTTTATTTTCATCCGTATTTTTGGCTGAAACTGCTGGATCCTGACCTTCCTTGAAGCTGCCTCCAGCGGGAGTACTATCCTGTTGAGCTGGATTTTTACCAGACGATTCAGTTACCGTAGAAGGCGGTTCGTCAAATTGCTCATCGCTAGTAAAATCAAATTTAATCTCTCCTGAATCAGTTTCGTTATCTAACTTTTCTGCTATAGGCTGCTCAGGAGTTGACGCTGATTGGTCTTTTTTGTTGTAAACATTTTCCTCTTTTGCTTTATAGTGCAAAATAACAGCACGTTCGTAGAGTTTTCGCGATAAGTTTTCGAATTCCTGAAGCTCTTGAGCGGTCAGATGATCCTCGTCGAGTTTTTCACTCAATTCTTTTAAATGTTTTGTGATTGTTTGATGTGTATTGAATGTGCCCATAATGTTTTCCCGTTGTGAGAATTCAAAGGTAAGCAAAAATGAAAACACCTCCTCTCAAATATGAAAGAAGGTGTTTGCACTCTTAAAGCGTAAATTACTAAAGTGTACCTCGTAACTCTTGTTCGCGTTCAATGGATTCGAAAAGTGCCTTAAAATTACCAGCGCCAAAACCACGAGCCCCCATACGCTGAATAATTTCGAAGAATAGTGTCGGTCGATCCTCCACGGGCTTAGTGAAAATCTGAAGCAAATATCCTTCTTCATCCGCATCGACCATAATTCCAAGTTCTTGAATCTTTTTGATGTCTTCTTGTAATTCATGATCATGAGCACCAAGTCGTTCGGGAACCTCATCATAATAAGTTTGAGGAGGAACACTCAAAAACTCCACTCCTCTGCTCCGCAAATCAGCTACAGTGGTCAGGATGTCGTCAGTGGCAACTGCGATGTGTTGAACACCTGAACTTTCATAATAATCGAGGTATTCCTCAATTTGAGATTTCTTTTTCCCTTCCGCTGGTTCATTAATTGGAAATTTAATACGGCCATTTCCATTAGACATCACCTTGGACATAAGTGCTGAATAATCCGTATGGATTTGTTTATCATCGAAAGAAAGGAAGTTTTCAAAGCCCATTACTTCCTCGTACCATTTTACCCAAGTGTTCATCTCGTTCCAACCTACATTACCGACCATGTGGTCAATAAATTTGAGTCCTGTAGGAGTTGGGTTATAATCCGAATCCCACTTTTTATATCCTGGCAAAAATGCACCATTATAATTTTTACGCTCTACAAAAATATGCACTGTCTCGCCATACGTGTAGATTCCTGAGCGCACAACTTCTCCGTCGTCGTCTTTTTCTACAGTAGGTTCCATAAAAGATTTGGCACCGCGCTTTGTCGTCTCATTATACGCTAATCGTGCATCTTCTACCCATAGGGCAATAACTTTTACGCCATCGCCGTGCTTTTTCACGTGTTCTCCAATCGGAGATTCGCTGTTCATCGCGGTAGTGAGGACGAGGCGAATTTTATTTTGTTTGAGCACGTACGACGCGCGGTCCTTTATGCCCGTTTCCAAACCTGCGTATGCATGCGATTGAAAACCAAATGCCGTCTTATAAAAGTGGGCTGCTTGTTTGGCATTACCCACATAAAACTCTACGTAATCAGTTCCTAATAACGGAAGAAAATCTTGAGCTCCTTCAAAAATCTTTTCCAATCCGTATTCTACATTTTTTACTTCTTTTCCCATAATTTGTATTTCTTGATAAATTAAAAATCGTGCTTATTCTAACCAACTGTGAACATAGTCTTCATCAGCAATATTCAATGCCGTTTGAGTAAGTTGTAACGGTTTGAATGTGTCGACCATTACAGCCGTTTCCTTTGTCTCCTTCTTTCCGATACTCTTTTCCATAGCTCCTGGATGCGGTCCGTGAGGAATTCCGGCAGGATGCAATGATATAAACCCTTTTTCTACGTGATTTCTAGACATAAAGTCGCCATCGACGTAGTACAACACCTCATCTGAATCAATATTACTGTGATTATAAGGGGCCGGTATCGACTCTGGGTGATAATCGTAAAGTCTTGGACAAAAAGAACATACAACGAAGTTTTGCGCCTCAAATGTCTGGTGTATCGGAGGTGGAAGATGGACGCGACCAGTGATCGGTTCGAAATCCTCAATATTAAAGGCGTAAGGGAAATTATAACCATCCCACCCTACGACATCAAATGGATGCGACGCATATGTGACCTCGTGCAAGGTATTCTCTTTCTTGATTTTAACCAAAAACTCACCCTTTTCATCGTGTGTTTCTAATTCATCTGGAGCTCGAAAGTCGCGTTCACAAAAAGGCGAATGCTCCATGAGCTGACCAAAATGATTACGATATCGTTTCGGAGTATACAACGGCGAAAATGATTCAACGATGAAGTGTCTGTTGTCAGCACTATCAAATTCCATTTGGTAGATAATGCCGCGCGGTACAATCAAATAATCACCAACATTAAACCGTATGTTTCCGAGCATAGTCCGCAGGGTTCCCGAACCTTCATGAATAAAAATCATCTCGTCGGCGTCAGCGTTTTTATAAAAATAATCCTGAAGAGAGGTTTGAGGCGAACTCAGTGCTATATTTAAATCGTTGTTAAAAAGTACGATTTTGCGACTATCCAAAAAGTCTTTTTCGGGCGGAACCTGAAAGCCATTAAGCATACGACTCGTAATGTTTTTATCGACAGCAGCTTCTGGTGATAAATCTTTCGTTGGCCCAATATTTTTGACCATTGTAGGTCGATGAACATGATACATTAAGGATGCCATACCACTAAATCCTTCTGTACCGAACAGCTGTTCATAATAATAACCACCACCCTCTTTTTTAAAGGTTGTGTGGCGTTTATGCGGAATGTTACCCCGTTTTGTATAAAATGGCATAGATTATAAGTTTTAATGAAAAAATTGTTGGTGATCAGCATTCTTGATAATCTGAAACATCATTCCGGGTTGCGTTTCAGTAAGCGCTTCGATTTTTTATTGATCGAACTAAATGTATTCATAATTATCGTTACTTCTATTACAAATATAGAAAAATTGGTGGGGTAGCCCTAAGATTTTGAATACAGATTATGGAATCCTGATGAAAGTCATTCCTCGTTGAACAGGTTGTCCGTTAAAGCGGATAGAGAAGTGTCGCCCATTCAGTAATTGCTGATTTTTATGTAATGTATAACAACTAGTAAAGCGAAGTCATTATCTTCGTGGCGAAGAAGAATCAGTGAATTATGAGGAAAATATTAGTCATTGGCGCAGCGGGTCAAATTGGTAGCGAATTAGTTTTAGAATTAGGACGTCGATTCGGAGATGATGCAGTTATCGCATCAGATGTGAAAGATGAATGCCCGGAGGCGTTGAAAGATTTTAAGTACACACAAATTGACGTACTCGATAATAAAAAATTGAGAAATTGTGTTCAACAGGAAGGAGTTACAGAAGTTTACCTGTTGGCTGCGCTTTTGTCTGCTACTGCTGAGCAACAACCAAAATTTGCTTGGCAACTCAACATGGACGGTCTATTTAACGTACTTGACCTCGCAAAGGAAGGTATCATCAAAAAAATCTTTTGGCCGAGTTCTATCGCTGTTTTTGGTCCCTCCACACCGAAAAACAACACACCTCAGCAGACGATCATGGAACCCACAACAGTTTATGGCATTTCGAAGCAGGCTGGGGAGCAATGGTGCGCTTATTATCACGAGAAATACGGGGTAGATGTCAGAAGCATACGTTATCCTGGCTTGATCTCGCACGCGTCTCTACCCGGGGGTGGAACAACCGATTATGCCGTAGACATTTTTTATCATGCGAAAGAACACGGCGAATACACCTCTTTTTTGGGTGAACAGACCGCTCTTCCAATGATGTATATGGAAGATGCCATTCGAGCAACCATTGAATTGATGGAAGCTCCAGGTGAAAACATTCAAACACGCACATCATACAATCTAGCGGGTATTAGTTTTACTCCGAAGGACTTAGCAGATGCTATTCGAAAGCACATTCCAGACTTTGGCATAGATTATGCTCCTGATTATCGGCAAGCAATTGCAGCAACTTGGCCAGCATCGATTAATGATGAGGTCGCGCAAAAAGAATGGCAATGGAAAATGAAATACGACTTAGACAAGATGGTCACAACGATGTTAGAAAACGTTCAACCCGAACGGTTATTTAAAAAATAGCAAAAAGAACATTCGTCTATAAAAAAGCCGTTTTTGTCTAAAATATTTGTCTAAAACTTTGAAATTGCTGAAACTTTGCATATATTGTTGTTGCGCTATTTAGGAATTTAATGAATTGGATGATGAAGAAATTACTTTGGACATTATTAATCGCTTTAGGGTTAGGGAATTACTCCTTCTCTTCGGGCATACTCGAAGTGAATGATGAGCAGGATGACCCCAAAATCAATCAGAAGGACGAGAAAGGTCGTAAACAGGGAAAATGGATTTTCTTTGGTAAGGACAAACCAGAGAAGGGTTACCCCATGGAAGGTAAGATCTCTGAAGGTACCTACAAAAATGATCGTAAGGACGGTCATTGGATCATGTACTACAAAGATGGAGAGACACCTAAGACTGAAGGTGAATTTGTAAACAATCGGCCCAATGGTCCTTTTGTCCGTTACCACCCGAACGGTGAGGTGAAAGAAAAAGGAACTTTCAACAAAAGACGTTATGTAGATTCGTTGATGCGTTTCAATTCTGAAGGGGTTGTTATTTATGAAAGTTCATATAATGAGACGGGTAAAGAGTCTGGTCCTGTTAAGTATTTCCACGATAATGGAAACCCTGAATTTGTATATAATGCTAAAAATGGTATTCCAACTGGTAAAGCAACGCGATACTGGCCCAACGGTGACGTAAAGGAAGAAATTGTTTATGCTGAAGATGGAACAGTAAAAGAAACGACGGGCGAAATAGAACGCGTTAATCCACCACTGGAGACAGAAACTCCGAAACCGGAGGACGTAAAGCAAGGTCCGAAGCCTGAGGGTGTTGAAGAGTTTGAACCGAACGCTTACAACAAAGTCTACAATGACGACAAAGAATTGTGGATGGAAGGTGAGTTTAAAGATGGTAGATTATGGGATGGACGTCTTTATATTTATGACGATGACGGATTACTGTTAAAAGTAGAAGTGTATAAAGAAGGTGCTTATCATTCCGATGGACAACTCTAAATAGATTTTAATTTTAGTAGGGAACCCTTGGTGGTTCCCTTTTTTTATGCGCGAAATATTGTATTTTCGTAGCCTAAAACAAAGAATTTCATGAGCACGCGGAAAGGTAATTTAACGATTTATAATAGTCTCACAGGAAAGAAAGAAAAGTTTGAACCTCTCATCAATGGTTTTGTAGGGCTTTATGTCTGCGGACCAACCGTCTACAGCCATGTACACCTCGGGAATTGTCGAACTTTCATTTCCTTTGACATGGTATATCGTTATCTCAAACATCTGGGTTACAAAATTCGTTATGTGCGTAATATTACTGATGCGGGTCATTTAGAAAATGATGCTGAAGAAGGTGAAGATAAAATCGCTAAAAAAGCACGACTTGAACAAATAGAGCCGATGGAGGTGGTTCAACAATATACGATTAATTTCCATGAAGTTTTGGGTCGTTTCAACAACCTCCCTCCCAATATCGAGCCCACTGCAACTGGTCACATCATTGAACAAATTGAAATGGTGAAAAAAATCATGCAAGAAGGGCTCGCGTATGAAGCCAATGGCTCTGTTTATTTCGATGTAGAAAAGTACAATGAAACGGATAATTACGGTATCCTATCTAAACGGAAAATTGAAGACCTTGTTTCTGGTACCAGAGAACTCGACGGTCAAGATGAGAAAAAATCCCCATTAGACTTTGCGCTTTGGAAAAATGCAGCTCCCCAACATATCATGAAATGGCCCTCACCATGGGGCGTTGGATTTCCTGGGTGGCACCTTGAGTGTTCTGTTATGAGTACAAAATATCTAGGTGAACAATTTGATATTCACGGTGGTGGAATGGATTTGAAATTCCCCCATCACGAATGTGAAATTGCACAGGGTACTGCTGCCACTGGTAAAAAACCGGTTCGTTATTGGATGCATGCCAATATGCTCACACTCAACGGTAAAAAAATGAGTAAATCTACGGGAAATACGCTCCTCCCCGAAGCCTTGTTTTCTGGAAATAATCAAGCAATTGGAAAAGCGTTTCATCCCATAGTAGTGCGATTCTTCATGATGCAAGCACACTACACGAGCACACTTGACTTTAGTGCAGAAGCATTGGACGCAGCAGAAAAAGGCTTTCACCGTTTAAGTGAAGCCATTGAAATGTTGGAGGACCTTTCAGTCCAGCAATCATCATCTATCGATGTACAAAAATTGATTGATTCCTTTTACGCGGCTATGGATGATGATTTCAATACACCGGTGCTTATTGCACGTTTATTTGACGCTAGCAAATTTATCCAAAACGTAAAGGCAGGGAAAGCGCAACTTGGCTTAGAAGATTTCAAATCGCTTAAAGCAAAAATGAACGCATTTTTCTTTGATGTACTAGGTCTTCAAAAAATTGATCAAGATGAGGATGACAGCCTCGGAACAGTGATGGAGCTAGTGCTCAGCATGCGTCAAAAAGCAAGGAATAATCAAGATTGGGATACTGCTGATTCCATACGAGACAAACTACAAGAAGCCAATATTAAAGTGAAGGATGGCTCTGATGGAGCGACATGGTCAAAAAACTAAATTGCTTTTTTTATTACATGGCAATTATTGATCGAGCGGAAGCTGAATAGTAAATTTAGTGCCACCATTTTCATTGTTTTCGCAGTATATTGCCCCCTGGTGTAAATCAATGATTTGGTAAACAATTGACAGACCTAACCCCGTGCCTTTCCCAACGGGTTTTGTAGTAAAAAAGGGGTCGTAAACCTTCTGACGCACTTCTTCCGAAATCCCTGTTCCATTGTCTTTAAAAGTAATCAATATGCGATTTCCCTGTTCATCATAAGCTGTCGTTATCTCTATTTCTCCTCCCTTTATTCCCTCGTGTCTCTCGTGAATAGCATCAATCGAGTTACTCAGTAAATTCAGGAACACCTGGTTCAGTTTTCCTCCATAGAACTCGCCGGTGGGAAGCGCACCATAATTTCGAATAACCTCAATACCATCTAATTTATTTTGAAGTATGGTTATCGTCGATTCAATACCTTCATTGATAGCTGTGGATGATTTTTCTCCTTTATGATCACGTGCAAATAGTTTTAACCCCTTCACTATTTCGCTCGTACGCTGAGCACCTTCACTAATATTGGAAATGATGCTGTCTAGCTCATTTTTAAGATACGAAAATTCAATCTCCGATTCGAATTGACGGATTTCTTCCAGTTTATCTTCTATATTCTCAGGCGATAAGGTATTGTACTTTTCCAGTAACACAACAATATCCGCAATATCTTGACGCAAAGGGGCTATATTCGCAGTCACGAAGTTGATCGGGTTATTAATTTCGTGTGCAACACCAGCAGTTAATTGTCCCAATGAAGCCATCTTTTCAGATTCTATTAATTTCTGTTGCGTTTCAATCATTGAATTCATCGTAGATTGAAGTTCAGTATTTACCTGGGCTAATTCTTCTGTTCGCGCTTGTACTTTTTCCTCCAATAGGATATTTTGCCTTGAAATAATATCCTCATTTTCCTGGAGTGCTTGAATTTCATTTTTTCGGGCGATTTCCTTTTCTTTTCTCAATGTGTTTATACGATCAGCAAGACCAATAGAGAGCAATATCGTCTCTAAGCCAGCACCTATAATCATCAGATAATTTGTAAAATTGTTATGTGGAACGATACCGGCATCTTTTAATACCCATAAAATAATTCCAGTGAGAAAAATAGACCAAGCGATCAGAAAAAATAAAGCAGCCCGATTTCCTTTTCGATAGATGAGTATCGCCCCTATAAGCATAGAAAATGATACGAGCATAGCCGTAAGATCAACAAGTGCATATGCTATTTGTAGTGCGCCAAAAATCAATACTACTGTGGCTGCACCATAGAAAAGAAATAATGTCCTAAAAACGTAGAGCAGTCGAGGCAAATATTTCCAGGTTTGAAGAAAACTATTAAAGAAAAATATTCCGCTAATACCGACAGCAATCGGGAATATCAACATAGCGTATTGAGCAAATTGAGGGGATTCTGGCCAAAAATACTGATAAGCAAAACCTTGTGGTATAAGCTGTGTGATCATAAGTATCGCTATATACAATACGTAAAATAGATAGCTTCTATCGCGTACCACAAAATACAACAGCAGATTATACAGAATCATGACACCCATTAAACCAAAAAAGAAAAACAAAGCATTATTAATCAAATGATCAACATGTTCTATGGCCGATAATGAACCGAGATACAGAGGTACTTGAAGCTGTCCAGAACTATTCATCTTTAAGTAAAACGTCTGTACTGAATCCTGGTCATCCGGTAGTTTAAAAACAAAATGGTTGAAATCCCGGAACCGCTCTTGAAAAGGCAAAGCATCACCTTGAACCACAACTTTTTCAGTTTGGGACGAATAGAAAAAGATACTATCAATTATCGGGCTTCCAACTTCGAGAAACAAGGACTTATCCAACTTATTGTGAACACGAATTTTCAACCATACGGCACCCTCAAAAATGCCAAAATTCGGAACTTCATTTTGACTGACTTTGAAATCAGCTGAATCGACAACACTCGAATATTTCCAATCGTTTTCAGTATCGATAAAAAATGAAATTTCATTTCCAATCGATTTGCGATCAACGTCATTTTCGATGGTGATAGTTTGCGCCTGGCAAATGAATGAAAAAAATATAAAAAGATAAATGAAGTAATTACTCATATTACGTTGCTTTCTTTTCTAAGGCACGTTAGGCGATACCCGTAGATTGTAATTTACAGTAAATTCACCTTTCTTACCCTGTTCAATTCTTTCTTGGACTGGGGAATTACGCAAATCTAATATTTTTTTTCGATCAACTGGATGAGCCGTCGCAAGTGAACTTGACTTTAAAATCCCTACAACTCGAGTGATATAAGCTGTTGTTGGATAAGGGAACTCTCCATTATCACCAAGGGAAACATCAATTTCAAACCCAACATTTTTGAACATATTTAAACTATATTCCGCACAAATACCCATTAATACACGAAACTGCAAATAAGGCATTACGGCCACAGCAGCACGGGTGAGAACAAAACTAATACCTACTCTTGCTACTTTTTTGGCATTCCATAACCCACAGAGTTCACCAACGCCTTCGCCCGCGTAACTTTTAACGAGATCATGAATCCCTGTATCCATTTTATGGAGTGCAGTTTCTAGTGGCAAAGGCGTAATAAAATCAGCAATATGAATTCGGATGCCGCCAATCATTTCTCCAGAAGGTGTAGAAGCCACAAGGCAATAGACAGAAGGTTGATGCACCCACTTTTGCTCCTTGAAGGAAGTAATCATCGTTACTCCATAATCTTTGAGTACACTAGAATGGCCTCGAATAAAGACCGCATTGCGCTCAGGATGATCAGCAGCTCTATATATTTCGACTTTAAAGTCGGTCATATTTAGACATATCGATTTCTAAAAAGTGACGTCCAGAGATTTCACTTTTACCCAATAGGATATCTCGTGTTATTTGGGCAGTAACTGCTCCTCCGAAAGTAACATCCGAACCGAGTTGTGGCCAGGTAGTAATCGTTTTTCCAATTTCAGAGAGTGAATTTTTGAGACCTCTGGACATCGTTCTCGGATCAATGATCTTTTGAACTGCGGCGATCAACGCTTTTCCTTCGGTTCCCTCTTTGATCATATCAATTTCGTGAGTAGTTAATAACCCGTGAAACAGAGGTGCTTGAGGATTGAGATCGTAACGTTCTATGTCTATTAATCCTCTATCGCTGGTTTGCATGATGAGCGGTATCCTTCTTTTTCTAGCTTCTTCTCGCAACGCAATCTTTACCGCGATACTATCACATTCGTCAATGATCACATCCAATTGATTTTGCTGTTCATCTTCAAAAAATGAAGCGATATTATCGGTGTTTATCCCCTCATTATAAGGTTTAACCGTTAAAAAAGGATCGAGCTCAGCAATCGCACGGCTAACTATCGTTGTCTTTGGCATTCCCAGCTGATCAATACCTGAAAATATTCGGTTCATGTTGGTCAATTCTAAATCATCAAAATCAGCAATACGCAATGTTCCAAACAGTCGCTCTAAAGCCAGCGTTTGCGCAATAGAATTACCTACTGATAGTCCTACAACACCAATACACTTTTGCGAGAGTTCTTCCTGGTCCTCAGCCGTAATTTTGTGTTTATTCCTCGCTGTGCGCACATCGGCGAAATGTTTTGCTGAAAGTGTGCGTACGACTGTATTCTTCCAGGGATAGTAAACCCAACAACCGTAAGTTTCCATCGGATAGTCTCGTTTAAACCCTTGAATAAACTTAGTGATATCTCTATTTTCACTGTATTCTTTTGGGTAATTTAATTTGACCCAATCCGCAATCTGACTTTCAATCATATTTAACTGAACCAGTGAAGATTGAGACTGAATTAATTCCTTCAATCGTTCTCTTTCAGGGGTGATATTCATCCGGAAAACAATGGGATGCTGAATTCTTTTTTCCTCCATAACTTAGATAGGACTTTGATTTTTCTTAAATTTATGGAAATATTTTTTAATATAAAAAAGGTCAGGTTTTGGACTATGGCACAAAAAAATAAGCAAATAAACGTGTTGTATATTGACGACGAAAAGAGTAACCTTACTACTTTCAAGGCGGCATTTCGAAGAGATTTCAATATTTTTTTAGCGGAAAGCGCGGACAACGGTTTTGATATCATGAAAAACAACGAAATTCATGTGCTCCTCACTGATCAACGCATGCCTGAAAAAACTGGCGTTGAGTTTTTGTCATCGATAATTGAAGATTTTCCGCATACAATTCGGATTTTAGTGACCGGTTATACCGACATGGAAGCACTCGTGGACGCTGTCAATAAAGGGCATATTTTTAAGTATATCGCTAAACCATGGGACAACGAAAAATTAAAAGAGATCATAGAAAAGTCCTACGAAGTATATCAATTGCACCGGGAAAATCAGGAAATTACAGAGCGTCTTTCGGAAGCTAATGATCAACTTGAATTTATGTTAAGGCAGAAACTGCTGTCTTAATAAAAACCAGCGAATACATTTTGCGAATTCAATAGAGTGGAAGTAATAGAGTCAATTGGAGGTACTTGTTGAGAAAAGTAGCCTTCCTCTAAGGTATTTTATCTATTTTAGTTCAGAATTTTGTTAGAAAAAGAAGAAATAGAATATCAACGCCTTGTTGATGAGCTCAGGAAAGGAAAACACGCTGCCTTTGAAAAGCTCTACGACAATTATTCCAGTGCACTCTACGGTGTAATCTTCCGCATAGTACGAAAAGAAGATGAGGCCATAGACGCAATGCAAGAAACATTCGTTAAAATCTGGAAAAAAATTCACGCTTTTGATTCATCTAAAGGAAGGCTTTATACGTGGATGTTGAACATCGCGAGAAATACGGCTATCGATAAAGTACGAAAAATAAAGCGGGAAGGGAAAGTGCAAATCCAATCATTCGAAACATTCGTAAATACAAGTAATCTTCACAAAACTTCCATGAATGTTGATCATCTTGGTTTAAAAGAAACAGTTGGTAAGTTGGATGAAGACCATAAGCTAATCATCGAATATTTATACTTCGGTGGTTACACACAGAAAGAAATTTCCGATGAACTGGGAATCCCGCTCGGTACGGTAAAAACCCGAGCGAGAAATGGATTGAAAAAACTGAGAAAAATGATGACAAACTTTATATTTTGGATTTAAAAGAATACATAGCATCAGGTATTTTAGAGGCCTACGTCCTCGGTCAAGTTTCTCCTCAAGAAAAACAAGAGGTTGAGTGTTTGTCCTCTATCTATCCAGCTATTGATGAAGCCCTACAAGACTTTCAAATTTCTTTGGAAAAAGTAGCGGACCAAAATGCTGTCACTCCTCCCGAAGGACTCAAGGAAAAAGTACTTTCTAAGGTTTACGAAAAGATCGATCAGGATCAAAAAGATGAGATCATCGAACACGACTTTACAGCTGAAAAAAAACCAGCTTCTAATAATAAAGATCAAAAGAATACCTGGAAATTAATGGCTGCAGCGTTTTTTGCGCTCTTCTTAATTGCAACAGTAGTGTTTATAAATACGAGAAGTGATAACAAGGTTCTGGAAGAAAGAGTCGCTGAACTCAAAAGTGATATCCAGTCGAAGCGTCAAAAAATCCAGGTTGTTTCAACAGATTATTCAGCGCAGCTTCAAAAGAAAAATGAGTTACTCCAATTCCTTTCTGATACGAATACGCGGAGAGTGGTACTTAAGGGGACTGATCTGAGTAACACTTCGTTGGTGAATGTTTTCTGGAATAAAGTCAATAGCCGCGTTGTCCTTCAAGTCGACCAATTGCCCAGCGCACCAGCTAAAAAACAATACCAACTGTGGGCGATCATTGACGGTAAACCCAAAAATATGGGTGTACTGCCCAAAAAACAGAAAACGGCTTTCATTGAGGTATCGAAAAAGACGAAATCGGCTGCAGCATTCGCTATTACGCTAGAAGATGAGGGTGGGCGACCAGCTCCTAATCTTGATCAGATGTATGTAGTAGGAAATGTGTAACAATGAATCAAAACCCAACGGATGTAAAAGAAATACTAGCGCTTGAAGAATCAGCGAATGCATTAGAAATCACCCCAGAACAACGTCAAGACATGAACGGTGAAATGGAGCAAGTGGCCAATCAATTTTTAGATCAATTATCTACCACCAAAGCTTATCGCTCCTCGCGTCCAGACAAAGCTGTTTTTCGAATTTCAGATGAACAAATGTCGATCCAAAAAATCTTAGATACGGTATCAAACCATGTTTTCCCACACGGAATTAATGCGGCTTCTGGGGGTCATCTGGGGTATATACCAGGCGGTGGACTCTACGCATCAGCAATAGCTGATTATCTGGCATCCGTGAGCAATGTATACGCAGGTATGTATTACGCTTCCCCTGGAGCTGTGGAAATAGAAGAAGCCTGCCTGAATTGGTTGAAAGAATGTTTCGAATTTCCCGAGAACAGCATTGGGAACCTCACCTCTGGTGGATCAATCGCTAATTTGATTGCGCTAACTGCGGCCCGGGACGCCAAAAGAGTAATGGAGCGGCCTGTTTCTGAAGCTGCACTCTATATGACCGAACAAGTGCATCATTGTATTCATAAGGCCTTGCGCATCATCGGACTGGAAAATGTAATCATTCGAATTGTTGATATGAATGATCGGGGAATGATGGATCTTCCTCAATTAAGGTCACTTATCACAAATGACGAAAGAAATGGTAAAAATCCGTTTTTAGTAATTGCTTCCGCTGGCACGACAGATATGGGTGCGATCGATCCCCTTAAAAAGTTAGCTACAATTGCCAAAAAACACGACATGTGGTTTCACGTAGATGCCGCATATGGTGGATTCTTTAAATTACTTCCCGAATACCAAGGTGCATTTAGTGGAATTGAACAGGCTGACTCTTTGGTCATTGATCCACATAAGGGGCTGTTTTTACCCTATGGTATTGGAGCTGTGTTGGTGAAAGATCGTAACGCTGTTTTCAAATCACATCACTATACGGCAAATTACATGCAAGATGCCACGTCGGGAGATGTTCCCGTGAGTCCAGCAGATGTTTCACCAGAATTAACCAAACATTTTAGAGCGCTTCGCATGTGGCTGCCTTTAAAACTACACGGTATTGCTCCTTTTCAAGCTGCCTTGAAAGAAAAAATCTTGTTGACCCATTATTTCCGTGAGCAGCTGAAGAATCTCGGTTTTCAGCTCGGTCCTCGTCCCGACCTTTCTGTGAGTTACTTTTGGTACCCAAGGGCACAAAAACAAGACGCTTTCAACCAGCAATTATTGAAAAATTGTCATCAGGATGGACGCATATTTCTTTCCTCAACACGTGTAGACGGAAAATTTGTAATTCGAATAGCAATTTTATCATTCCGAACGCATAAAGCTACAATTGATCAGGCTATCGCGATGCTTCAAGAACAGTTAAAAAAAATAATAAACTGAATTCGTTATTCTGTTAACCTCTATTACATGCACCTAATTCAAGCACTTATATGCTTAATAGTCAGCAAATAATGCACCCTACAATTGCTTGTGATTAGCACTCTAACAGCTCTTATTTCATTATTCATTAACTACCATATTGTATTCTTATTTTAAATAATATTGTCGTTTAAAATAAACTCGTTATATTTGCACTCCCCTTTAGGGATTTCTGATAACGATCAGAACGAAAAAAGACATTACATATTAAAGATATATTGCGGGGTGGAGCAGTTGGTAGCTCGTCGGGCTCATAACCCGAAGGTCATCAGTTCGAGTCTGGTCCCCGCTACCATTAAAGAAGGTTGTTCGAAAGAGCAACCTTTTTTTGTTTATAAAGGCATCAGTTCGAGTACGCTAGTTTCAAAAGGAAAATGGAGCATCCTTAAAATACTACTACTTTCTATTCAAACACCGAAGTAAGACCGACTCATGCTTTTTTAAAAATTACGAACGGCACGCACTTTCTTTAAATCACTTTTTGAACCTGGAACAGTGTACTGATAGCCATTAGTAAAATCTATGTTCACAGCATTTGTAGCATTGGCTTGTGTAGAAGTCCAATAAAACGTATTGGAAAAGCCCCCGATAGCATTTTTATTCTGATATACTTGAGCCAATTCAAGCTCACTTGGTAAGTACCAGTCACTGTATCCATTTTCATTAAGATCAGCGCAAGCTTTTGCAGCAAATGAAGTATCACCACAGCCGGCGACTATATCTAACGTATTTTGCATACCTGTTCCTATCGCCTCTCCATTCGCATTTGAAAGTTCCGTTCCTTCGCAACCCCAAGGGAAATTGGTGTTAAAATCATTTTCAGCAGCAATTATTCCATGTGTCTCGTTTTCTACATAACCATCGTCACCAGGTTGAAATATATAGGCAATAATACCCCCTTTATAATCATCTCCTGCAGATAATGCAGGCGCCTCAGTAGTAAAACTAATGACTTCCCCATAGGCAATTTCCGTATCATAAGCTACATACGCACGGACATAATAACTTGTAGATGGATCCAGATCATTCAAAACGCTGTAATAAATTGTCCCACCAGCATCATTTGTTTTAAAGTCAGTGGTGTCTGGATTGTCTGAAAGACTCCAGCAAACACCTTTTGAATGAATATCAACCTCCTCATAACCTCCAGGATAAGTTATCTCACCTCCCGTATTTGCACTTTCAGCAGTAATTTGAGTCACCGCTGTTGTATTTACAATTATCAAGTCTTGTTGCGTATCATTTTCAGGTGTGGGTTCTTCCTCTTTTTTACACGCCAAAAAGATCAAAAAAACGAAAAATAGTAGAGTAGCCTTTTTCATAAACTCAGGGTTTAAGTCACAGATGCAACTTTAATTAAATAATAATTTGCATCTAATATAGGGTTTCCATTTTCAATAATATAAACTTTCTAAAAAATAATAGAAGATGACGTAGCGCGACCCCACAAAGTTCACCCGATTACATATTATTGCTAATGGTTATTCCTCATTACTTCAAAAAACAAATAGGTTTGCGTGACTCACGTCATTTATAAACTGACCATTGATGCGTAATTCATTCTCAATCTTAAAAAGTTTACCAGAAACCTATTTTGTTACGATTTTTGCATTTCGATATTCTTGATGGAAGCAATCTAACAATGAATACTATAATTTACGGCAATTGACTTACTGTTCTGGAACCTCCTTTAGTCCCTCCTCTGCATCTATTTAAAGGATTCACCACAATTTTTACAATACTTGGCTTCGCGTTCATGTCCCTTTTCACCACAATTTGGACATTCAAACGGTTTGATGTTATCTTTTTTGATCGCTGTCATTTCCGAAGATACAATCCCAGTAGGTACCGCGATGATAGCATAACCAAATAGCATGATGAACGAGGCCAATGCTTGACCTAAAGGTGTTATTGGTGCGATATCTCCATACCCCACCGTGGTAATTGTAATAATGGCCCAGTAAATACTTCGTGGAATACTTGTGAAACCAGCCTCATCCGGCTCAATGACAAACATCAACCCCCCCATAATAATGACAATCGTAAGGATGGAAATCAAGAACACAATAATTTTATGGCGACTATTCGATAAAGCTTCCCCGAGAATATCAGCACCCAACATATAACGCGAGAGTTTGAGAATACGGAAAATCCTTAAAAATCGAACCGACCGTATAACCATCAGCGCTTCTGTACCCTCAACAAATATACCTACGTAGGTAGGAAGCAACGAAAACAAGTCTACCACCCCCATGAAGGAAAACACATAGGTCAACGGCTTTTTTAAACTCACAACGCGCAAAAAATACTCTATGGTAAAAAGTATGGTGACGCCCCATTCAATAGACCAGAAAGTATAGCTGTATTCTGCGTTCAGCATTCGAATGCTTTCGAGCATTACCACAACAATCGAAAGGAGTATAACAATTAGCAGAACAATGTCAAAAACACGACCCGTACGCGTATCTGTGCCATAAATCACCTCTTGCACTTTCAACTGCCAAGGGCGCAATCGAAAATCTTTTTCCCGGAACTTTAACGTTTTGTCAATTTTATCTTTCATTGTACTTCTAGGTGTTTCAAATGTATTGTTTTTTATCGAATATGGAAATACAGAAATATGTCTTAACTTTGCGTTAGGATGAAAGTACAGCACCTCATACAACGGAGATTTTCAGGTATTCTCAATAATGAAGCGGAGTACATTGAATTGCTCGTTCAAGTTTTTGGTGTGCTCATCCTCGGGCTCGTATTGTGGCGAATGATGGCCATTTTTCATAAAAAAAAGAAAGCCAAACGAAAGCACAACACCTATTTTGATACTGAATTTCGACGCAATTGGCGGAAGTGAAGTGAACACGTGGCATGGACTGTGCGTTTTCGAGAAATAAAAGGGTTACTTCGACGGTCGCAATGATAAAAGTCAGGTTTTTCAATACGCAGTAATTGATCATCGTATATGTGTCGAACTTTCATTATTTTTGAATGTTTTGAAACATCAGGTATTATCTGTTGTTGAAGTATCAAATTAAAATCATGGAGAAAAAAAATGTAGCTGTTGTTGGAGCGGGACTCGTAGGAAGTCTTCACGCTATTTTACTGGCCAAAAAAGGAATGCATGTCGATGTTTTTGAGCGTCGCCCAGACTTGCGCAAAGCCGAAGTAATCGGTGGTCGTTCGATTAATTTGGCACTTTCTCATCGTGGTTTTAATGCCTTGGAGAAAGCAGGTATTGCGGACGATATTCGCTCTATTTCCATCCCGATGTACGGACGAAAGATGCACGACAAGGAGGGAAATCTTACTTATCAACCTTACGGTAAAGATGACGAAGCCATTTATTCGGTTTCACGCGGAGGATTGAACCAACAATTGATGAACCTGGCTGATGATTATGAAGATATTCACTATCGATTCAACCATAAATGCTTGGATATTAATCTCGAAGAAAACACAATCTTCTTTGAAGATACCCAAATTAATAAAGAACTTAATTACAGTTACGATCATATTTTTGGAACTGATGGTGCCTTTTCTGCCGTTCGCGGTCGACTACAAAAAACATCAATGTTCAATTATTCACAAGATTATTTGTCGCACGGCTATAAAGAATTGGTCATTCCTCCAAATAAAGATGGTTCACACCGTATTGACAAAAACTGCTTACATATCTGGCCCCGGGGGAAATTTATGTTAATCGCACTTCCGAATCTAGACGGTAGTTTTACAGTTACGCTGTTCTTCCCCATGAAAGGAGCTACTTCTTTTGAAAGCATCAAAACAAAAGCTGATGTGAAGCAATTTTTTAACGAGACCTTCCCTGATGCTGTTCCCCATATGCCTACTTTAGAAACTGATTATTTTGAAAATCCGACGTCTTCGCTTGTCACGATTCGCTGCAATCCATGGAACTATGAAGACAAGGTATTGCTCTTAGGTGATGCAGCTCATGCTATCGTTCCGTTTTACGGACAAGGTATGAATTCAGGCTTTGAGGATACCGCAGTGTTTTCTGAAATGTATGACGAGCAATCCGAAGACATGCTCAAATTATTTGAAGATTACAGTAATAAGCGTGTTCCCGATGCCAACGCCATTGCGGATTTAGCACTTTACAACTACATTGAGATGCGCGATCTTGCAGGGGATGAAGATTTCTTGCTGCGCAAAAAGATTGAACGCAAGTTTAGTGACTTACACCCAGACCTATGGATGCCCATGTATTCTCAGGTAACATTTAGCCATATTCGGTATTCCAAAGCGCTTGAGGCTGGAAAGCGACAAGCCAAAATTATGGATCAGGTCATGGAAATGAAAAACATTTACGAGCGGTGGGATGATGAAGTTGTGATGGAAAAAATAAAATCATTAGTTTAGTAGTATGATACGCCATATAATCCTACTTTTTGCTTTTTTCTGCTTACTGACTCCTGATTTATCAGGGCAATATGAACCTAAAAATTCTAAGAAGCAGTTTTACGGCAACCAACGCATTCACAAACCACTTTACCGTTGGGTAACGGGGGATTATTCCAAACATGGTCTGCAATTTTCATTCGGGCCCACTTATACATTTACTTCACCATCAACCAACGAAGGCGTTTTGTCTACCGCTGGAGATTCGTCGCTGCACTATACCCACGAAACTCGAGGGAGAATAGGTGTTTTCGCTGAAATAGGAATGACACACATCACCCGAAAACCGCGTAAACTTATTCATTATTACGATTGGGGGATTGGATATAAGCACCTGGGAGGTAGAGATTTATTCTCTGCCGATGTTTACGATAGCCGTGACTCACTTGTGGGAAATGTCGAAGGAGAAGGAAAGTTTTACAATGGTTATCTATATGGACGTTTCAGTGTGCACAGCGTTTTTCAAATGAATCCACACCTCTTTTTAGATAACGCAATAGGAGTTAATGGCGACTACGGACTCGTTGGGAAAAACAAAAGCTATGACGGGTATCCTTCACCCATGGAGCAACAATTTCAGGGCGATTTGCTCGTTCAACTTCACTATGATTTCGGTTTTGGAATCAAACCGCGCGTCGATAAAGGTTTTTTCTTTATCCCTGGTGTGCGCGTTCCTGTATTGGGTGCTCATGAATGGAGAGGAGGAACCCCTGCCATACACTGGTTTTCTGGAAAGTATTTTCCCGCGTTATTCAAGTTAAAATTTGTTTGGTTATTCAAAAAAGATCCCAATGATTGCCCTCCTGTAGAAGTCAACGAAAAAGATCGTGAACGCTCCAAACAATATCAAAACCAATAAGCACCTCAATTGACATGTGGGAACGGTTAAAGTCCTTTTTTATTGGAAAACAGCTGGGTAATACAAAGAATTATCACGATCGCGTTAAAATTAACGCAAACTTTTACTTTGCCCTGCTCACTTCTATCGGTTTTTTGATTGCGCTCTTCCCCACTTTACTAACATCAAATTCAGCTATTTTGCGGATCCCTGTTTTCTCAGGACTGGCTTTTAGTGGCCTCATGTTGATCTCCCTTAAATTTGGAAAAACGATCACCACCACGGCATTAGTATTTGTGGTTTTTGGTTGGGGCGTAGCATTTGGAAATTTATTCTTGAATACAGAAGTACTTCATATAGGCGCCCCTCTCTGGTTGCTAATTGTTGTTTTATATGCTTTTTATAATCTGGGGCGCGTTTGGGGAATAATTGTATCGGCCATTAGTTTTTTAGGGTATATCTACTGGATTGTTTACCTGCTCGAGGAAGAAGCACAACGCGTCGCACCACAAATAGTGGAAATGGTACCTTTATTAGTGCTGGAAATAAGCATGGCTTTTACTTTGCTCGTCGCAATGGCGCTTATCTATCACGAAGCAGTCACAGGAAACGAAAAAATGTTTGCTTTAAAAGCAAAACAACTCAAGCTAAATGAATCTAAATCAAATCGGGAGGAGAAAAGACAGCGCAGCCAATTACAACAATATTTTGAGGAACAACATCACTTTTTCATTCGATTGCAAAAAAATACTCACCACTTTAACAGGGAAGAGCAATATGAACAATTCAATCATTACTTCGCAATTCTATCAGCCGTTATTTCCATACAATCACCGATAGAAGACGTGGACGCTGGATTTTTCCTTCATGAAACAACCCAACGCTACTTAGCATCAAAAAACCTTCAATCATCCATTGACTATTCCGTTGACTACAGTGTTGATTTTATACCGACAGCATCTATTCTCCAAATTGGAATGACCTTGCTTATTCTCCTAGAAAACACGGCTCAAAGCAGTGATCACTTAAGAAATATAGCCATTAGATACGCTCTTGAAGGTCATGCAATTGCCATGACTTATTTAGAGCATTCCGAAGGGCACACGAAAAGCGACCAAAGGCTAAACAAAGCTGTTGAGATGATGCAACTGCTATTTCCAAGAATAATTGTACATCTAAATGCTAGTAAGCATTCTAAAGGAAATCAAGTCAAAATAATTGTAGAAAACTTAGATGAAGCGTCATTGCACCACAGTTAGCGAAGTGGTTACTACCAAATAAGATTGTAAAGTACTCACCTTTTGCGTTGGAAGAATGTTTTTACAAGAGCTGCACTCTCTTCAGCCAAAACACCACCTACAATAGCTGTTTTTCTGTGAAACAAGTTTTCGTACTGCAGCGCTCCACGCTTCTCATCCCTTGCGCCGTAGACCAACTTTGAAATTTGCGACCAATTAAGGGCACCCGCACACATCACACACGGTTCCAACGTCACATAAAGTGCACAATCTTTCAAGTACTTACCTCCTAGATGTTCTGCTGCAGCCGTAATACTCAACATTTCTGCATGTGCGGTAACATCGTTTAACTGCTCAGTAAGATTGTGCCCGCGTGCAATAATCTGATCATTAGCAACCACAACAGCCCCTACAGGCACTTCATCTTTCTCATAAGCAATCTGTGCTTCTTTAAGCGCTTGTCGCATGAAATAAGCATCATCAAAAGGTTTAATCATGTTCCAAAGTTATGAATTCTATCCGATTCCCTAGCCAGCAAAAACCTTCTCTGTAAAGGATCAACTATCGCCTCCATCATTGATGTTTTTGACATCCAGTTCGATTTGTTCAAGCTTTTTGTTTTGTTGTTTTTCCTCTCCTTTGTACATCATCAGATATAACAACAGCAAAATAACGACTCCATAGATGATGAATCGAACAATCATCTTCCTGCTTTTTCTGAAAGACTGGTATCTTTTGAAATCAAAGTTCTCCAAGACCATCAAATATATGAAAAATTAAGTCTGAGCATGCTGTTACCTCAGATTATCGATCACGTTTATTGATTCTGCCTTCTACGCTCTTGAATTTTCTTAGTCCATCTAATATATACAATTCTAAATCAACCAACGAACTGATTAATTGTCGATTCGTACAGCTAATAGCGTCGGATTCCCTATTTTTGAGGTATGGATGATAAAAAATATATTATCGTTACAGGCGGAGCGGGCTACATCGGTTCTCATACGGTAGTTGCATTGAGGGAGAATGGATTTTATCCCATTATCATCGATGACTTTCGCAATGCCAACCGTGATATCATCCAGCGGCTTGAAGAGACTTTAAAAGAAGAAGTAATCCATTTCTCTATTTCCTGTCAAGAAAAATCTCGGCTCAGTGGTATATTTAGCCAGTTTCCCATTTATGGTGTAATCCATTTTGCGGCTTATAAAGCAGTAGGTGAATCCGTAAAAAATCCTTTAAAATATTTCGACAATAATTTTAGTAGTTTGATTACGATGTTAGAGCTCGTCCGAGAATATGAGGTGAAACATTTCGTCTTTTCTTCGAGTTGCACTGTTTATGGAGATCCTGATGAAATTCCGGTCACTGAAGATAGTCCTGTTTCTTACAATTCACCTTACGGATTCACTAAAAAGGTAAACGAAGAAATGATTGAGCAATTCATTTCGAGTGTTCCTGATACGAAAGCTGTTGCGCTACGCTATTTTAATCCAATTGGCGCTCATGCTTCAGGCACAATTGGTGAAGAACCGGAAGGCATACCGAACAACTTATTACCCTATATCACACAAACAGCAATTGGACTTCGCGAAGAACTCACGGTTTACGGTGACGACTACAACACTGAAGACGGAACTTGTATACGCGACTATATTCACGTTGTAGATTTGGCCGAAGCACATGTTGCTGCGTTAAAATATTTACCAAAATCTAAAGAACACATGAGTACCTTTAATGTAGGTACAGGAAAAGGTACAAGTGTAATGGAGATGGTACATTTTTTCCAGGAGGTCACTGGTAAACACTTAAAATATCACATCGGAGATCGTAGAGATGGAGATATTCCAAAAATTTATGCTGATACCAATAAGGCCAATGATTTGCTTGGATGGAAAACTAAATTAACCGTTCAAGATGCCATCCGTTCCTCGTGGAAATTTCAAGAATTTATAAGCGATTACCGAAAATAAAACTTCATGCGTTATTTACTGATCTTGTTCTTGCCTTTTATAACTCAGTCGTCTTTTTCCCAGTATTTTGAGGAAGAAGAAGGACTCTATTCGCGTTACAAACCGGGGATCGGGTGGTATTTTAATGGTGCAAAACCCTACGAAGAGGAAAAATTAAGAAAATATGATCGCGTTATTTTTGATGTCACCTATTGCGACTGGCATGGTGATCGTGATTATTTTCAAAGTCCCTGGAACTCCATCGGATTCAATACAGCACTTATGTTCGATGTTATTATCACTGAAAAAAACACCGTAGCGTTCGGTTGGGGAGTAGGGTTCAGTCACTACAGCAATAAATCTCAGATCGATTTACAGTCCGACTACACTAATGATTTGACGAGTATCAACTCATTTGAGCCAGGCGCTGAACCTGAACGTATTAAATTTGCTGCTAACTACGTCGAGGTGCCGCTGGAAATGCGCTTTCGCACGAAAGGTTACAAGCACTTCAAAGTAATGGTCGGTGGTAAAATTGGATATCGGTTAAACGCGCTCACAAAAGCCACGCGTACTGTAAATGGTCAGCGGGAAGTACTCAAAACTTTTGGATTCCCAGATAGCAATCCCTTGCGATATGGAGCTACAATTCGTATTGGTATCCGGAACTGGGCTTTTTACGGAGCGTACTTTTTCTCCCCGCTATTTATGAATAGTGATAGTGCACAACTGACTCCTCTTACAATGGGAGTAAGTATATCCTTGTTTTAGTGAACAGGCCGAGCATATAAGCTGTTTGTTATCCTGATTGGCCTGTAGCATATAAATCAGTCCCTGACTTTTTGCAAACAGTTTTCACAGATGGAAAATTACTAGATCATTGTCAAATAGCGAATTTGTTGGTATTGCCTACATCACTGAAAATTCATGAATCGATCTTGCGAGCTTAACGCGATACAGCGAACCTGCTGAGTTCAATAAATTTTTTTGGATTAAAATCTGACTTATTTGTTCCTCCTGTTGTATTTACCATGAGTTTCTTTATTGATTGGTTCACTTTGACTTTTTTCAATCGCCTCCAAATATAACGCTTCCGTTCTTTGGCGTGCCCAGGGAGTTTTACGCAAAAAAACCAAACTCGATTTAATGGATGGATCATATTGAAAACATCGAACAGGAACCTCATCGGCCATATCTTCCCATCCAACCTCTTTGACTAAATACTCAAGGACATCTTTTAACTTTACTCCATGAAGTGGATTATTGGGTTGTTGCTCGCTCATTTTACTCAATTATTGGAACAATATTAATCATTTACTCCAATCCAATGGCAATATAACCCCTACTGATAGTAAATGAAATGCCGTAAAGTTATACACCTCCCCTACATCTGCACCGCCTTCAACAATTCTATAACCTGCTTTAAATTGCAACGGTTGATCTTTCCCAACCTTTGTTTCATAACTGACTCCACCAAAAGCATCAAAGGCTCTTCCGGGTCCTCCAAATAATCCATCTCCCTCAATAAAGAAACGCCATTTATCAAGTTTATAAGCCCCTACCAATCGTATTAAAGGCACAAATCCGACATTCAACTTTGAGGAGTAAGCACCTTCCGTATCCAATGCTATTTCCGCATCTCTGATCTTTGCTGTAAAACCGATCCCGAAAAGCCAATTCTCATTATCAATAAGATCGCGCCTGTATGTCAAACGGTAACTATTGAAGGTGTATTTACCATAGATATACTCTCCCTCGTAAAACTGTACACCTTCGAAAAAAATATCACGAGGAGCAAGACCTTCATAGGTAGTTGTCAGTGGTGCAAAAAGTGCGCTTAGATTATTCTTTCCAAATTTATACGTTACTCTTAACCGTGGAGCAATTGCGGGTTGCTGTAGTTCGAATTCCCTATTTAGATCAAAGGTTGTTCCTGTCTTATTTGGAACCCGAACTTCATTGTAGTCTTGAAAGGCATAGAAGCCTTCCAGGTCTATAGTCAGCTGGGATAGAATTGACTGACTAATAAGCAGAGTGAAAATAAAAAATACTTGTCTCATATTATAAAAACGAGGTTATTGGGGAAATTGTTCACTCCTTTTCCTGCCAGAACTTTCGAAATGATTCTGGTTTTTTAAACCTCCACCCCAAAGAAGTGACCAACAAGTATAGTAATACCCATGGCTACAGTTCCCCAAAATACAAGCCTGAGAATAGGCCTCAATGGCTTAGCTCCACCTGCTTTTGCAGATACATAACCTAATATGATCAGAAATAGTAAGGATGATCCATAAATAACATATTCCATATTAACCAAAGGTGCAAATAAAGCGACTAACAATGGCAGCAATCCACCTACAGCAAAAGCTAAAAATGAAGCCAGGGCAGCTTGAATTGGATTAGCGCTGTTCTGTGCATTGATCCCCAATTCATCTCTTACATGTGCCTCTAAAGGATCTTTCTCTGTCATTTCAATGGCTGCCTGACGTGCTGTCTCAGGTTTCAACCCTCGACTTTCATAGATCTGAGTAAGTAGATCAAGTTCTTCTTCAGGACTGTCCTTAAGTTCTTGTTTTTCTCTTTTAATGTCTGCTGCTTCAATATCTGTTTGAGAGCTTACAGAAACATATTCTCCCGCAGCCATAGACAACGCTCCTGCGACAAGTCCTGCCAATGAAGCTAATACGATCGTTTCACGAGAAACACTTGCTGCAGCAACACCAGCGGTTAAACTAGCCATAGACAGAATACCATCATTCGCTCCAAGTACAGCCGCTCGTAGCCAATTACTGCGGTGTACATAATGATCTTCAAGATATTCCTCTAACGATTTACTCATGATGTATGTTTTCTGGAGTAAAAATACTGGAATTATAATTTTTTGTAAATGACTTTCGTCACTTACTTCATTAAAATTGCTTCACTATTCTCTTGAGCGACTAGCCAGTGCTTTACGTCAGTTTCTATTTCTACAAAATCGCCTGGATTTAAGGTAACTTTAACCGCTTTTTCATCTTCATAAATAACAGTTCCCTTCACGCAGAGAAGCAGTGCAGGAACTTTAGTCGTATGTTCTTTGAGCTCTCCATCCTTTTTTAAGTTAATCGCTACGACTTTACCCTCTGTGCAACTAAACAATTGTTTTGCTGAGAGTGGTTTTTCGGAATTATGGAATGTTGTTAAATTCATATTGATTTGTTTTTAGATTAAAATAGCCATTTATTTTTATAATGATTCTTCTACATGTAAATTATCTGAATGCTTTGCGTGGAGTTTTTCTTTATTTCAAAACTAGCCTTGGAAAAATTCGGTCTATTTGTTAAGCCAATCGATTCATAATTGGAAAAGCCTATACCTTCTACAGGTAAAACCCATCCCTTATCAATTTTTCCATTCTTATTCTCGTCATGTAAAATATTAACGGCATAAACACCTTGTTTTAGATTGCTGAATAACACTGAAGTAGAACCGTTTTCAATCTTACTGGTCTTCATTCTATAGAACTTCTCATAATCCTCATCAGGGATAGAACCATTTTTGTTATACAGTGAAAACTGAACCACACCATTGTCATTTCTTAAACCACTCACTTTAACCTTCAAAGAAACAGCATTGTTTTCAGGTTCATTAACAAAGCCGTAAATAGTTACGATACTTATAGTTAAGAATAGAAATTTTAAATATTTTCTCATGCTAAGATTTGATTTTTGCTTTTAAAGAATCAACAGCGTAATACACTACAGGTACTAAAAAGACTGTTAGTATCAGTGATGACATCAAGCCTCCGATAATAACCCATGCCAGTCCATTCTTCCACTCTGAAGCTGAACCTGTTGCGAGTGCAATGGGCAACATACCAAACACCATGGAGAGCGTCGTCATTAGTATAGGTCTTAGACGTCCTTTACCAGCAATAATTAATGCTTCTTTGAAATGTTTACCTTCTGCTTTTAATTGATTAGTAAAATCGACAATTAAAATTGCATTTTTGGTCACAAGCCCCATCAGCATTATCAATCCGAGTAGCGCAAAAAGACTCAAATTACTCATGGAAAGATTCAACGCTAAAAAGGCTCCGATAATTGCAACAGGAATAGAGAACAAAACGACGAGTGGATAAATGAAATCATCGTATAAAGCGACCATAATCAGGTAGATCAATAAAAATGATATAGCTAGTACAGAACCGAGAGCTCCAAAGCTATCATGCTGACGTTTAATATCACTTCCCCAGGTCATTTCAATTCCTTGTGGTAATGGATGTTCTGCTAAATAGGCCACCACATCATCTGCAACGGAACCCGATGGTCTTCCAAGTGCATTTGCGGTTAATGTTATAGCCGATTGACGATCTTTCCGTTCAAGTAGTGAAGGTGATTTTGATTGAACTACTTTTGCAAATTGATCAACTTCGATCGGCATCCCTTTTGGATTAATCAACGTGAGATCCTGAATATCACTAATGTTTTGCCGGTCGATATCAGTCATCCAAACCCTGACTGGATATTCAACTCCATGTTGTGTTATTACAGCATTGTCATCTCCCGTCAACGCAGTTCGCAATTGCATTCCTACATAAGCAGCGTTGAGTCCTAAACGCTGCATTTTATCCTGATCTGGAATGACTTTAAATTCAGGACTACCTTCTTGAACTGATAGTTGAACATTATCTGCACCAGGCATAGATTCTATTACTCCTTTCAAGTTGTTTCCAGTCGCAAAAACTTTTCTCTGATTACTCCCACTTAATGTGATTTCGATTGGAGCCGTTCTAGGTATAAGACCAAGAGCTGTAATAGAGTAATTAACACCCTTATAGTTTTTACGCAGCGTGCTTCTCAGTTTCCGCATATATGCTTCAGTAGATATACCATCTCGTTCCTCTTTAGACTTGAGTTGAATCGTCAATTCAGAACGATATGCTTCACCTACACCCAAACTTCCAATACCTGTACTTGGACCACCAATATTACTAAAGACAGTCTCAACCTCTGGCAGACCCAGGATATATTCTTCAACTTTATAAGTAATAGAATCATTGTACGCGAGTGCCGTTGTTTTATCGAATTCTAATTGTATGCTGAATTTCCCTTGATCTCCAGTCGCGATCAACTCTTTTCCAATGATATTTTGGCGCATCATTACTCCCGTAAGAACAAAGAGAGCAATAACAATGCCCATAAAAATCAATTTATGACTCAAAACCCATGAAAGAATACGCCCGTACCAATCGGTGAACTTATCAAGTTGCTTTTCGAACCAAAGCAAAAAACTATTGAAAAAATTCGTTGGTTTCAAATCTTCCTTTTTACCAATCCTGGACGCAATCCATGGTGTTAATGTAAAACCAACGAGTAAACTGGTGAGTGTTGAAGTGATCACTACGACAGAAAATTGTTTCAACATATCAGCTACAAACACTTGCAGAAATAGTATCGGTAAAAAGACAACAACATCAACTAGAGTGATTGATACAGCCGAAAAACCGATTTCCATTCGTCCTTCCATGGATGCCGCACGCTTTTCTTTACCCATATCAAGATGTCGCTGGATATTTTCGAGTACAACTGTTGCATCATCAACAAGAATTCCGATGATCAGTGACATGGCCAATAATGTCATGAGATTTAACGTATAACCAAGTATCCACATCATCGCAAAAGCAGTGACCAAAGAGGTTGGTATAGCGATCAAAACAATGATAGCGTTTCTAAAGCTTCTTAGAAATAAGAGCATGACCAAAGAAACTAGTACAACCGCCAGAATCAGGTCAAATACAACAGCGTTTACAGCTGCAATTGTATTGTCTGTACTGTCGTCAGCGATTATGAATTCAACATTATTTTCCCTTTCGCTGTTCTCGATCCTATCAAAGGCTTTTTTGACATTTTCTGAGACATCTACGGCATTTGCATCTCCTTGCTTTTTAATGAGTAAACCTATTCCGTTCTTACCGTTGTAACGACTTATTGAAGTAGCATCTTTGGTGCCATCGACAACATCTGCGAGGTCGTTAACGTAAACAGGACTTCCAGGTATAGGCATAGCCACCTGAACATTCATAATATCTTCCAGGTTTTCAAATTTTCCTACTATCCGTACCGCATTTTTATCCTTTCGGTTTTCAATAGAACCCGCGGGAATATCAATCCCAGATGTATTAATTGCTCTTACAACATCAGTGATTGCCACTCCATGTTGTCGCAATTTTTCCTGATCTATATCTACTTGGATCTCACGTTCTTTTCCTCCTAATAATGTTATTTCTGCAACTCCTTTGATTTGCTGTATAGCAGGGAGATAATCATCACTCATTTTTTGATAAAACCGCTTGGCTTCTAAGTCACTTGTGGCACTTACCGACATAATGGGAAGATCGTTAGGAGACACTTTACTCATTTCAGGACTCAGCACGTCACTGGGTAAATCTTTTTTAATATTATCAATATAGCGCTGAGCATCTTGCATGGTTTTGTTCAAATCAATTCCATAATTCAAATTGGCTATAATCACAGAAGCATTTGGCAAAGATTTCGTAACCAGGTAATCAACACCTTCTAAATTGGATAAAGCATCTTCTATCTTCCGAGATACGGAAGTCTCAACTTCAGATGGATCGGCTCCTGGATATCCCGTTTTTATTACAACCACAGGTTGATTAAAATCAGGCATTAATTCATAGTTCAGGTTTTTGTACCCTATGATACCTAACAATGTTAAAACACTGAACAGTACGATGATCAGAGACGGCCGCTTAATAGATATTTCAGTAATGTTCATAGATCTACGTTTTTAATTTGTAGCTACATTAGCTCCGTCAAATAGTTTCGTGATTCCCTCAACAACAAGTACATCACCAATATTCAACCCTGCAATTACAGCAACTTGGTTCTCTTGAATTCTACCCAATTCGATTGCTTGAAGCATTGCTTTCCCCTTTCGAACCACATATACTTTGGGAGCAGATGTTTCGCCAATCACCGCTGACAGCGGAATCATCAGGTTTTTTTCTTCGGTTAAAGCGTCTTGTACAATCGCATTTCCATACATTCCGGCTTTTATTTGTTGAGCAGCATTATTGATTTGAATTTCAACTGGAAAGCGATTTGCCTTATTAGTTTTACTTCCAATCATGGTGATTTTACCTAAAAATGTGGTGTCGGGAAATGCATCTACGGTCAACTTAACCTGATCATTGATATGGAATCTACTTACTGAATTTTCAGACGTTAAAATGGTAAACTTTAATCTCGAGATATCCGATAATTGAAAAAGGGGAACACCTGGTGCTGCAAACGCTCCTTCTTCTGTAAGTTTACCCGTTACCACTCCATTAAAAGGTGCGCGTACAATAGATTTATCAATCTGTTCGTTAATTGTAGCTTTCTCTATTTCCGCGGCATCACGAGCAAGAAGTGCCTTTTCAAGTTTTATACCTTGAATAGAAGAAGACTCTACAAGAGACCGATAACGTTTGATGTCATTTTCAATGCCTTTTAGTTTAGTATCAATCGATTTAACGTTAAGCGTTAATAATGAATGGTCTATTTCTAGCAAAGCTTCCCCCTTTTTAACAAATTCACCATTCTCTACCATTACTTTGGTAATTTCTCCCTTGGCTTCAGCACTCAATCGGACCTCTTTGTTAGGACGAAATATTCCAGAGAAATCCTTTTTACGAATAGTAGTGCTCTCTTTTAACGTTTGAGTAACCACATTTAAAGTGTCAGATTTATCATAATTGTAAATCTTATCAGCAGCTACTTTCTTATTATTCATTAAGGTGACTACCGTAACAATTATTAAACCTGCCAAGGCTAAAAAGCCAATCAACTTTTTCATTTTTACCTGTTTCATAATTAATTCAATTCAAAGTTTCCACTATGTTTTCTTAAGGCGAGATCAGCTTTTAAAAACTCGACTATCGATGTCAAATAGTTTTGCTGAGCTTGCTGAAGCTCATTTTCTGCTAATAAAACTTCTGTAAGACCTGCCAATTCGTTTTTATACTCCTCTAATGTTTGTCCAAGTATCTCTTTTGCAAACAGCATTTGTTCATTTGTCAAACTCATATTCTTTTTGGCATTACTCCATCTTAACTGAGCATTTATAAGTTCCAAATCCGACCGATCCTGTTCAAGCGCTAAAGATGTTCTTGCGTTTTCGACAGCGATAGATTTTTGATCAATAATTCTTTGTGTAACTGTCCCATTGAATAATGGATAAGTAAGTTTCACTCCTCCGAATCCAAGAGGATAAAAGTTCAAAAACCGATTTGGTTCCTGATCGTATCCAAACCCAGTGGTCCCGTAACTCCCAAAAAGTGAAACTGAAGGCAAGCGAGAACCTTTTACTAGTTTTAGTTCTGTCTCAGCTATTGAAGCCTTAGTCTGTGCTATACTCACATCAAGTGTTTGTTTTTCGATGTTGGATGTTGTTGATTTATTCTGAATTTCATTGGTAATGTTGATTTTGCGATCTAATTCAATTCCCATCATAAACTTGAGGCTATTCGTGACCTGTTGATACTGACTTGTAACTTGATCCTTTTGCGTTTTTAGTTGATTGAGCTTTAGCTTTACTTTAGATATATCGGATTGCATCACTAATTCGTGGGTTCCTAACGCCTCTGTATTTCTTAACACCCGCTCTACATTTACAATGTTAGAATCGATCATGTTTAGCCTATTCACAATGATCTGAGCATTATAGTAAACGACAGATACTTCGTATAAAACTTCTTCCAAGGTTTTTTCATGAACAAGTTGACGCAGTTCCACACCTTTCTCAGCCGCCTCTATTCCTCCATATATTTTTGCATTGTAAAGGGGTACGCTTAAAAAAAGATTACCAGAAATGTTATGAGGTACACCAAACTGAGCTTCCTTAAACTGACCTTCTGGTCCACCAAAAACGCTCATGGGCATTAACTGATAAGGAAGATCAGTGAAGTACTTGTATTCTGCATTGATGCTTAATTTCGGAATAAGCCGCGCCTTAGAGGCTGAGACATTTTTTGCAGCTGCGTCAATGTTGCGTTCACTGATCAACAACTGTTTATTGTGCTGTCGAGCAGAGTCTAAACACTCCTGCAACGTCCAGATATCTTGAGAGAATCCTGTATTTGCAAAGAAGAGTAATACTAAAAAACCTAACATACGTTTGTGAATACTTACTAACTTCATAGGGTAAATTTTTTTCATACAATAGCCTACATTCTAGTCAAAACGCAGGTATTAGTATCTAAATCATTTAAAATATTTGTGATATACTTCAAAAGAAGCCTCGACCTCTTTTAAGAGCTTTTCAGCCTTATCATCATCTTCCACTGAACCAAGTTTTTTTATTAATTCAATATGTGGGTGAAGCCATTTATGCAGTTCATCGTGTGATTTACCATCCATCGTACAACTCTGGATCAGTTTATTCGTGTGCTTCATCATGTCTTCAGAAAGTTGCGAATAATCATTTCCTTCGAATTCATTAAAAACGCGCTCACTCTTTTGAATATGAGGAATCATTTCTTCATTCACTTTCCATTTCTCTCCTTCGTTCAGTGAAATCAACTCTGCTTCACTTTTATTTGATTTTTTATCGACCTCCTGTTCTACATGTTGATCCGAATGATTTTCCTCCTGACGCTGATCAGTTTCATTTTTACAGCTCATTAAAACGGCAACTGTAATAATTCCAATTAATATATATGATCTATTCATAGCTTATTGTTTTATCAATTTTAATAATGATTGTATCGTATTGTTACCTCGTAAGACAATGTCGTATTCAAATCCCGAGAGTCTCCACTTATACATCTGTAAACGGAAAGTACCCATCACAATACTCATCAGGTCTTGGGTTGATATTGAACTTGTAAACACTTGCTTTTGTTTACCACTGGTAATTATCGGCATCAAATGTTTCATCTTTGTCTGCATAATGCTTTCGATTGCTTCATTGACTCGATCACTTTCCTGTAGTAGACCATCACTGAACACTGCAACCACATAATGAGGATGTTCAGAAAAGAATTTCATCTGACTCGCAAACAAATTATTAAAATTGGATTCAGGATCATCTTCTGAAAGCTCCAAATTTGAAAGTCGTTCATCCATAGACTCCGATAAATGCGTTAGAAGCGATACAATAATGTCTTCTTTACTTTTAAAATGTCTATAAATCGCGCTTTCTGAAAACCCGACCCTGTTTGCCAGTTTTTTAGTTGTCAAGCCTTGAACACCATCCTCCGTGAGTATCTTACCCGCAGTCTCAATGATCTCTAATTGTCTTTCTGTTCTATTTTCCATATGTATGTGAATACTCACTCACAAAGATATGACCTATATATGATATTTCCAAATAATAAAAAAGACGATAAGCAAAGCTCTTAAGCTTAACCCCAGTTATTTATCTCTTCAGCTGACCAGATTTCAGGGAAGAATCTACGCTGTTGATACTTTGGATGCAAATATTTTTTCCATTCACTTCCACCAGTAGCTTCTTTCGATTCTCCTTTTTGATCGAGATAATGTTGTGCCGTTTCTAAATGGACTATAGGCCAATCAATATTGTATAAACGGTCAAAGGCTTTGAATTTTTCAATCAATTCATCTGAAGGATTACTCATTTTTGCCACTTTCTCGGCAAGCGTTTTACCTTTTACATCATTCGCAAGTTCGATCAATTCATCCTGATATTTTTCTTCAAACTGACGTAACGTTAATGTTTTCTCTTCAGTTTCTCTATTATATCCTGCGTCTTTCCAGTAAACGTGTTCAAAGTAATCTTGAGTTGTTGGGTTTTCAGGTAAACGCTTCTTTCCCATTGTATTAACTAGGTTCTCTAAGGGAGTACACATCGTTTCTATATGACGAAACTGTACACTTTGAAACCCACTAGCCGGAGTTAATGTAGCACGGAACGTGTTGTAATCATTATAGTTCATTCCGTATTTCATCACATCGAAAGAAGTGATCAGCATAGATGTATAACGATTTAACCGATTGATCTTATCGACCCAAGTCTTATCACTTAACTCCTCATAAACGAGTTGATCTAATTCGTGCTTCATCATTCCAAGTACTAATTCCGTAACTTGATGGTACATGATGAAGATCTTTTCATCTTTAAAATCTGTACGCGGTTTCTGCAATGAAAGCAAAGTGTCAACCTCAATATAATCCCAGTAATTTATGGGTTTTGCCTGTAATAAACCAGCTAGGTAGTTTAAGCTATTCTCGCCAAGATCATCATATTTTTTGTCGATCTGATCAATTAGTTCTTGTTTTGTCATATTGTAGATTTTTTAAATAGTTGAATACCGAATGTAAATAAGCACCCTACTTTTATTATTTCGAATAACACATAGATGAAGTGAATTTTAGAAGGTGGGACTTCCATACCTTGAATATGCAATTCAGCTCTGGAATCTAAAACTGGTAATACCCATACTGTTTGTAAAATAAGTATTAATGCAGGAATAGCTAACCAAACGTCCATGGTCCGAAACGACAGTCCTTGGTTAAAATAAAGGTTGATGAGAATAACAACTAAAAACAACCATTCCATAATGTTCAATGCATGAAATACCAGTCTTCCGATTCCCAACCCCATTGGAAGCGTAATTCCAGGGGCACGAAATTTAAGCCATGCCTCCATAAAGCTAATCGCCCCAACAAACCCGAGCCAGAGAAAGATAACAGCCAACATTATCGCGTGATTTGAATTCATGACGATGATGTATTTGACTGTTGAAGATAATCCAATTTGTGCTGAAAGATTTGAGCCATCTTATCCGCCCGCCATTTCGCTTCTTTTGCTTTTTCACCTTCGAAGTTTTCATCAATGGTCTTCTTAAATAAAAGCAACCATCGATCAAAATGTTTCGCTTCTATATCCAACTTTGTATGAGGTGGAAAAGGGCTTCCAAAGTAGGAGTGATTATCTAGTAAAATTGTTTCCCAAAAGCGATACATTTTTTCTAGATGTGGTTCCCATTTTCCATTAATTACCCTTTCAAAAACAGGACCCAACAAATCATCTTTTTCTACTTTATCGTAAAACTCATTGACTAGAATTACGATTTCATTAATCGATTCTATATCTTTTTTAATGCTCATAATAAAACCAAGGTTAAGACTAGTAATAATGAATTAATGATGATGCTAGCATAAAAAGTGATCAAACAATACCTTGCTCCTGCCTGAGCGATAAACATAGCATTTGAAGCCATTGTTAAAGCTGCTACGGTTGCCAATATCACTACATTATCCAATTTTAACGCATACATAGCAGCAACTGAACCTAAACAGCTTTGAAATGTAATCATCAGCGTCATTGCACCAAACCTTGAGTGTTCGAACCATTCTTCTTGTTTTTTTATCCAATCCATAATTTCTTATTTTGATATTAAGACCTTTTTATCCTTTTTAGTTTCAAATTTTTTTACATCCTAAGAACAGTACTTCCCACGGATAGATCCGTTGCCAGTTCACGAATGTTAGTTGTCACCAACATATTTTTGAGTTCTTCACGGATAATCTTAAACTTATTATGTACAGGGCACGGTTTTGCAGCATTACATTGTTTTAGTCCAAGACCACAACCATCAAAAACCTGATCACCATCCATAGCTTCTACGATCTTGATCAGTCTGATCGTGTCTAAATCATGATCAGCGATCTCAAAACCACCAGAAGGTCCCTTAATGGAATGGATGATCTTATTCCGTGCCAATTGTTGTAAAATTTTAGCTGTGAAGGCTTCAGGTGAATCAATCGCTTTAGCAATCGTCTTAAGACGCACTCGCTCTCCTTCCAGAGATCGTTGGGCTATAAATAATGTAGCCCGTATTGCATATTGACACGCTTTTGAAAACATATTTTACTATTTCTTTGCTGACAAATATACAAAATTTTCTTATTTCGGATAGTTATATCCGAAATACAATTGATAAAGCGATTATATCACGAACATAATGGAACACTTACAATTCTTTGAGAAGTTAAGATATTGATACACTTATTAAGTAGCATTGCTATTATTCCGTATTGGCAAGCTTTTCAAAACATACTTCTTTTGTTTGAGTGCCAAAAATTAGAAGTTTTTCTATTTCGGATTTTTTAACCTTAATTGTTCCAAATAAAAATAAACACTAAAAACCAACCACAACAAATTTTATTTCGTTTAATCAACAACACAAATCATAACACTATGATAACTAACAAACTAAAAGTCGTTAGCAATAATCTGTTGCGGGCAACGCTGATTTTATCTTTTCTCGTTTACTCCTTTGCAAATGCTCAAACAAGTACCAGCTCACCGAGTACTATTGGGAAGTATGAGGTATTTGAAATCACCATCACTCATGATCAAACCCCCTATTCGAATGTTTGGGAAGATGTCATTCCACAAGTCAATTTTCAATCACCATCTGGTCAAAATATTACGGTAGAAGGTTTTTATTATGACGTTGATACTTGGAAAGTTAGATTTGCACCTTGGGAAACAGGTTCATACACATGGAATCTAACAATTGACACCTATACAGAAAACGGCTCCTTCAATTGTACACCATCCAATGAGAAAGGATTTATCAGACAACACCCGGATAATCCTTACCGATTAATTTACGAACAAGATAGTTCATTATTTACTGGATTGGGATGGGGAAATGGTGTTGGACCTAATCCGCTCGATCCCGATGAAATGATTGGTGACAGCAGTGTAATGGGTTGGTGGAGTAGTGAAACAGACACTACTGATATCAGTTATTTCATTGCCGAAGTAGGCGGATACAGCTTACAGGAATACTTAGATTCTATGGTCGGTGTTGGTCAACTCAATTTTTTTCGGTGGTCTGTAGCTAACGGCGGATGGGCTGCCTGGGACATTGTTGCACCAAGTGGAAACACCTACAATGTAACTAAAGGAAAATGGGGTGATGATTATGTTAAAGCACTTCGGAATCGGGGTGTAAGGATTTTATTTGATCCTATCGGTTTTGGTTGGCAAAACCACCCTGGGTTCACCTATCAACCGATTAACTTACAAGACAGAGATGCAGTAAAGCGCTATTACAGCTATGTCATTGCTCGTTGGGGCGCCTATGTAGATATTTATGAGTTTTTTAATGAACAGGTTGCTTCGAATAACTGGATGAATGAAATGGCTACTCACATTAATAACGTCGATCCTTATGGAAGAATGGTTTCAGTCAGCTGGTCACGAGCTGATCATGCCGATATTGACGTCAATTGCCCCCATGTTTATTACTCGACAGATCTCATGAATGCCGATCTCAGTGTTCAAGATGTAGTCGACAATGGTTGGTCTGTTGAAGGAGGTTTACCAAAGCTTGATTATCCGAAACCACTCATATTCGGTGAAGCGGGAGAAAATTTTGGAGCACTAAGTGAAGACCCACAACGCCCCTATACGAATCGCGTTAAAGCGTGGGTTGGATTCTTCCTGGAGGCACATTCATTATTTTGGGAACAAAACTGGAACCATCTCGTCGGTGGTGGAATTTATTTTGGACCTCAAGTTAGACAATATTTTGGAGCCCATCAGACTTACGCAAAACAAGTGAGTGCTGACGTTAACATCTCCTCTACATCTGTTGTGAGTGGTGGAGTTCAGGGTAACCGATTTTACGAGCTAACAACTAATAGTGATCTATATCTATATATTTTCTGCCCTACCAATCAAACATTACCTCCAGTAACGAATGATATTACTGCTAATATTTCAGTTCCTCAAGACGGTATGGCATATTGGTACAATACTTCTGATGGAAGTATTATTGACTCTTTTCAAGTAAATATGGGTGACACTTCCATTGCTGCTCCAAATTTTGAACTCGACATCGCACTAATGATTAAAGGAGAGTCTAATAATACCGCAGGTCTTACAAGTCAAATAGTTAACCCCGTAACAATATATCCAAATCCCTCTAGTGGTTTATTTTATGGTGAGTTGAGCCAAAATCAAAAAAACATAAACATGGTAATTCACGACATGTCAGGTAGAGAAATCATGGAAAGAAAAATTCATAATCATAACTTTAAGATTGACATGAGCTCTTTTGAGAATGGGGTATACTTTCTAAATTATATAGTAAATGATAAGCAATACACGAAAAAATTAATTATTTCTGACTAATCCGCCTGTGCATTGTATAATTTTCAAAATCGCGAATTTATCAATATGAAAACAGATCGAGTGGGGATAAGTATTCTCTGCTCGGTCTTTGATTTATTCGACAAAAAGATAACCGATGAACTTAAATGATTTTTCTATTTATTCCAAATTCATCGAATTTCTTAAACGGACACTCAATGTACACCCTTGACGAGGCTCATAGAGCGGAAGCAAATAAAGCTCAATTAAAATATAATCACAACCAAAACATACTACCACAACTCCACACTATAATCTTTTCAATAACATGAATACGAGATCATCAACAAACCGTGCATTTTCATGACCTGATGAAATATTGGTTAAAATAACGACGCCATTATTCGTTTTAGGATCTATTGCTAATGAGGATTTGAAACCACCTGTTCCCCCATTATGCCATAACCAATTTTCACTTGGAATTATATGCCAGCCCAACGCTAAATGAAACTGGTCTCCTTCAAATGTTTTTTGCTGCATTAATTGAACAGCCTCAGATGTATCGGCGATCTGTGCTTCTATGAATTTGAGCATATCAACTACATTAGACTTAATTGCTCCTGCACCAGCAAATACATCAAAATCCCAGTTACTCGTTGCTTTTCCTTTTTTGTTAAGACCCGTAACCATATCACCTTGAATATTAACTCTATTTGTCGATGTATTGTTCATTGACCAAGGTTCTAAAATGTATCTCTGTAGAGCCTCTTCGTACGTTAAATTGAGTTTTTCACAAACCAAATAACCGAGTAATCCTACACCAAGGTTAGAATAAGCGTATTTTTCACCCGGTTCTGATTTTAAGGACATCTTCTTTTCGAGATATTTGATTAAAGCCTCTTCATCATATTTAGCATAAGGATTTTCTTTGTTCAGAATTGCATCCTTCAATAAATTCGAAGGAATTCGAGGCAATCCTGATGTATGATTCGCAAGCATTTTATACGTAATGGGTTTCTCCACCTTCCAATCAATTTCGAAATCATTTTGAATCGTATCTGTTAGATTAATGTAGCCTTCAGAAATTGCATTGGTCATTAATAATGATGTAAAAACCTTACTAATCGATCCTATTTCAAATATGGATGATGCATTGTCCAGTTCATTCCACTTTTTATCCTTTTCAAATCCAAAGGTTAACTTTTCATCGCCATCGATGATGCCTACAGCAAACTGAACGTTCTCGGGAAATGACTTTTCTGAAAGCCTTGATTGGGTAAAAGTAGCTAAGTGTTCTTCTTGAGTCAACGCTCCAGAAGAGATCAGCATTAGGATTACAACTGTGAAAACCTTTCCCTGAATGTGCATTTTACATAGTTTATAGTGATTGATACAAATATAATGGAAATAAGGGATTAATTATCGGCTACTTCTCACGTTCAACCGCACAACCTAAGAATTGTTACCTTCTAGTGAAGTACGTACCTCTACCCTTTCATGCAACGTTTTATGTACCGGACATTTATTCGCAATTTCCAACAAGCGCTGGCGCTGTTTTTCATCCAAATCACCTTTGAGCTTGATTTTACGTTCCATCACATCAATTTTTGATTGCTTTTCTTCAGGATGATCGCAGTCTTCAGCGTAATCCTTACTATGATCGAGGTACACGTCTACTTCGTCTAGGCCCCATTTTTTACGATCGGCATACATACGGAGCGTCATAGCTGTGCAGGCACCCAATCCAGACAGGACTAAATCGTATGGTGAAGGTCCAAAATCATTACCACCGACATCCTCGGGTTCATCTGCGCGAAAAGTGTGGTGTCCCGCTCGAAGCTCAGTAGTAAATCCTTCAGAACCAATTTGGGCAGTCACCTGGCTTTTATTGGGCAATGTATTTCGTTTAGGCAAATCCAAATATCGTCGTGACCAACTGGCAATTACGTTCCCCACATAAGCAGAATCTCTTTTCTTGCTCAACAGATGATCCGCACCATCCAAAGAAATAAAACTCTTCGGATGCATGGCATGCTGATAGATCTCCGCAGCGTTTTCTACACTAACTGTTGTATCCTGGGGAGAGTGCATCACTAAGATAGGCTTACGCAAATGTTTCAGAGCGTGGGTCATGTTTTTTTCCGAAATATCTTCCAGAAATTGATCTTTTATGTGAAAAGACCTTCCGCCGATATTTACTTCTGCTTTACCGAGCTCTTTAATTCGATCAATATCCGATCCGAACAAGTTCTTGACATGTCCTGGTGATGAAGGTGCAGCTACAGTTGCCACAGCCTGAACACTGTTGAGCTTACTTGCCGCGTAGATGACCGCCGCTCCTCCTAAAGAGTGGCCAATTAAAAGGGCGGGAGACTCGTACTCTTTTTCTAAGTACTCTGCTGCACAAAGCAAATCTTCAATATTGGAAGAAAAATTGGTGTTTTCAAAATCCCCCTCACTGGCTCCTAAACCAGTAAAGTCAAAACGCAACACAGCAAACCCTTGTTCGGTGAGTTGCCGTGATATATTTTTGACAGGAACAAGATTTTTATTACACGTAAAACAATGGGCAAAAAGCACGTATGCTAGTGGTTTTTGATCTCTCGGGAAATCCAGCCTTCCACTGATCGTATCTCCTTGTTTATTTTTAAAATCTATCTTGGTTAACTTCATCTGTATCGTTTATATTTTTTTAGTCGTTTAATATAGCTCAAACTTACATCAGCATGAATGTCTCAATTTGAAACCTATACAATGAAAGTTACGAAATTTTTATTACTAGACCTTCACTTTTAAAAGAGCGTTCCTCACTCAGATAGTAAGAACTCGTGTAGATCACCATAAAATTTGCATGGGTTAGCGACATTCCTCTATTTTTGTACCATTAAAAAGTGCCAACATGCAAAATTTCACCATTCGTCCTATACAAGAATCGGATAATTCAAACATTGCCAGTGTCATCCGAAAAGCACTGGAAGAATACGGCGAAAACAAGCCAGGGACAGTCTATACAGACCCCACTACTGACGAGTTGTTCGCATTATTCCAAAGGGAAGGAAGTTGTTACTTCATTGCTGAAGCTGACCAAAAAATAATTGGAGGATGTGGGATTTTTCCAACGAAAGGGTTACCCGATGGATATGGTGAACTGGTGAAATTATATCTAGACAGCGATTATAGAGGTTATGGATTAGGGAAGCGCTTGATGGAAAAATGTATTGCAACTGCCAAAGCAATGAATTATACCCACTTGTATCTGGAGTCGATACCGGCATTAAATCAAGCGGTTTATCTTTACGAAAAGATGGGTTTTACGGTGATCAATCACCGACTAGGTGAATCAGGTCATTTTTCATGCGATCTTTGGATGACGATGAAGCTCTGAGTGCTTTGACCTGAGCGCTCGCTTAGCCTGTTAAAAAAGGTTAAGCACAACCCGTATTAAATTATATCCTGCTAATTTCGAAAAGCATGCGTAAAATTAGCATTACTAATATTATCTATTTGACAAGTACGGCATTGCTTGTGTTGGTTGGGTTGCAGCTTTACCATGCGGGACAACTTTATGAACAAAAGTCTGAAGAATTTAACACTCATATTGACAATGTGCTTTCCAAGGTTGCCATTCGTCACGAAAAAGCCTCTGATCTACAGCGCTACACCTCTTTTTTTAATAAAGATTTTGGCGGACAATATAAAAAAGCACTCAAACAAGAGTTCCAAAATTTAGTCCCGGTACGCGAATCAGTGTCGATCACAGATACCACGATATATGAAGACGGGGAAGCACGAAAGTACCTACACATTACTGGAGAATCTTACGATTCGCTCACAGAAGTTTCGGCCAAGCATAGCGTATTGGCTCGCGATATCAGTGAAATAGGAACACTTATCAAAACCGGTCAGAAGAAACGTAAAAACGAAGATTCAACAGATCTTGCATATCAATTGGATAAACGCGTTCTGACCAGTCTTTTTAAAAAGTCGAAATATATCAATGAGCTGATGGTTAATACTTTTCGTAGTACCAACTTTCTCAATCCTTCCCAACGCATTAATCTGGCATTTTTAGATTCTATGATTGCCAAAACATTCGAAACTGAATCATTAAAAACAACTTATAATTACAGCATTACCGATCAAAACAATAAAATCATCGAGTTCCCTTCGTACACAGACAAATACAAGCGCACTATCGATACTTCTAATACCAAACAGGTGCGTCTCTTCCCGGGTAACATATTCGATGAACCGCTCTTATTGCATGTTTCGTTCCCCAAACGAAACACCGTGTTGTTTCGTGAAATGTGGTTAACGCTCACCGTAAGTGTTTTACTCGTAGTGCTCGTGGTCATTTCCTTCTATGTGATGTTTCGAACTATCTTAAGTCAGCGCCGCTTAGCAGAAGTTAAGAACGATTTTATCAGTAACATGACCCACGAATTCAAAACACCGATCAGCACTATTTCTTTAGCTTGTGAAGCCATGAATGACCAAGACATGACGAGCGACGATGTCAAGGCTGTTTCGCCCTATATATCAATGATTGAAGAGGAAAATAAACGCTTGGGATTGTTGGTTGAGCAAATTTTGAAGAGCGCCGTCATCGACAAGGGTGAATTACAGTTAAAACAGGAACAGCTAGAACTAAATGAGATTGTTGCTCAAGCAGTTAAAAAGTCCAAAATACGGATTCCGGAAGGGAAAGGTGGAATTGTTCTAGAGCAAGCTACCGGCCTACTTCATTTTACGGGAGATCCGGTGCACACTACGAATGTTGTTTCTAACCTCATCGACAACGCGATCAAATACAGTAACGAGCACATTGATATACATGTAGTGACCGTTAAAAAGTCCAATGGGGATTTCGCCTTGAAAGTTCAAGATAAAGGTATTGGTATAAAAAATGAGCACATTGACAAAATATTTGACAAATTATACCGTGTTCCTACTGGTAACATTCACAATGTGAAAGGCTTTGGACTCGGATTGAGTTACGTAAAGGCTATTGCCGATATAGAAAACTGGAAAATTGATGTAAAAAGTAAATATGGTGAGGGCTCTACTTTTACCCTCGTTATCCCTAAAACCAAAAAAGATGAGTGAGAAAATAAATATTTTGCTAGCAGAAGATGATAACAACCTGGGGTTATTGTTGAATTCGTTTATTAAAGCTAAAGGTTATCAAGTAGAATTGGCCAGGAACGGAAAAATAGCCTTGGAAAAGTTTAATAAAGGAAATTTCCAATTTGTTATTTTGGATGTAATGATGCCGGAAATGGACGGTTTCACCGTGGCAAAAGAAATACGTGGTATCGATCAAAAAGTACCGATTTTGTTCCTTACAGCAA